>NZ_JADOTX010000001.1:6479203-6787736 GCF_015751765.1 Micromonospora ureilytica
TCGGCGCGGACTCCACCACAGTCACCGGCACCCTGCGCACCGCGCTGGCCGGCTGGCTGCTCGGGCACGGCGTGCCCCTGCACACCGAGTCCGGTCCGCTCGGGCTCGCCCCGCTCGCGCTGACAGTGCTCGCGCTCTGGCGGCTGACCCGCGCCGGTGTGCACGTCAGCCGCGCGATCGGCGCTCGCGACACCCGCTCACCGCGCCGGGCACTGCTCGCCGCAGGTGCGGTCGGCATCGCGTACGCGCTGCTCGGCGCGCTCGCGGCGGTGCTGGTCGGCACCGGCGGGCCGGATGTCTCGGTGATCCGGTCGGGCGCCACGTTCGCTGTGGTCGGCACGCTCGCCGCGCTGGTCGGCGCGGTCCGGATCACCGCCGTGACCCGGCTGCTCGTCACCCGGTTGCCGGGTCCGGTGCGCGACGGCGTTCGCACCGGCCTGGTGGCCGTGCTGCTGCTGCTCGGCGCGGGCGCGGGCGCGGCCGGCCTGGCGGTGGCCACCGGCGGTGGCGACGCGGCCGACATGATCGGGGCCTACCGGACCGGGGTCGCCGGGCAGGCCGGCATCACCCTGGTCAGCGTCGCGTACGCGCCCAACGCGGCGGTCTGGTCGACCAGTTACCTGCTCGGGCCGGGTTTCGCGGTCGGGACCGACACCGCGGTCCGCACCAGCGAGGTGTCGGTCGGCGCGCTGCCGGCCGTGCCGCTGCTCGCCGGCCTGCCGCGTGGCCCGGTGGACGGCTTCGGCGCCCTGCTGCTGGCGGTGCCGGTGCTGGCCGGGATGGTCGCCGGCTGGCTGCTCGCCCGTCGGGTGGCTCGACTCGCCGTCCCGGAGCGGGCCGCGCAGCGTTGGGCCGAGTTGCTAGCGCCGGCGGTGCTGGCCGGGCCGGTGGCCGGCGTGGTGCTCGGTGCGGCCGCGGCGGTTTCCGGCGGGCCGCTGGGCGCCGGTCGGCTGTCCCAGGTCGGGCCGGTGGGTTGGCAGGTCGGGGCGGTGGCGGCCGGTGTCATCGCGGCCGGCGCGCTCATCGGCGCCGCCGCCACCCGTGCGCTGACCCGCTAGCCCTGGACGAGCGCGGGGCGCCCCGGGCGAACCCCGGAGCGCCCCGTCGAATCCGAGCCTGTCAGGGCTGGGCGGGCAGGTTGACGTTCAGCACGACGCTCAGGATGACCGCGAGGATGCCGAGCCCGACGCCGACCGCGCCGCAGATCAGGCCGGCCTTGGCCTGACCAGCGTTGCTGGCCTGCCCCTGGGCAGCCTTCTGCCTGCCCAGGTAGCCGGTCACCAGGGCCCCAATGCCGACCGGGATGCCCAGGATGGCGCAGCAGGCCAGGGGGATCGACGCGATACCGAGGATCATCGACACCAGGCCGAGGGTGTTGTTCTGCCCCTGCCCCTGCTGCGGGTACCCGGCGTTCGGGTACGTCGGGCCGGCGCCGTACGGCGGCTGCTGCTGGGCGTACGGGTCCTGGTACGGCGGCTGCTGACCGTACGGCTGTCCCGAGGTGGGCTGCTGGCCGTACGGGGCCTGCGGCGCGGCGTACGGGTCCTGCTGCGGCTGGCCGTACGGCTGGCCGGAGGTGGGCTGCTGGCCGTACGGGGCGGCCGGCGGCTGGGGAGCGGTCGGGTCCTGGTTGGGCTGCTGGCCGTACGGGTCCTGACCGGGGTTACCGGGCTGCATTCGAGAAGCTCCTTGGACTGGTTCCGTCAGTTGGTGCTCTTTGTTTCCATCCATGATCGCGGTCAGTCCTCCCAAAGCCCAGTACAGCAACAGGACGACATGTCTCCTAAAACACCCAAGCAGGCCCTTGTCGGCCACTCGGTGTGCCGGATCAGGGGTGGTGTGTGGGCCGGCGCGGCGTTCGGCCCCAGCGAGCGGCAGCGTACCGGGTCGACGCACGTCGGCACCGTCGAAGATCGGCGCGCCGCCCAGCCGAAGGGCGTCCCTGACCTGCCCGATAGGGTGGCCCGGTGACCGAGCCCGCGTCCGTCGCCCGCATCGTCGTCCTCATCTCCGGCTCCGGGAGCAACCTCCAGTCGCTGCTGGACGCCGCCGCCGACCCCGCGTACGGCGCACAGGTCGTCGCGGTCGGCGCGGACCGCGACGGCATCGCGGGCCTGGACCGGGCCGACGCGGCGGGGGTGCCGACCTTCGTCGAGCGGGTCCGCGACCACGACACCCGGGAGGACTGGGACCACGCGCTCACCGCGCACGTCGCGAAGCACCAGCCCGACCTGGTCATCTCCGCCGGTTTCCTCAAGCTGGTCGGCCCGCACTTCCTCGCCGCCTTCGGTGACCGCTACCTGAACACCCACAACACGCTGCTGCCGGCGTTCCCCGGCATCCACGGCCCGCGTGACGCCCTCGCCTACGGCGTGAAGCTCACCGGAGCCACCCTCTTCTTCGTCGACGCCGGCATGGACACCGGGCCGATCGTCGCGCAGGTCGCGGTGCCGGTGCTGGACGACGACGACGTCGACACGCTCACCGAGCGCATCAAGGAAGCCGAGCGGCGCCAGCTCGTCGAGCAGGTCGGTCGGCTGGTCCGCGAAGGCTGGACCATCACCGGAAGGAAGGTCACGGTTCCGTGAGTCCCACTCAGGACGGGCGCCGCCCGATCAGGCGGGCGCTGGTCAGCGTCTACGACAAGTCCGGGCTGGTCGAGCTGGCTCAGGCCCTGCACGCGGCCGGCGTGGAGATCGTGTCCACCGGCAGCACGGCGGGCACCATCGCCGCCGCCGGGGTGCCGGTGACGCCGGTGGAGACGGTGACCGGGTTCCCCGAGGTGCTCGACGGCCGGGTGAAGACCCTGCACCCGAAGGTGCACGCGGGCCTCCTCGCGGACCTGCGTAAGGACACGCACGTGGCGCAGCTCGACGAGCTGGGCGTGGCGGCGTTCGACCTGCTGGTCTCCAACCTCTACCCGTTCCAGGCGACCGTCGCCTCCGGCGCCGACGTCGAGGAGTGCGTGGAGCAGATCGACATCGGTGGCCCGGCCATGGTGCGGGCCGCCGCCAAGAACCACGCGTCGGTCGCCGTGCTCACCGACCCGACCGGTTACCCGGCGCTGCTCGGAGCGCTCAGCGAGGGTGGCTTCACACTGGCCCAGCGTCGCGCGTTGGCGGCTCGGGCGTTCGCCGACATCGCCGAGTACGACGTGGCGGTGGCCCGGTGGTGCGCCCAGGAGCTGGCACCCACCGACGACTGGTGGCCGCAGTTCGCCGGGCTGGCGCTGCGCAAGTCGACAGCGCTGCGCTACGGGGAGAACCCGCACCAGCCCGCCGCGCTCTACACCGACCCGGACGCCCCGGCGGGGCTGGCCCAGGCCGAGCAGCTGCACGGCAAGGAGATGTCGTACAACAACTACGTCGACGCGGACGCCGCCTGGCGGGCCGCGAACGACTTCGCCGACCAGCCGGCGGTGGCGATCATCAAGCACGCCAACCCGTGCGGCATCGCTGTCGGCGCGGACGTGGCCGAGGCACACCGCCTGGCGCACGCCTGCGACCCGGTGTCGGCGTACGGCGGTGTCATCGCGGTCAACCGGCCGGTCTCGGTCGAGCTGGCCCGGCAGGTCGCCGAGATCTTCACCGAGGTGGTGGTCGCCCCCGGCTTCGACGAGGGCGCGGTCGAGGTGTTGCAGGGCAAGAAGAACGTCCGGCTGCTGCGGGCGCCGGCCTGGACGCCGGCGCTTGTGGAGTTGCGGCCGGTGACCGGTGGCGTGCTGGCCCAGGTCGCCGACCGGGTGAACGCCCCCGGTGACGACCCGGCGAATTGGCAGTTGGCGACCGGTGAGGCCGCCGACGAGGAGCTGTTGCGGGACCTCGCGTTCGCCTGGCGGGCGGTCCGCGCGGTGAAGAGCAACGCGATCCTGCTCGCCAAGGATGGCGCCACCGTCGGGGTCGGCATGGGTCAGGTCAACCGGGTCGACTCGGCGCAGCTCGCGGTCACCCGCGCCGGCGCCGACCGGGCCCGGGGGTCGGTCGCCGCCTCGGACGCGTTCTTCCCGTTCGCCGACGGCCCGCAGATCCTCATCGACGCCGGCGTCCGCGCCATCGTGCAGCCCGGCGGCTCCATCCGCGACGAAGAGGTAATCGAAGCAGCCAAAAAGGCCAACGTAACGATGTACCTAACCGGAACCCGCCACTTCTTCCACTAATCCCGGGTTGATCATGGGGTTGACGGGCGACAAGCCGGACGAAACGGCCCGTCAACCCCATGATCACCGTAGTTGGGAAGCCGGTTAGGCCGGGAGGGTTGGGCGGAGTTCGGCGAAGTGGCAGGCGGACGGGTGCGGGTCCGCTGCCCTCGGCACGGTCGGCGGGTCTTCGACGGCGCAGATGTCCTGGGCCTTCCAGCAGCGGGTGCGGAAGTGGCACCCGCTCGGCGGGTCGGCCGGGCTGGGCACGTCGCCGACCAGCCGGATCATGTTGCGCTGGTCGCGGGCCTCCGGGTCCGGCACCGGCACGGCAGAGAGCAGGGCCTGGGTGTACGGGTGGGTGGCCCGCTCGTAGATCTCGTCCTCGGTGCCGATCTCGACGATCCGGCCGAGGTACATCACCGCGACGCGGTCGGCGATGTGCCGCACCACGGACAGGTCGTGCGCGATGAAGATGTACGAGAGCCCCAGCTCGCCCTGTAGCTGTTTCAGCAGGTTGATCACCTGGGCCTGGATGGAGACGTCCAGCGCGGACACCGGCTCGTCGCAGACGATCACCTCGGGCTTCAGCGCGAGGGCGCGGGCGATGCCGATGCGCTGACGCTGACCGCCGGAGAACTGGTGCGGGTACCTGTTGATGTGCTCCGGGTTGAGCCCGACCAGGTCCAACAGTTCCTGGACCCGCTTGGCCTTGCTGCCCTTCGGCGCGGCGTCCGGGTGGATCTCGAACGGCTCGCCGATGATGTCGCCGACGGTCATCCGCGGGTTCAGCGAGGTGTACGGGTCCTGCATCACCATCTGCATGTTGCGGCGCAACCGGCGCAGCTCGCCCCCGGAAGCCTTGAACAGGTCCTTGCCCTCCAGGGTGGCGCGTCCGGAGGTGGGCGTCTCCAACCGCATCAGCAGCCGGGCGAGGGTGGACTTGCCGCAGCCGGACTCGCCGACCACGCCGAGCGTCTCGCCCCGACGCAGCTCGAAGCTCACCCCGTCGACGGCCTTCACCGCCCCGATCTGCCGCTGGAACAGCACGCCCTGGGTGATCGGGAAGTGCTTCACCAGGTTGTCGACGGAGAGGATGGTCTCGCCGCGGACCTTGGCGGGGCTAGCGGGCGACGCTGTCATCACGGACCTCCTGCGCGAAGTGGCAAGCGCTGGTCCGGCCGTCGCCGAGGACCAGGTCGTGCGGCACCTCGTCCACGCAGACCTGCTGGACGTACGGGCACCGGGGGTGGAACGGGCAGCCGGACGGGATGCGCATCAGGTTCGGCGGCAACCCCTTGATCGTCGACAGTTCCTGGCCGCGGACGTCCAGGCGCGGGATCGACTCCAACAACCCCTTGGTGTACGGGTGGGCGGGCGCCTTGTAGAGCGGGCGGACGTCGGCGTGCTCGACGATCCGGCCGGCGTACATGACAGCGATCCGGTCCGCGACACCGGCGACCACACCCAGGTCGTGGGTGATCAGGATCATTGCCATGTTGAGGTCCCGGCGAAGGTCGGCCAGCAGGTCCATGATCTGGGCCTGCACTGTCACGTCGAGTGCCGTGGTCGGCTCATCGGCGATCAGCACCTTCGGGTCCAGCGCCAACGCCATGGCGATCATGACGCGCTGCCGCATACCGCCGGAGAACTGGTGCGGGTAGTCGCCGATCCGCTTGGCGGCACCCGGGATCTTGACCAGGTCCATCAGTTCGACGGCACGACGTCGAGCGTCGGCTCGGGACATGCCGGCGCGCTGGCGCAGCGTCTCGCCGATCTGCCAACCGACCGGGAAGACCGGGTTGAGGGCGGAGAGCGCGTCCTGGAAGATCATCGCGATCTCCTTGCCGCGTACCTGCCGGCGCTGCTCCTCGGAGCGGGTCAGCAGGTCCTCACCCTGGTAGAGGATCTGGCCGGAGCGGACGAACGCGGGCGGGGTGTCCAGGATGCCCATGATCGCCTGGGCGGTGACCGACTTACCTGAGCCGGATTCGCCGAGCACGGCAAGGGTCTCGCCGGCGTCCAGGTGGTACGACACCCCGTTGATCACCCGGGCGACGCCCTCGTTGGTGCGGAACTCGACGTGCAGGTCCCGCAACTCCAGCAGGTGACCGCCCTCGGGTGTGGCAGAGGCGGGCGTGGGATTGATGGTCATGACTGTGCCTGCCTTTCGCTCGCGACTGCGGGGCTCGCTTCGCTCACTCCTCGCGCTCGCATGTGAGGGATCACCGCAGCTTCGGGTCGAAGGCGTCACGGATCGCGTCGCCGAGCATGATGAACGCCAGCACGGTCAGCGCCAGGAAGGCCGACGGGACGATCAACGGGGTGGCCGCCTCCCGCATGTGGATCCGGCCGGTGTCGATGTCCTGGCCCCACGAGATGGTGGGTGCCTTCAGGCCGATGCCCAGGAAGGAGAGCGTCGCCTCGGCCGCGATGAACGAGCCGAGCGCGATGGTCAGCACGACGATCGCCGGGGCCAGCGAGTTCGGCAGGATGTGCCGCCACATGATCCGGCTGTTGCCGGCGCCGAGCATCCGGGCCGCCGCGACGTAGTCCTGCTCCTTGGCGGTGATCACCGAGGACCGGACCACGCGGGCGGCGGTTGTCCAGCCGAGGAGGGCCAGCACGAAGACGACCGCGCCGATCCGAGCCCACTGGCTGTCACTGGACACCCGCTTGAGCAGCACGATCGCGGCCAGCAGCAGCGGGATGCCGAGCACCACGTCGATCACCCGGGAGAGCACCGCGTCGACCCAGCGGCCGAAGTAGCCGGCCAGCATGCCGATCACCAGCGCGATGATCCCGGTGCCGAACGCGGCGAGTGAGCCGACCAGCAGCGACGCCCGGGTGCCGTAGACCGCCCGGGAGTACGTGTCGCAGCCCTGGAAGTCGTACCCGAAGATTGCCCCGCCGGACGGCCCGGCGTGCTGCCGGGAGAGCAGGCAGTCGTTCGGGTTGTTGGCGGTGAAGACGCCGGGGAACAGCGCCATCAGGCTGAAGATGACGACCAGCGCCAGCGAGATCCAGAAGATCGGGTTGCGGCGCAGGTCGCGCCAGGCGTCCCCGGCCAGGCTGCGGGGCTTGTTCGCGGCGCCGACCTGGTTGGGTGTGCCCGGCTCCCCCGAGGGGCCACGTCGCGCGGCCTGGTTCTCGGTAGCCGCCACAGTTTCAAAATCACTCATAGCGGATCCTCGGGTCGAGTACGGCGTACAGGACGTCCACCACCAGGTTCGAGACCAGGTAGACCACGACCAGCACGCTGACGATGCCCACCACCAGGGGGCCGTCCTCGGTGCGGATGCCGCGGAAGAGGTTGAAGCCCACGCCGGGGATGTTGAAGACGCCCTCGGTGATGATCGCGCCGCTCATCAGGTTGCCCAGTTCCACACCGAGGAAGGTGACCACCGGGATCAGGGAGTTGCGCAGCACGTGGACGACGACGATGCGCCGCTTGACCAGGCCCTTGGACCGGGCGGTCCGGACGTAGTCCGCGCGCAGGTTCTCCGCCACCGAGGCCCGGGTGAGCCGCAGAGCGGTAGCCAACGACAGCGAGCCGAGCACGATGCCGGGCAGCAGGAGCGCGTAGAACGTCGGGTCGGAGCCGGCGGTGGGTGGGAAGAGCTGCCACTTGACGCCGAGGAAGTACTGCGCCAGCGGCGCCAGCACGATGGTCGGGATGCCCAGCACCAGCAGGGTCAGCACAAGCGTCGAGTTGTCGAAGATGCTGGCCCGGCGGATGCCGGCGAGCACCCCGGCGGTGACGCCGAAGATGATCGCCACAGCGAGCGCGATGAGCGCGAGCCGCACGGTGACCGGCCAGGCCTGCTGGAGGATGTCACCGATGCTCCGACCGGTGAGCGACTCGCCCAGGTTGCCCTGGAGCAGGTCCTTCACGTAGTCGAAGTAGCGGTAGAAGAAGCCGCCGACGCCCGTCTGATCAAGGTTGTACTTCTCGGTCAGGTAGGCCCGTTGGGCTGGCGTCACCGGCCGTTCGCCGGCGAGCGCCTGGATCGGGTCGCCCTGCCCGGCGAATGTCAGCGCGTAGACGATCAGGGTGGTCCCGAAGAACGCCAGGACCATCTGCAGTAGGCGCCGCAGGATGTAGCGGAACATGCTTAGCAGTCTCTCCGGAAATGTGCGAAAGGGTCGCAGGACGGCATCTCTGGTCGTACCCGAAATATCGGAGACGTGCCGTCCGGCCCGGGGAAGCCGGCACCACCGACGCCGGGTCCGCTGCTGCGGCCCGGCCCCGGTGGTGCGGTCCGGGCCACCCGGGCTTCGTCGCCCGGGTGGCCCACACCATGGTCAGCTCAGTTGGCTGCTTCGATCTTGACGAGGTTGACCCGCTGGAACAGGTCCATCTCCACGTTCTTGACCTTGGAGGAGTGGCCGAACACGTTCTCGCCGAAGCGGAGCGGGATGACCGGCATCTCCTTGGCCAGGATGTCCTCCGCCTGCTGGTACTTGGCGATCGCCTCGTCCTGCGTCTTGGCGGCGGAACCCTCCTTGACCAGCTTGTCGAACTCCGGGTTGCTGTAGCCGTAGTAGTTCGACGAGCCGTTCGTGCTGTACAGCGGGCCGAGGTAGTCCTCCATGGTCGGGTAGTCCATGACCCAACCCATCCGGAACGCACCCACCGGCGTCTTCTTCTCGACCTTGGTCAGCAGGTCGGCGAACTTCGGCTCGACCGAGCCGACCGCGTCCACACCCAGGTTGGTCTTGAGCTGGTTGACAGTGGCGTCGACCCAGTCCTTGTGCCCGCCGTCGCCGTTGTACGAGATGACGATCTTCGACGGACCGCCGGCGGCCTGGTAGAGCTTCTTGGCCTCGGTCGGGTTGAACTCGGCGGCCTTGCCCGCAGTGTCCTCCCGGTAGCCCGGCAGGACCGGCGCGACGAAGGAGCGCGCCGACGTCTGCGAACCCTTGAAGACCGACTTGGTGATCTCGTCACGGTCGATCGCCATCGAGATGGCCTTGCGCACGTCCGGGTTGCTGTAGTCCTTGTCGAACGTCGGGAACGCGAGGAACTGGAACGACGACATCGGGCTGGTCTTGTACCGGTCACCCAGGTCGCTCGGCGCGGTGCTCAGGCTCTCGGTCGGGATCGTGGGCAGCACGTCCAGGTTGTCCGCCAGGACGTCCGCGTAGGCCGCGGTGAGCTGCTGGTAGATCCGGAACTCGATGTTCTTGACCTTGGGCTTCTCGCCCGGGTACGCGTCGTAGCGCTCGACGTCGATCTTGCTGTCGTGCTGCCAGGTGCCCTTCATCTTGAAGGGGCCCTGCCCGATCGGCGCCTGCTCGTAGGAGTCCTTGAGCACGCCCGGAGCCGAGAATGCGGCGTCCGGCATCGGGAAGAACGCGTTGTAGCCCAGAGTCGTCTTGAAGTCGATGTACGGCTCGGACAGCGTCACGGTGAAGGTGAGGTCGTCGACCTTCTTCAGGCCGGACATCTCCTTGGCCTTCGGCGCCTTGCCCTGCAGGTCGGCGTAACCAGCGATCTTCTCGAAGAACGGGTTGGTGTCCTGACCGTTCGGGGCGTACGCGCCGTAGTTCCAGGCGTTGATGTAGTTCTGGGACGTGACCTTCTCACCGTTGTGGAAGGTGAAGCCGTCCTTGATCTTGATCGTCCAGACCTTGTTGTCGGACGAGGTGATCGACTGTGCGGCGACCTCGTACGGCTTGTTCTGGGCGTCGTAGTCGACGAGCGGGCTGAACAGGCCGGCGATCACCTGTGACCCGGACGTCTCGGTGGTGTTTGTGGGAACCAGGTGCTTCGGCTCGGCGATCTGGATGCTGACCGCCGAACTGTCGCTGCCGCTGGATCCGCCGTCTCCGCCGCTGCCGCAGGCCGCGAGGCCCAGCGTCACCGCGAGCGGGAGGGCGGTCCAGGCGGCGAGTCTACGAACTCGCATTGAGCCTCCTCATCTCCTCACGCTGCGCAGTCAGGCCCGACGCTGGGTTACGCTGCGCAACAAGCGGTAACGGTAGGTCGGCGACGGGCCTTCGACAACGACGCGGTTGCGAGTGGGTAACGGTCCGGGGGTGCCTAGCTTGTCGGGGCCGAGCGAGTCTGCTAGGCGGAACCGGGTTTATCGGTAGTGGCCTGCCGATATTCGGGTCGTTGACGAGGTGTATGGACGCGCCTGGGTTCGGCCGGCACCTTCTGAGGCGACGGTCCGGTGTCCGTGGCATCGGCCCGGTCTGTCTGGTTCGACCGTGATCGAATCCACAGATTGTGACCGAGAGTGACTAGCAACACGTCACACACGGTCACGCCGATGGTGGTCCGCTCAACTCGGCCCGGCCGCCCCGGTGGCTGGCGACAGGGCACTGGCGGCGGACGGCCCGACCGAGGTCGTCTGAACCACGGGTGCTGGCCGTGAGACGATCTGGTCGTGACGGCGACGCTTCTGGACGGCAAGGCAACCGCAGCGGAAATCAAGGACGAGCTGCGCATTCGCGTGAAGGCACTCGCGGAACGCGGCATCATCCCCGGGCTCGGCACGGTCCTGGTCGGGGCGGACCCGGGCAGCCAGGCGTACGTCAACGGCAAGCACCGCGACTGCGCCGAGGTGGGCATCGCCTCGATCCGCCGCGAACTGCCGGCCGACGCCACCCAACAGCAGGTCGACGACGTACTGGCCGAGCTGAACGCCGACCCGGCGTGCCACGGCTACATCGTCCAGTTGCCGCTGCCGGCCCACCTCGACACCCAGCGGGTGCTGGAGTTGATCGACCCGGACAAGGACGCCGACGGCCTGCACCCCGTCAACCTGGGCCGGCTCGTGCTCGGCTACGACGGCCCGCTGCCGTGCACCCCCCGCGGCATCGTCGAGCTGCTCCGCCGGCACGACGTGGCGCTGCGCGGCGCCACCGTCGCGGTGGTCGGTCGCGGCAACACCGTCGGCCGGCCGCTCGGCCTGCTGCTCACCAGGCGCAGCGAGAACGCCACCGTCACCCTCTGCCACACCGGCACCCTGGACCTCGCCTCGCACACCCGTGCCGCCGACATCGTCATCGTCGCGGCCGGCGTACCGGGCCTGCTCACCGCCGACATGATCAGCCCCGGTGCGGTGGTGGTGGACGTCGGCATCACCCGCGTGATCGGCGCGGACGGCAAGGGCCGCTACACCGGCGACGTCGACCCCGGGGTGGCCGAGACGGCTGGCGGGCTGGTCCCCATGCCCGGCGGCGTGGGCCCGATGACCCGGGCCATGCTGCTCAGCAACGTCGTGGAGCGCGCCGAGCGCGGCTGACCCGCACATCGGTAGCGCCCAACCAGGACGGCGGTGACGTTCGCCCCATCCCGGCGACGGCCGCCGCCCCTGGCCCGATCGGTGCCAGGATGACTGATACGGTCCGGAAAACCGACTGGTATCAGGGAGTGGGACGACCATGGGTAAGAAGGTCACTGTCGTCGGGGCTGGCTTCTACGGCTCCACCACCGCACAGCGCCTGGCCGAGTACGACGTCTTCGACACCGTAGTGATCACCGACATCGTGGAGGGCAAGCCCGCGGGCCTCGCACTCGACCTCAACCAGTCCCGGGCCATCGAGGGCTTCGAGACCAAGGTCGTCGGTGTCACCACCGGCCCCAACGGTGAGGGCTACGAGCAGATCGAGGGCTCCGACGTTGTCGTGATCACCGCTGGTCTGCCGCGCAAGCCCGGCATGAGCCGGATGGACCTGCTGGAGACCAACGCCAAGATCGTCCGCCAGGTCGCCGAGAACGTCGCCAAGTACGCCCCGAACGCCGTCGTCATCGTGGTCTCCAACCCGCTGGACGAGATGACCGCGCTGGCGCAGCTCGCCACCCAGTTCCCGAAGAACCGCGTGCTCGGCCAGGCCGGCATGCTCGACACCGCCCGGTTCAGCAACTTCGTCGCCGAGGCGCTGAACGTGCCGGTGGCGTCGGTACGCACGCTGACCCTGGGCTCGCACGGCGACACCATGGTCCCGGTGCCGTCGAAGAGCACCGTCAACGGCAAGCCGCTGCGTGACGCGATGCCGGCCGAGCAGATCGAGGAGTTGGTCGTCAAGACCCGCAACGGTGGCGCCGAGGTGGTCGCGCTGCTCAAGACCGGTTCGGCCTACTACGCCCCGTCCGCCGCCGCGGCCCGGATGGCGAAGGCTGTCGCGGAGGACTCCGGCGACGTCATGCCGGTCTGCGCCTGGGTCGACGGCGAGTACGGCATCTCCGGCGTCTACCTGGGTGTCGAGGCCGAGATCGGCGCCGAGGGTGTCAAGCGGGTCGTCGAGACCGACCTGGACGCCGACGAGCGCGCCAGCCTCCTGGCGGCCGCCGAAGCGGTCCGCGCCAAGCAGGGCGACATCTCCAGCATGTAGTCCCCCGAACCACAGCACCACCGAAGGGCGCGCCGGCAACCCCCGGCGCGCCCTTCCCCGTCCCCACCCCGCCCCCACCCCCACCCCCACCCGCCTACCCACGGTTGATCATGGGGTTAGCGGGGGTGATGGAGATCAACAGCCTCGTTAACCCCATGATCAACCGCCTGTAAGGGGGGTGAAGGGGGTGGAGAGGTGGGGGGTGGCTAGGAGGGTGGGGGAGTGGGTTCGGAGGGTGGTCAGGCGGGAGATGCGGGCTTGGTCCGGGTCTTCCTCGTGGGCGTACGCCAGTGTGGGGTCGACCAGTTGCACCATGTGCACCAGGAGGTCGCCGGTGAGCAGCATCCGCTCGTCGGCCGAGGTCAGGAGCACCGACTGGTGACCGGGGGTGTGGCCGGGGGTGGGCAACAGACGTACCGCTGGGGTGAGAGCGGTTTCCCCGTCGACCACCCGGAGCTGGCCGGCGGCGCGCAAGGGCGCGATGAGGCCGGCCGGAAGCCCCGGGTTGAGCGTCTCCGCCGCGTCGAGTTCGGCGCGTTGCACCAGGTAGCTCGCGTTCGGGAAGTACGGCCGCCCCGGCGTGCCGGTGACCGCCCAGCCGATGTGGTCGCTGTGCAGGTGGGTCAGGACGACCGTGTCGACGTCGGCCGGGTCGATGCCCGCGGCGGCCAACTCGGCGGGCATCCGGCCCGGCACCGGCGCCCAGCTCGCGGCGGGTGCGTCGGTCGGGCCGATTCCGGTGTCGACGAGTGTGACCGGCCCGTCGCCGGCGCGGATCGCGAAGCTGCGGAACGGCAGCCACCACTGCCCGTCGGCGGTCACCGACCCGGGGTCGCGCCGGTCGGCCTCCGCCCAGTGCGCCGCCGTGGCCTGCGGAAACGCCTCCGCGCGGGGCTGGAAGAAGGCACCCTCACCATCGGTGAGTGCGGTGACCGTGATAGACCCGAGGGTGCGGTTCAGTGGCATCGGACGATGATTCCAGGGCATTCCTGTTCCGCGCAGCCCGGTTCCGCCGGCCGGTCGAGGCCGGCTGGGGGCTGCCGGCCCAATTGCAGTACGCTCGTACTGCTTGAGCACGTGTCCCCCGAGAGGAGCGCCGGCCGATGGCGAAGATCAAGGTAAACAACCCGGTCGTAGAACTCGACGGCGACGAGATGACCCGGATCATCTGGAAGCAGATCCGGGAGCAGCTGATCCTGCCCTACCTCGACGTCGACCTGCACTACTACGACCTGTCGATCCAGCACCGCGACGAGACCGACGACCAGGTCACCATCGACGCCGCCAACGCCATCAAGGAGCACGGCGTCGGCGTCAAGTGCGCGACCATCACCCCGGACGAGGCCCGGGTCGAGGAGTTCGGCCTGAAGAAGATGTGGCGGTCGCCCAACGGCACCATCCGCAACATCCTCGGCGGCGTCGTCTTCCGTGAGCCGATCATCATGTCCAACGTGCCGCGGCTGGTCCCCGGCTGGACCAAGCCGATCATCATCGGCCGGCACGCCCACGGTGACCAGTACAAGGCCACCGACTTCGTCGTCCCCGGCCCGGGCACGGTGACCATCACCTACACCCCGGCCGACGGCGGCGCGCCGATGGAGATGGAGGTCGCCAACTTCCCCGGCGGCGGCATCGCCATGGGCATGTACAACTACGACGAGTCGATCCGGGACTTCGCCCGGGCGTCGTTCCGGTACGGACTGGACCGCAACTACCCGGTCTACCTGTCCACCAAGAACACCATCCTCAAGGCGTACGACGGCCGGTTCAAGGACCTCTTCGCCGAGGTGTTCGAGGCCGAGTTCAAGGCCGAGTTCGACGCCGCCGGCATCACCTACGAGCACCGGCTCATCGACGACATGGTCGCCGCCGCGCTCAAGTGGGAGGGCGGCTACGTCTGGGCCTGCAAGAACTACGACGGTGACGTGCAGTCCGACACCGTCGCGCAGGGCTTCGGCTCGCTGGGTCTGATGACCTCCGTCCTGCTCTCCCCGGACGGCCGGACCGTCGAGGCCGAGGCCGCGCACGGCACTGTCACCCGGCACTACCGGCAGTACCAGAAGGGTGAGAAGACCTCGACCAACCCGATCGCGTCGATCTACGCCTGGACCCGGGGCCTGGCCCACCGGGGCAAGCTGGACGGCACGCCGACGGTCACCGAGTTCGCCAACACCCTGGAGCAGGTCATCGTCGACACCGTCGAGGGCGGTCAGATGACCAAGGACCTCTCGCTGCTCATCTCGCGGGACGCCCCGTGGCTGACCACCGACGAGTTCATGAACGCGCTCGACGAGAACCTGGCCCGCAAGATCGCCGCCTGATCCAGGCGTACCGCGTCATCGGAGCCCGTCGGCACCTCTGCCGGCGGGCTTCGGCGTGTCCGGCGCCGCCGCGCCGGTCGGCGTCACTGCGGCCGGCGCGCCTCGTTGACCAGGATGGACGAGATGCCAGTCGAGTCCAGGAAGGTTGACCTCGGTCGACCCGCGGCACCCGTGCGCCGATCAGCCAGCCTTCTCGGCTGTGCCGTGCACAGCCAGCCGTCCCTTCCCTGCGGGGGGCCCTGTCCCGGGCCCCCCGCGCCCTGTTTCCCGCCAAGCCCAGGCCGCGCGCACAGCAGGGCTGATGCCGTCGACGGTGCCGGCCGGCGGGCACTCCAGAGAGAGTGATGTCTGTGAGTCATCACGATGACTCACAGACATCACGCTTCCTGCCGTGTGGGGTGGGAGGTCGGGCCGCGCTCACGGCCGTGCCGAACGCCCCGCGAGCCCGCACGTCCGCGAGCCCGTCGGCGTGCAATTGTTGCCTGGCCGGGAGCGTTCAGGCGGCGCGCAGCAGGTCGGCGGCGCGTTCCGGGGCGATGTCGTTGATGAAGACGCCCATCCCGGACTCGGAGCCCGCCAGGTACTTCAGCTTGTCCGTGGCCCGCCGGATGCTGAACAGCTGTAGGTGCAGGTGGCCCAGCTCGCGGTCGATCCGCACCGGCGCCTGGTGCCAGGCCGAGATGTATGGCATCGGCATGTCGAACAGGCCGTCGAAGCGGCGCAGCAGATCCAGGTAGAGCGGCCCGAAGGCGTCCCGCTCGCTGTCGCTGAGCGCCGGGATATCCGGCACCACGCGGTGCGGCGCGACGTGCACCTCGAACGGCCAGCGCGCGGCCGCCGGGACGAACGCCGTCCAGTGTTCGTTCTCGGCGACCACCCGGTCACCGGTGGCGCGCTCGGCGGCCAGCACGTCCGCGTACAGGTTGCCCCCACCGGTCCGCTCGGCGTGCCGGCGTGCCGCGGCCAGCAGCGCGCGGGTGCGCGGCGTCACGAAAGGGTACGCGTAGATCTGCCCGTGCGGGTGGTGCAGCGTGACACCGATTTCGACGCCCCGGTTCTCGAAGCAGAAGACCTGCTCGACGCCGGGCAGCGCGCCGAGCACCTCGGTGCGGTCGGCGAGCGCGTCCAGCACGGTGCGGACCCGGCGCGGGGGCAGGCTGGCGAAGGAGGAGTTGTGGTCGGAGGTGAAGCAGACCACCTCGCACCGGCCGAGGCCCGGCCGGACCGGTGTGAACGGGGTGATCTCCCCGGGCTCCTCGGCCACCCGACCGCTCAGCGACGGGAACCGGTTCTCGAAGACCACCACGTCGTAGTCGGGGGCGGGGATCTCGGTCAGCCGGTCGCCCACCGACGGGTCGAGGGGGCACTCGTTCGCCGGCGGGAGGAACATGCGGGTCTGCCGGTGCACGGCGACCGCCACCCACTCGTCGGTCAGCGGGTCGTAGCGCAGCTGCGACGCGGGGGGAGGCGGCGGCAGGTCCCGGCGGTCCGGCTGGTCGCGGACCGCGTCGTCGCGCTCGTCGAAGTAGATCAGCTCCCGGCCGTCGGCCAGGTCGATCGCGGTGCGCTTCACGGCGCTGTCCCCTCAGTTGTCGGCGTGCGCGTCACGCGGCCCGCCCCTTGTCGCCTTCACCATGATCAGTTCGCCCACGTGTTCGCCGAGTACCCGTCGTGCGGATGGAGGCAACCGGTCGTCGCTGACCAGTACGTGGGCCGCCGCCAACTCGACGATCGAGGAGATGCCCACACTGCCCCACTTGGTGTGGTCGGCGAGCACCACCAGTTGGTCCGCCGCGGCCACGAGCGCCCGATCGGTCTCCGCCTCCATGAGGTTCGGGGTGGTGAAGCCGGCCCGCTCGGTGATGCCGTGGACGCCCAGGAAGAGCAGATCCAGGTGCAGTGCCCGGACCGCCCCGACCGCGAGCGGACCGACAAGCGCGTCCGACGGTGTGCGTACGCCCCCGGTGAGCACCACCGTCTGGTCCGGGCGGCCCCCGGCGTGCATGATCTCGGCCACCGGCAGCGAGTTGGTCACGACGGTCAGCTCGGGCACGTTCACCAGCCTGCGGGCCAGCTCGGCCGTGGTGGTGCCGGCGGAGAGCGCGACCGCCGCTCCTGGCCGGACCAGCTGAGCGGCCCGGTCGGCGATGGCCGCCTTCTCCGGCAGTTGGCGGACCGACTTGGCGCGGAAACCCGGCTCGTCGGTCGAGCTCGGCCCGGTTGTGGTGGCGCCGCCGTGCACCTTGGCCAGCAGGCCGCGCTCGTGCAGCGCGTCCAGGTCACGCCGGATGGTCATGTCGGAGACGCCGAACTCGCCTGCCAGGTCGCTGACCCGGACGCCGCCGGTCGAGCGGACCCGCTCCAGGATGGCGGCCTGCCGCTGTTGAGCGAGCATCAGCCGTGCCTCCCCGAGCGTCCACGTATCTCACGCAGTCAAACGTGTTCCAACAAAGATGAACACTAGCGCGTGCCGGTCAGCTGTGGAAGGAACGGGTACGGCGACGCCTCAGGCCGACGCGATCGTCAGCTCCACCCAGCCGGTCTCGGTCAGATGGTGCAGCACGGCCTGGACCGCGTCCGCCACGCTCAGGTCGGTGGTGTCGAGCACCAGATCGGCGTCGGTCGGCTCCTCGTACGGATCGTCGATGCCGGTCATCCCGGTGAGCAGGCCGGCCCGCGCTCGCGCGTACAGGCCCTTGCGGTCCCGTTGCTCGCACACCTCCAGCGGGGTGGCCACGTGCACAAGCACGAAACCCGCCCCGGCGGCGAGGGCCATCTCCCGGGCGGTGGCGCGAGCCGCCGCGTACGGGGCGATCGGGCAGCAGATGCCCACCCCACGGTGCCGGGCGATCTCGGCGGCCACCCAGCCGATCCGCCGCACGTTGAGATCGCGATCGGCCTTGCTGAAGCCCAGCCCGGCGGAGAGCTCCCGGCGCACCACGTCCCCGTCGAGCAGGGTGAGTGTGCGGTCGCCGCTCTCCCGTAACGCGTCCGCCAGCCCTCGGGCGATTGTCGACTTGCCGGAGCCGGAGAGACCGGTCAGGAAGACCACCAGCCCTCGCTGCCGACGCGGCGGCCGGGCCCGGGCCAACTCCCGCGCCACAGCGGGCGGAGTGTGCCACTCCGGTAGCGGGAAACCCCGGTCGAGCAGGTCGTCGATCTCCGGCTGGGTCAGCGCGAGCCGACGGTTGCGCGGTGGGATGTCCTCCCGCCAACGCCACTGCCCGTCCCGGTTGTCGTACGCCAGTTCGCGCGGCACCAGCACCCGCAGCCCGGCGCCGGAAAGCATGTCCCCGGTGGAGAGCAGGTGGGTGACCCCGTACGCGGCGGAGACCCGGGCGCGCAGCAACGCGTCACTGATCTCCTCGCGTCGGTGCGACAGCGGCACCGCGACCAGGGTGGCGGGCGGCATCCGGTCCCGCGCGGCGAAGATCGTACGGACCAGCGCCTCCGGTGGGAGCCCGTCGACGCCGCCCTCACCGACCGGGATCATCACGAGTAGATGAGCGGCAAGGGTGCGGGCGGCATGGGCGATCTGGGCGAGCTGCGGCCGATGCAGGGGCCGATCGGCGATCACCCCGAGCACCCGGCCCGGGGGCAGCAGCGCGCGGACCTCCTCCGGGTTGCGACGCAGTCGCTGGAACGGACCGTGCCCACCGTCGCCCAGTCGCCGGACCTGGCCGCCCACCCCGGCCACGCCCTCGCGCACCGGCCAGACGTCGGCCACGTCCAGGGCGGCCGCCGGCGCGCCCTCCCCGTCGGTCAGCACGAGCGCCCGGCGGGCCGGGTCGCGCGGATCGAAGCTCTGCGCCAGTGCGGCCGGCACCTGGAGAACGACCGCTACCTGCCACGGTGTGCCGTCGGCCAGCCGGGCGCGTCGGCTGACCGAGACCAGGTCGGCGCGGGTCATGAAGCCGGTCAGAGGGGCGTACGCGCCGGTCAGCAGCAGCTCCAGATCCGCGAGCTCACCGGGACGTGGCGTGTACGCCGGTGCGTCCCGTAGCACCTCGTCGGGCAGCACCCAGCCGTTGCTCATCCACACCCCCCACTCGCTGACCGGCACACAGTTTCGCAGCCGACCGCCGATCGGTCGAGGGCGCCACTCCCGGACCCCGGCGGGCGGATCAGCGCTTGATCCGCCGGCCTACCGCCGACCGCAGCCGGTTCCACACCTTCCGCTCGTCCCGGATCCGGGGTCGCGAGCCGTCGGCCCGGCAGATGAACACCAGCGGCAGTCGCGCGTCCTCGGTCCAGCCCACGTTGGTGATCCGGGCCTTGAGCAGCCAGCTGCCCCTGGTTCGGCCTCCGTTGAGGGCGGCGAAATCGATCGTGGCGGTGGCCCGGTGCACCAGGTGGACGGTGTCCGCTCCGGTCGTACCGGTGATCCGCTCGGTCTGGAAGGTGTTCGGAAGGAAGATCTCGGCGCCGGTCTCCCGGTGGCGGGCCACCAGGTCCAGGCGGGCCTTGCGCACCTGCGCGGTGGCGTCGAGCACCTCGGGGGCGATCTCCTCCATCGGGAGCATCAGCACGTCGCGGCCGTCGTCGGCCTGGAAGCCGACCGGCTGGTCCGCGGAGCGCAGTTCGGCGGCGACGGTCACCGTGACGGCGTGGTCGGCCTGCCGGAGTTCGTCGATCGTGCCGTGTGCGGCGATGCCCGCCTCCCAGGAGGCAAGCCTGCGCAGGTCCGCGACGCGGCCCCGCTCCGCCAGGTACGCCACGGCGCGGAGCAGGGGCGGCAGCCCGCCCGCGACGCCAGGGGCGAATCGGTCCTGGATGATCTTCTGGACCTCCAGCGCGACCTGGTCCAGCCACGCCTCGGGGGCGTCCAGCAGCCGCTTGCCGCGCAGTCGGCTGAGCATCTCGTTGCGCAGCCAGCGCCGGTGCAGCCGGTCCCGCAGCGCACCCGGCTCGGTGTTGGCGTCCACGACGTCCAGCGCCTCCCGCACGCTGGCGAAGTAGCTCGACGGGTCCAGCCGGCCCGCTGTGACGTTACGCGCGTCGCCCCGCTGGACGTGGTGGTAGCAGGTGTAGTCGGACAGCACCGAGGTGCGCCGGGACAGGAAGTAGGCCCGGACGACAAGCGAGTGGTCCTCCAGCCGGCGCTTGCCGCCCTCCGGGAACCGCAGACCGTGCTCGTTGAGGAACGACCGCCGGAACAGCTTGTGGCAGGTCAGGCTGTCGATCAGCGGGGAGTTGCCAAGAGTGGCGTCGAAGCGGTTCTTCCGGAACAGCTCCCGTGGCACGGGACGCCCGTACCCGGCCATCTTCCCGACCACGATGTCCGCGTCGTTCGCCTTCGCGCACGCGTGCAGCCGCTCCAGCGCCTCGTCGGCGAACCAGTCGTCGTCGTCGGCGAAGAAGACGTACTCGCCCCGGGCGTGCTCGACGCCGAGGTTGCGCGGACGCGACGGCCAGCCGGAGTTCTCGATGTGCAGCACCCTGATGTGCGGGTGCTCAGCGGCCAGCCGATCCAGTCGCTCGGCCGTGTCGTCGGTCGAGCCGTCGTCGACGAAGATCGCTTCGAACTCGTCCGCGGGCAGTGACTGGCGCAGCAACGAGGCGGCGAGCTTCTCGATGTGCGGGCCGCAGTTGTACGCCGGCACCACGACGCTCACCTTGGGGACGCCCACCTCGGCCATCAGGATCCCTCCCGCGTCATAGGTCGATCACCGGGCGGGTCGATGCCTGGTGAACGGGAGGTGAATGGTGTCACCCCGGATGTCTCTTTCTTCAGGCGGGGTCGGGGCGAATGCGGGACCGGCGGAAACGTCGCAGCCGCCTCCGCTAGGACCTTAGGGGTCCGCCGGGGCAAGGAATCAGGGGAGCGCCCGGGGCGTGCCGGTGTTCCTGGTGGGCATCGACTCCCTACGCTGGGCGCGTGACACTGATCGCGACCCAGTCGCTCACCAAGACGTACGGAGGTCGGGTCACCGCACTCGCCGACCTCACCGTCGCCGTCGAGCCCGGGATCATCGGCTTGGTGGGCGCGAACGGCGCCGGCAAATCCACCTTGATCAAGATTCTGCTCGGCCTGATCGCACCAACCAGCGGTCAGGTCTCGGTGCTCGGCATCGACCCGACCGCAGACCCGGCGGCTGTCCGCAACCGGGTCGGCTACATGCCGGAGCACGACTGCCTCCCACCTGACCTGTCCGCCGCCGAGCTGGTCACCCACCTCGGCCGGATGAGCGGTCTGCCCCGCACCGCGGCTCGTGAGCGGGCCTCGGAGGCGCTGCGGCACGTGGGGCTCTACGAGGAGCGCTACCGCCCGGTCGGTGGCTACTCGACCGGCATGAAGCAGCGCGTCAAGCTGGCCCAGGCGCTGGTGCACGACCCCGACCTGCTGTTGCTGGACGAGCCGACCAACGGCCTGGACCCGGCCGGCCGTGACGCCATGCTGGCCCTGGTGCACCGGATCGGCACCGAGTTCGGCATCTCCGTGCTGGTCTGCTCGCACCTGCTCGGCGAGGTCGAGCGGATCTGCGACACGCTGATCGCCATCGACGGCGGCCGGTTGCTGCGCGCCGACAACATCTCCGCGATGACCACGGCCACCGACGTGCTCGCCGTGGAGGTCAGCGAGGGCACCGAGGAGCTCGCCGCCCGACTCGCCGAGCTGAAGCTGCCAGTCGCCCGGGACGGGCGACTGCTGCTCGTGCCGCTCGCCGACGACGGCACCTACGACCTGATCCTCGGTGCGGTCGCCGAACTGGACCTGCCACTGCACCGACTGGACCAGCGCCGGCACCGGGTGGCCGAACTCTTCGCCACGAGGGAGCTCACTCATGCCTGAGCCGTCCACCGCCGCCGTGCGCCCCGCGCCGACCGGCGTCATCCACGACATCGGCTACCAGCGCTACGAGGGCCCGAGGTTGGGCCGTCGGCAGGTCTTCGGCGCGCTCTACCTGCACGGTCTGCGCACCGCATTCGGGTTCGGGCGCAGCGCCAAGGCCAAGATCTTCCCGTGGCTGGTGGTCGGCATCGTCACCCTGGTCGCGGTGGCCCTGGCCGCGGTACGCAGCCAGATCGGTGAGCCGGTCGCCACGTACGCCCAGTTCGCCGACGCGATGAGCTGGCTGGTCATCTTCTTCGTCGCGGTCGTCGCTCCGGAGCTGGTCTCTCGGGACCTGCGCAGCGGTGTGCTGCCGCTGTACTTCTCCCGGCCGCTGCCGCGCACCGACTACGCGCTGGCCAAGCTGCTGGCGCTGGTCACCGCGCTCTGGCTGCTGCTCGGCGGCCCCCAGCTGCTGATGTTCCTGGGTGCCGCGTTCACCACCAAGCAGGGCATGCGCGGGGTGTGGAACGAGCTGCTCGACCTGCTGCCCGGGCTGCTCTACGCCGGGCTGTGGGCCGTGGTCTTCGCCTCGGTCGGGCTGCTGGTCGCCTCGCTGACCGGCAAGCGCGCCTTCGCCGCCGGTGGGGTGGTGGCGGTCTTCCTGATGACCACCCCGATCGTCGGGGTGCTGAGCATCCTGCCGTCGCGCGCCGCCAACGAACTGGCCGGGCTCGCCTCGCCCTCCACGCTGGTGCAGGGGGTGGGCATCTGGTCGCTGGGTGACCTGCTGGTCGAGGGCGATCCGGGCGAGATGATGATCGGCGGGTTCGGCCCGGTCTACGCCCTGGCCGCGGTGCTGCTGGTCGCCGGCGCGACAGCCCTCCTGCTGGCCCGCTACCGGAAGGTCGCCTCCTGATGAGCACGCTGAGCCTGACCGGGGTGTCCCGGTGGTACGGCAACGTGGTCGCGGTCAACGACATCAGCATGGTCCTCGGCGCGGGCGTGACGGGTCTGCTCGGCCCGAACGGCGCCGGCAAGACCACGCTGCTGCACATGATGGCCGGCTTCCTCGCCCCGTCACGTGGCACTGTCACCCTCGACGACCAGCCGACCTGGCGCAACCCCGACGTCTACCGGCGGCTGGGGCTGGTCAGCGAACGGGAGGCGGTGCAGGGTTTCCTCACCGCGTACGAGTTCGTGCTGGCCAGCGCGAAGCTGCACCGGCTGCCCGATCCTGCGGCTGCGGCGCGACGGGCGATCGATCTGGTCGAGCTGGAGTCGGCGCAGGACCGCCGGATCGGCACGTACTCCAAGGGCATGCGGCAGCGGGCCCGGGTTGCCGCCGCATTGGTGCACGACCCGCAGGTGCTGTTGCTCGACGAGCCGTTCAACGGAATGGACCCGCGCCAGCGGCTGCACATGATGCAGCTGCTGCACACCCTGGGTGACGCCGGCCGGACGATCCTGTTCAGCTCGCACATCCTGGAGGAGGTCGAGCAGGTCTCCGGCACGGTGCAGGTGATGGTGGCCGGCCGGTTGGCCGCCTCCGGCGACTTCCGGACCATCCGCCGGTTGATGACCAACCGCCCGCACGTCTTCGCGGTGCGTTCCACCGACGACCGGGCGCTGGCCGTCGCGCTGATCGCCGAGGCGTCGGTGAGTGGGGTCGAGCTGGACCCCACCGGCCTGACCGTGCGGGCCGGTGACTACGGCGCCTTCACCCGGGCGCTACCCCGGATCGCACTGAGCAAAGGCATCCGGGTGCGCCAGCTGGTGCCGTCCGACGAGTCCCTGGAGAGCGTCTTCTCCTACCTGGTGGAGGCCTGAGACCATGTCGACAGTTACCTGGATCACCGCACGAGGGTTGTTCGGTCGACGTCGGTTCCTGCTGCTGCTACCGCTGCCGTTGGTGCTGCTCGGGCTGGCAGTGCTCTGCCGGTCGCTGGGGGTGGACCCGGGCCAGTGGGGGCCGCCGGTGCTGGTCGGCCTCGGGCTGGCCGTGGTGCTGCCGGTGGTTGCGCTGATCATCGGCACGGGTGTGCTGGGCGCCGAGATCGACGACGGCACCGTGGTGCACATTCTGACCAAGCCGCTGCCGCGTTGGCAGATCGTGCTGCCGAAGCTCGCGGTGGCCACCGGGGTCACCGCGGTCACCGCGGCCGTGCCGCTCTACGTCGCGGGCGTGCTCGCCGATTCGGTACGCCTCGGTCTGGGGCTTGCGGTCGCGGCGGCGCTCGGCGCGCTGGCGTACTCGGCGTTGTTCCTCGCGCTCAGCCTGGTCACCAGGCGGCCGGTGCTGCTCGGCCTGGTCTACGTGCTGATCTGGGAGGGGCTGCTGGGCAACTTCGTCAGCGGCACCAAGGTGCTCTCCATCCAGCAGTACGTGATCGCCCTCGCCGACCGGATCGCCCCCACCGGGCTGCTGGAGACGAGCGTGTCGGTGCCGGTGGCGTCGGTGATGACCGCGCTGGTCAGCGTCGGCTTCACAGTGCTGGCCATCGATCGCCTGCGCTCGTTCAGCGTGGCTGGCGAGACGAGCTGACAACGGTGTTAGGGCGTGCGTCAAAGCCCCTGGCCGGCCTGCGGCGGGCCCAGGCGACGACCGGCCGTGTTGGAGATCGGCCCGGATACAACACCGGTATCCGGGCCGATCTCCGCCTTGCCGGACCGCCGCCTGGACTCCGCCTCGGCTCGACCGAGGCTTCGACACACGCCCTGGGCGCTGTTCCGGCCAGCCCCCGCCTGGCGGTAGGGCTGGCCGGATGGACCGGTCGGGCCACATCGGGCCAGGCTGGTGGGCGTGAGCGTCGAAGCGGAGCAGACGTCGTTGGCTGAGCCATACTCCCGGAGCAGCCGGCCGTGGCTGACCAGCCTGGCCGTCGCCGGGCTGGCCTGCGCCACTGTCGCCACGGCGGCGCAGGGCAGCGGCCAGTTCCACTGGTGGGCGGTGTTCATCCTGATCCCGGCCGCGTTGATCGCGGCCAGCGGCGGGCCGTTGCTGGCCCGCGGCGGCGGTCGGGCCTTCGCCGGGTACATGCTCGCCTGCGTCGGCACGATCGTCTTCGCGGTCGGCGCGCTGCTGATGTTCGGCGTGATGGGGCGAGGCTGGCCGCTCCTGGTGGTGCTGCCCTGCCTGGCGGTCGCCGGCACCTACGGCTGGCGCGCGGCGCACCCGCTGGCCCGCGGCCTGCACCGGGCGGTGGCTCTACTCGCGCTGACCGGAGCGCTGCTCGGCCTGACCCTGCAACTGATCCGGGTGGATCTGATCCACCTGGAGACCGGCTGGTGGGGGGCGTTCCTGATGCTGGCCGGCGCCATCGTGCTGGGCAACGCGGGCGAGCTGACCCGGCACCGGATGCCGTACCGCCTCCAGGCGATCACCCTGCTGGTGGGGCCCTCCGTGATCGCGTTCCTCCTCGGGCTGCGTTTCCTGCGCGGTTGGTGACCCGCCGGCCCGCCGCCGCCCGAGGGGGCGGCGGCGGACACCTGTCAGAAGGCGCAGGCGATGACCAGCTGCGGGGTGCGGTCCGGAAGCAGGTCGAGTTTGGCGATCCGGCCCGCCGCCCGTAGGTCGTCGGCGACCAGCGTGAGCTGCTCCAGCAGCGCCGCCGGGCCGAGCGCCTCCGCCAACGGCACCTCAGCCTTCATCGACAGCTTCCGCTCCGACTTGGCCCGTCGCACCTGGCTCAACGCGTCACCGGCGAGCCGCAGCAGCGCCGGCTCACCCGACCCCTCGATCGTCCGGGCCACCTCGTAGGTGGTGGGCCACGGCGCCTGGTGCACCGAGCCGTACCGCCACCACGACCAGACCTCCTCGGTCACGTACGGCAGCACCGGGGCGAACAACCGCAGCTGCACCGACAGCGCCGACGCCAGCGCCGCCCGTGCGGAGTCGGCCGCCGGGCCGGTGCCGTAGGCACGCTCCTTGACCAGCTCGATGTAGTCGTCGCAGAACCGCCAGAAGAACGCCTCGGTGACCTGCAAGGCCGCCGTGTGGTCGTACGAGTCGAAGGCGGTGCTCGCGGCGGTGACCACGGTGGCCAGCTCGGCGAGCATGGCCCGGTCCAGTGGGGTGGTGGCCAGGGCGCGCAGGGCGTCCGCCGCGCCCAGCCCGAGCGCGAACTTGGACGCGTTGAGCAGCTTGGTGGCCAGTCGCCGGCCGACCTTGATCTGCGCCGGGTCGAAGGCCAGGTCCATGCCGGGCTTGCCGCTGGCGGCCCAGTAGCGCACCGCGTCCGAGCCGTGCTGTTCCAACAGGGCCAGCGGGGTGACCACGTTCCCCTTGGACTTGGCCATCTTCTTGTGGTCGGGATCGAGGATCCAGCCGGAGAGCACGGTGTCCCGCCAGGGCAGCACCCCGTGCTCGAAGTGCGAACGGATCACGCTGTCGAAGAGCCAGGTCCGGATGATCTCCTGGCCCTGCGGGCGGAGGTCCATCGGGAAGACCCTGGCGAACAGGTCCGGGTCGGTCTCCCAGCCACCGACGATCTGCGGGGTCACCGAGGACGTGGCCCAGGTGTCCAGCACGTCCGGGTCGCCGACGAAGCCGCCCGGCTGGCCGCGCTGCGACTCGTCGTAACCGGGCGCCGGATCGCTGGATGGATCGACCGGCAGCGCGGACTCGTCCGGCGTGAGAGGGTGGGACCAGTCCGGCTCGCCAGTGTCGTCGAGCCGGTACCACACCGGCACCGGCACCCCGAAGAAGCGTTGGCGACTGACCAGCCAGTCCCCGTTCAGGCCGCCCACCCAATTGTCGTAGCGGTGTTTCATGTGCGCCGGCACCCAGTGCAACTGCTCGCCCCGGGCCAGCAGCGTGGCCCGCAGCGCCTCGTCCCGGCCGCCGTTGCGCAGATACCACTGTCGCGTCGAGACGATCTCCAGTGGCCGGTCGCCGCGTTCGTAGAACTTGACCGGGTGGGTGATCGGGCGCGGCTCGCCGATCAGGTCACCGGCGTCGGCCAGCATCCCGACGATCTCCCGGCGGGCGCCGTTGACGGTCTGCCCGGCCAGCGCCGCGTACGGCTGTGCCGGCACCCCGTGCGGCGGCTCGCGGAGCA
Organism: Micromonospora ureilytica; assembly: GCF_015751765.1. Classification (NCBI taxonomy): domain Bacteria; kingdom Bacillati; phylum Actinomycetota; class Actinomycetes; order Micromonosporales; family Micromonosporaceae; genus Micromonospora; species Micromonospora ureilytica. The sequence goes on from NZ_JADOTX010000001.1 coordinate 6,505,838, forward strand.
GCCGACCGTCCCGGCCGACCACCACCCGGGTGTCCAAACCCAGCTCCCGCCACCACGTCACGTCGGTCAGGTCACCGAACGTGCAGACCATCGCGACGCCGGTGCCCTTTGCCGGATCGGCGAGTGGATGGGCGTACACCGGCACCTCGACGTCGAACAGCGGGCTGCGCACCGTGCCGCCCACCAGGTCGGTGTACCGCTTGTCGTCGGGGTGGCAGACCAGTGCCACACAGGCCGGCAGCAGCTCGGGCCGGGTGGTGTCGATGAGCACCTCACGCCCGTCGGACGCGTTGAACCGCAGCCGGTGGTAGGCGCCGGGGCGCTCCCGGTCCTCCAACTCCGCCTGGGCGACAGCGGTGGCGAAGCCGACGTCCCAGAGCGTCGGCGCCTCCGACTGGTACGCCTCACCGCGGCGCAGGTTGCGGACGAACGCCCGTTGGCTGGTGGTCCGGGCGATCCTGCCGATCGTCGTGTACGTCAGGGACCAGTCCACCGAAAGCCCCAACCGCCGCCACAGCGCCTCGAAGGCCTGCTCGTCGGTGACCGTCAGCCGTTCGCACAGCTCGATGAAGTTGCGCCGGGAGATCGGGGTGGGGTTGCGGCGGGCCGCGTCGTCCACCGGAGCCGCCGGTGGCCGCCACACCGGGTCGTACGCCAGCGCTGGATCGCAGCGCACCCCGTACACGTTCTGCGCCCGACGCTCGGTGGGCAGGCCGTTGTCGTCCCAGCCCATCGGGTAGAAGACGGCCTTGCCGCGCATCCGCTGGTACCGGGCGGTGGTGTCGGTGTGCGTGTACGAGAACACGTGCCCCATGTGCAGCTCGCCCGATACGGTCGGCGGCGGGGTGTCGATCGAGAACACGTCGCTTCGCTGCTTCGAGCGGTCGAACGCGTACGTGCCTTCCTCCTGCCAGCGGCGTGCCCAGCTCTCCTCGAGCCCGTCCAGGGTCGGACGCTCGGGAACGCCGGCGCGGGCCGTCCTCGCCGTATCGGTCATCCTGCGATCGTAGGCACCTCCCGGGTGCGGGGCGACGTAGTTGCGGCCGAACACACCGGCCGACGGGCAACCGCCACGACCGGGGCGGCCGGGCTAGACCAGTGAATCCCGCCACTGCCGATGCAGGGCGGCGTACCGGCCGTCGGCCTGGGCCAGCACGGCGGGTGGACCGTCCTCGACGACAGTTCCGCCGTCGAGGACGAGCACCCGGTCGGCGGTCTCCACCGTGGAGAGTCGATGGGCGATCACCAGTGCGGTGCGGTCGCGCAGGATGGTGCCGAGTGCCCGCTGCACCAGACGCTCCGTCGGCACGTCCAGCGACGACGTCGCCTCGTCCAGGATGAGCACCGTCGGGTCGGCCAGGAACGCGCGGGCGAACGCGACAAGCTGCCGCTGCCCGGCGGAGAGCCGGCCGCCGCGTCGGTGCACCTGGGTGGCGTACCCCTCGGGTAGTGCGGCGATGAAGTCGTGCGCGCCGATCGCCCGCGCGGCGGCCTGGACGGCGACGTCGTCGGCCCCCGGGCAACCGAACCGGATGTTCTCCGCGACGGTCCCGCTGAACAGGTGGTTCTCCTGTGTCACCAGCACCACGGCGCGGCGAAGGTCGGCGTCGCGTACGTCGCGCAGGTCGACCCCGTCCAAGCGGACTGTGCCGGTGTCGGGGTCGTGGAACCGGGCGACCAGTTTGGCGATCGTCGACTTGCCCGCCCCGGTGGGCCCGATCAGCGCCACGGTCTGCCCGGCCGGCACTGTCAACTCCAGCCCGCGGAGGATCGGGGTGTCGACCCGGTAGCCGAAGCTGACCGCCCGGAAGATCAACTCGCCGCGGCCGGGCCCGGTCGGCAGTGGCGTGGGCCGGGCCGGTTCGGCGACGGCCGGTCGTTCGTCGAGCACACCGGCCAGCTTCTCCAGTGCGGCGGTGGCCGACTGCAACGAGTTGTAGAACTGGCTCAGCTCCTGCATCGGCTCGAAGAAGCGGCGCAGGTAGAGCAGGAACGCGGCGAGCACGCCGACCTCGGTCTGCCCGCCGAGCACCCGCCAACCGCCGTAGCAGAGCACCACCGCCACTGTGACGTTGCCGATCAGCTTGATCGCGGGCGAGTACGTGGCGATCAGCCGGAACGCGTGCAGGCTGCTTCGTCGGTAGTCGTCGCCGAGCGCCACGAAGATCCGTTGGTTGCGGGGCTCCCGGCGGAACGCCTGCACCGCCCGGATGCCCCGCATCGACTCCACGAAGTGCACGATGACCAGCGCGACCGCGTCCCGGGTCCGTCGGTACGCGCTGGCCGACGACCGGGCGAACCAGCGGGAGAGGCAGAACAGGAACGGGAAGGCGAACAGCGTCACGGCGGCCAGCGGCAGGTCCAGCCAGAGCAGGATGGCGGCCACCGACAGGATCGAGAGCCCGGCCAGCACCAGGCTGTCGATTCCGCCGTCGACCAGCTCGGCGATCGAGTCCAGGTCGCTGGTGAGCCGGGAGACCATCCGGCCGGACGTGTACCGCTCGTGGAAGCCCACCGACAGCCGCAGGAAGTGCCCGAACACCCGCTGCCGCAGGTCGAGCAGGACGGCCTGGCCGATCCGGGCGGAGAGGGTGAGGAAACCGCGGCGGGCCGCGTACTCGGTCACCGCGGCCACCGCGAACGCCCCGGCGACGGTGATCAGCGGGCCGGGGTCGCCGGCGCGCAACGGCGGGATGGCCCGGTCGATGCCGATCATGACCAGGTACGGGCCGGCCATCGCGGCGCCGTTCTGGGCCAGCAACAGGGTGACCGCCGTGGCGAGTCGCCTCCGGTGCGGGCTGAGCAGGTCGCCCAGCAGGGTGCGGCTGAGCCGGCGCAGCCTGGCCACCGCCTCGGGGCTGGTGTCCTCGGCTCGACTGCGGTCGGCCTCCGGGTCGGTGGCGGTTCCGCGCCAGCGGGTGAGCTCGGGCTCCTCCTCGGGAGGTGGGTCGGCCTGCTTCGGCACGTTCACGAGCGCACCAGCCCCCACCCGTCCGAAGGGGACGGGCTGGGCCCGCTGGCCCCGGCCGGTGGCGGATGCCCGGCGGGCGGCTCGGCGGCGAGCAGCGCCCGGTACGCCGGGACGGTGGCGAGCAGGTCGGAGTGCCGACCGGTCGCAGTGATCCGCCCGTCCTCCAGCAGGGCGACCCGGTCGGCCAGCGCGATCGTCGACGGCCGGTGCACCACCAGCAGCGCGGTGCTGTCGCGCAGGACCCGGCGCAGCGCCACTTCGACCAGGGCCTCGGTGTGCACGTCGAGAGCGGAGAGCGGGTCGTCCAGCACCAGCACCGCCGGTCGGCCGAGCACGGCCCGCGCCAACGCGAGCCGTTGCCGTTGCCCACCGGAGAGCGACAACCCCTGCTCGCCCACCCGGGTGGCCAACCCCCAGGGCAGGTCGTACGCGAACTCGGCCTGGGCCAGCGCGAGGGCCGCGCGGATCTCGTCGTCACCGGCGTCCGGGCGACCCAGGGTCAGGTTCTCCCGGACCGACATGGAGAAGAGCGTGGGCTCCTCGAACGCCACCCCGACCAGCCGGCGCAGCGAGGCCAGCCGCAGCTCGCGCAGGTCGTGCCCGTCCACGGTGATCCGGCCGGCGGTCACCTCGTGCAGCCGGGGCACCAGGGATAGCAGCGTGCTCTTGCCGCTGCCGGTGGCGCCGACCAGGGCCAGCGTCTCGCCCGGCTCGATGGTCAGTTCGATCTCGCGCAGCACCGGCGAGGCGCCGCCCGGGTAGCTGAACGCGACCCGCTCGAAGCGCAGCCGACCGCGAACCGCGTCGCGGGGTAACGCGACCGCGCCGGGCGAGTCCACGATCTCCGGTGGGGTGTCCAGCACCTCCTGGATCCGGTCGGCGGCGGTGGCTGCCTCCTGACCGTTGGCGATGATCCAACCCAGCGACTGCACCGGCCAGATGAGCATCAGTTGCAGACTGACGAACGCGACCAGCTCACCGATGGTGAGCGCGCCCTGCGCGGCGGCGGCCGCCCCCGCCGCGAGCACCACGCCCAGGGTCACGTTGGGCACCAGGTCGAGCAGCGCCGAGGTGTTGGCCAGCAACCGTCCCTTGCCGACGCCGGTGTCGTGCAGCCGCCGGGCCGCACCGGCGAAGCGAGCGGCCAGTTCGGGCCCCCGCCCGTACGCCTTCATGGTGCGCAGACCCTGCGCGGTCTCCTCGACAAGCGTCGCCACGTCGCCCTGCTGATCCTGCATCCGGCGGGACGCGGCGTGGTAGTGCCGCCCGAACCGGCGACTGATCAGCAGCAGCGGCACCGCGCTGGCCGCGACCAGCACCCCGAGCGCCGGGTGCAGGTTGATCAGCAGCACCACCACGACCACGTACGTGGTCAGGTTGAGCACCAGGAAGAACACGCCGAAGGAGAGGAACCTGCGGATCACCGACAGGTCGCTGGTGATCCGGGAGAGCAACTGGCCGGACTGCCAGCGGTCGTGGAAGCTGGTCGGCAGCCGTTGCAGATGGGCGTAGACGTCGGCGCGCAGAGCCGCCTCCATGCCCACCGCCGAGGACGACTGCACCCACCGGCGGATGAAGATGAGCACCGCCTCGACGACGCCGAGCAGCAGCGCCAGGCCGCCGAGCTGGAGCAGCCCGGCCGGTTCCTGTCGGGCCACCGGCCCGTCCACGACCCGCTGCACCACAAGCGGTACGGCGATCCCGGCCGCGGTGCCGGCGAGCCCCGCGACGAGCAACCAGGCGAACTCGGCGGCGTACGGGCGCAGGTAGGGGCGTAGCCGCCAGAGGTTGTGCGCGGGGTGGGTGCCCGCAGCGGCCCGGGCGGCCGGGTCGCCGTCACTCTCCACAGGCACTACCAGACGGTAGCGTCAATGAGTGTCGGTGCTCCTGTCAGCTTGTTGTCAAGCGCCGCTCATGACCGAGAAGCCACTTCTTCACGTCCAGCCCCCAGCGGTAGCCGCCGAGCGTGCCGTCGGTGCGAAGGACCCGGTGGCAGGGCACGAACAGGGCTGCCGCGTTGCGGGCGCAGGCGGCCGCGGCGGCCCGCACCGCCGGTGGTCGACCGGCCAGCGCGGCGTACCCGGTGTAGGTGACCGGGGTGCCCGGCGGCACCTCGCGCAGCACCTGCCAGGCGTGCGCCATGAACTCTCCGCCGGTGCGTTGACGGACCGGCACCGTGTCGATGGCGGCGAGGTCACCGTCCAGGTAGGAGCGGACCGCCGCGCTGACCGGGCCGAGGTCGGCCCGCTCCCGCAGCGGCGCCCGCAGGGCCGGGTGAACCAGGGGCAGCAGCGCCGACGGGTCCGGGGTGAAGCCGGCTGCTCGTACGTCCCCGTCGGGGCCGGCGAGGATGCTCAGTGGGCCGGCAGGTGTGCTCAGTACGGTGCTGTCGATGTTCATGCCGCTCTCCAGAGTCTGATCGTGGCGTAGGACCGCCAGGGACGCCAACGCTCGGCGTACCTGTCGAGGGATTTTTGGGTGTCGGGCAGGCCGAGCGCGGCGGCGCCGCGCCGGACCGCGAGGTCGGAGCTGAGCAGGACGTCCGGGTCGCCGAAGGCGCGCATGGCCAGGTAGTTGGCGGTCCACGGACCGATGCCGGGCAGCGCGAGCAGCCGCCGAACGGCCTCCCCCCGATCCACCCCCGCCGCAAGGTCAACAGACCCGTCCGCCACCCCCCGAGCCAACCCCCGCAGAGCCTCCCGCCGCCCCAAAGGCATCCCAAACCCCGAGTCCGGCACCGACAAAAGTTCCTCCGCGCTCAAAAACCCCCGCAGCTCACCCCGTTCCGGCCCACCCCGTTCCGGCCCACCCCGTTCCGGCCCACCCCGTTGATCATGAGGTTGGCCTGGACTTTGATCTTCATCGACCTCGTCAACCTCATGATCAACGCGATGGGTGAGGAGGAGGCGGGTCAGGGTTGTTTTTGCGGATCTCACCGAGACCTGTTGGCCGATGATGGCGCGGACGGCCAGCTCGAAGGCATCCACGGACCGGGGGACGCGGATTCCTGGCTCGGCGGCCACCGCGGGGGCTAGCGCCGGGTCGGCGGCCAGCGTGGCGTCGATCGCCGCCGGGTCCGCGTCCAGGTCGAGCAACCGGCGGCAGCGAGCCACCGCCGGCGCCAGGTCACGCAGGTCGGCGAGCCGCAGCGTCGCCGCCACGTGCCCGTCCGTCGGGGTCAGCGCCACCTGGCCGGTGCCGTGCGGCAACCGCAGACCCCTGTGGTACGTCCCGTCGCGGACCTCCTCCACGCCGGGCAACGCCCGCACGGCGAGGAAATCCAGCAGCGCCCGGGAGTGCAGCGGCGGGCGGTACGCCAGCCGGAGCGCGATGGTCCCCGCCCCGGCCGGGGCCTGCTGGCGGCCACGGGCCGTGCGCAGGTCCGACGGGGCGCTCGCGTACACCTCGCGAAGCGTGTCGTTGAACTGCCGCACGCTGCCGAAGCCGGCGGCGAACGCGATCTCGGCCATCGCGAGGTCGGTCGTCTCGATCAGGATCCGGGCGGTCTGGGCGCGCTGGGCCCGGGCCAGCGCGAGCGGCCCGGCGCCCATCTCGGCGCTCAGCATCCGGTGCAGGTGCCGCTCGGTGTAGCCCAGACGGGAGGCCAACCCCGGTACGCCGTCCCGGTCGACAACCCCGTCGGCGATCAGCCGCATCGCCCGACCGACCACGTCCGCGCGGACGTCCCAGAGCGGGGAGCCGGGCGCGGCGTCCGGCCGGCAGCGGCGGCAGGCGCGCAGCCCGGAACCCTGCGCGGCGGCGGCGGACGGGAAGAACCGGACGTTCTGCCGTTTGGGCGTGATCGCCGGGCAGGACGGCCGGCAGTAGATGCCGGTGGACGTCACGCCGGTGTAGAACCAGCCGTCGAACCGCTGGTCACGGCTGTCCACGGCCCGGTAACACCGCTCGAAATCCATCTCCATGTCACCGATGATGCCCCGCTGGACCGGTCATCGGCTGGCGGGAATCGGACCTGGGTGTGCGCGCCGGGTGCGGACCCCGCCGCGGTGTCAGCGGCGGCGTCGGTGCGGCTGACCGGACCGACCGGTCCGGGTGGCCTGCCCGGCGCGGCTGCCCTCGCCGGCCCGGTTGGTCTGGGTGGCGCGGCTGCCCTGGCCGGTCAGCAGGGCCGGTCGGAACACACCGTCCGGGTCGTACCGCTTCCACAGCCGCCGGACCCGGGCCCCGGTCTCGCCCGGGTAGATCCGGGCGAACGCGGCCGGGTCCGGCCGGCTCTCGAAGTTGACGTACGCGCCGTCGGCGCGCGCCCCGGCGGCCCGCCAGGCGGCGTTCAACGCGGCATCGGCCTGCGGCGGAAACACCGAGGCCACGATCAGCGTGTCCTGGTGACGATGCGGGTACGCGGTCGCGTCGGAGGCGACGTCGTTGACCGCCCCACCCAACGAGCGGAGCTGGATCACCGCCCGGCCCGGCCCGGTCACCGCCCGCGTCACAGCCCGCGCCCCGGCGTCGTCCAGCGCGGTGAACAGACCGTTTGTGGTCGTGCCACGCTGCTGCCCGACGTTCGGGTTGAGGTGCGCGGTCGGCACCAGCGTCGGGTAGGGCAGCAGGTCGGTGCGGTGTTCGAGCACCTTGCCGATGGCGAGCAGTGGTTCCACCGCCGGTCGGGCCCGGCGCAGGCTCTCGGCGGCGACCACTGCGGTGATGGACATGAGGACCGATCGACCCTCAGCGAACACCACGGCGGCGGCGGACAACTCTCGTGGCGCCCGCGCGAGGTAGCTCGTCCACTCCCGGACGGTGCGACCGTCCGGATGCGCCTCGACGACCAGCTGCGCGACACCGACGTTGCGCTGCTCGGCCGCCTCGATCTCGAACGCCACCACGATTCCCGCGCCGGCCCCCGCCCCGCGGACCAGCCAGAACAGCTCCGGCTCGTGTTCGGCGTCCGCGCGTACCAGCGTCCCGTCCGCCAGCACCACCTCGACGGCACGGACGCGGTCGATGGTGAGGCCGTGGGCGCGGACCAGCCAGCCGACCCCACCGCCGGTGGCCAGACCGCCCACGCCGACGCCGCCGTAGTCACCCGAGCTGATCACCAGGCCGTACGGGGCCAGCGCCTTCGCGACGTTCGCCCAGCGGGCTCCGGCTTCGACCCGGACCAGCCCGGCCCGCTCGTCGATCACCTGAACCCGGTTGAGCATGGACAGGTCGATGACCACCCCACCGTTGTTGGACGAGGCTCCGGAGAGGCCGTGCCCGCCGCTGCGGACCGCGATGGGCAGCCGCTGCTCCCGTGCGTAGCGGAGCGCGTCGACCACCTGCGCGGTGGTCTTCGGCAGCAGGACCGCGGCCGGTGACGCCGACCTGGTGTACGTCGAGCGCAGCTGCGCGTACCGGCGGTCGCCGGGTGTGACGATCTGCCCCCGGAGGGAGTCGGGCACCCGGGCCATGGCGGTGCTCATCGTCGCCCCCGCAGCTCGCACCTCGGGTATCCGGGATCGGTCATGGCCCAAGAATGAGCAGGCATGCCGGTCTCGACAAATTCCGCTCCCGTCGGTCGGTTCGCACGACGCTCGCCGGTACGGGGAGCCCCGTGCGAAGGTGACCGGAATCTCCGATCGATTCCCCGGTCGACCGGTCAGGTCGGGACCGGTCAGGTCGGAAGAACCACCGACCTGACCGGTTCTGCTCAACGCGACGGGCTCGGCACGGCCGTCGGCAGGCCCGGCACACCGGGCGGGCCCAGCGGAGGCGACGGGGTTGGTGAGACAAACGGCTCGCCCGGTGCGCCAGGCAGGCCCGCCGGGCTCGGCTTGGCCGTCGGCCGGCCCGGTACGCCGGGCAGGCCCGGTGTGACAAGCGGGTCCGTCTTCGCGCCGCCGGGGCTCGGTTCGATCGTCGGCACCGCGGTGCGCGCGGACGGCGTGGGTACGGGCGGGCTGGGCACCGCCGCCGGCCCGGCCGGGCTGGGCACGGCCGGCGGAGGCTCGTCCGAGCCGGTCGCTGCCAGGGCGATCGGGGTGGCGATCAGGATCGCCGCCAGGGTGCCCACCGCCCCTGCCGTCACAGTGGCGCGGCGTCGATTGCGTACCCGCCGCTCCGCTCGGCTCAACTGGTCATGCACGATCGGTGCCTCCTCGGCCAGGTCGGTGAGGGTGGAGCGGATGAGGTGCTCGAAGGGTTCGGTCATCGCCGTACCTCCAGCATGTCGACGTCCGGCAGTAGGTCGCGCAGTCGTTGCACCGCTCGATGGGTACGGCTGCGTACGGTGCCCACCGAGCAGCCCAGCAACTCGGCCACCCGGGCTTCTGGCAGGTCCTCGTAGTAGCGGAGGACCACCACCGCCCGTTGCGTCGGTGGCAGGTGACGCAGCGCGGCACGCATCGCCAACCGCACGTCGGAGCCGCCGCTGGGGTCGCCGCCGACCGGTTCGTCCGCCGGGTTGAGCGGTGTCTCCCGCCACCGGCGAAGTCGCCGCCACCAGCTGATCTGCTCGCGGTACATCACCACCCGCAGATAGCCCTCGGGATCGGCGTGCCGAATGCTTCCCCACTTCGGGATGGTCCGCGCCAACGCCGACTGGAACAGGTCCTCGGCGGCGTTGCGGTCCCCGGTCAGCAGGTACGCGACCCGCATCAGCGCCGGAGTCCGACTGCCGACGAACTCGGCCAGCCGCGCGCGCTCGTCCTCGTCCACCCGTCACCCCCGTTTCGTTGTCACAGATACAGACGTCCCAGGTCATCGTCGCTATCCACGATCGGTGGGGTTTTTCGGCCCGAAAGTGTCGGTCGTGCCGGGTAGCGTCCGGCCACCAACTGAAGAAGGGGTGCGGCGGATGACGAGCGTGGCGGGTTGGGCGGCGGCGTCGACACCTGGTGCGTTCCCGCCGTTACCCCGGGCGGTGGCGCAGTCCTTCTACCGCCGGATGCGGGCCGTCGCGCCGGCCGCCAAGGGCGCCCTCGAACGGGACCGGGCGGGCGACCCCGAGCAGAGTTTCCCCGACACCGCCTGCGGCCGGTTGGCCGGCTCGCTCGACGACGCGGGCCTGCGGGCGCTGGGGATGTGGACGCACCACTGGTGCATGCGCTTCTACGACGATGACACGAGGGCTGGCCGGCGGTTGATCCGCGAGATCGCCGCGCGGCCGGGGCTGGGCTGGACGGCCGACGAGGTGCGCTGGATGCTGCGCGAGTCTGTCTCGGCCGGGCCGGCCGCCGCCGACCGGTTCACCCTTCCTCGCGCCGCCGCCGCGCAACTGCCCCCGGCCGACCGCCCGGCCCTGGGTCATTGGCCCGAGGTCGAGGTGCCCCGCCAGCGGCGCCCCGACCAGTCTCGCTGATCATGGGATGAGGTTCGGCCCCGGGCCGAGCGGCCGGGACGCCGGCTGCGGCAGGATGGACGCCGCACCGCCCTCGACCGGAAGGCCGCTCCGATGCCCGCCAGCGAACCGACAATCATCGCCACCAGCATGGGCTTCTTCCGGGGCGGCCGCGGGCCCTACGACCTGCGTCCCAGCCCGGTCTTCGAGCTGGCGGCAGAGCTGGCCGAGGCCGGTCCGCAGCCGCGACTCTGCTATCTCGGGCAGGCCATCGGCGACCAGCCCACCTCGTTGACAGCCGTCTACGGCGCGTTCGCCGACACCCGGTTCCGGCTGTCCCACCTCGCCCTGTTCCCGATGCCGAACGTCGAGGACGTCCGCGCCCACCTGCTCGCCCAGGACGTGATCTGGGTCGACGGTGGCAGCGTGGCCAACCTGGTCGCGGTGTGGCGGGTGCACGGGCTCGACGAGATCCTGCACGAGTGCTGGCAGGCCGGCGTGGTGCTGGCCGGCGTCTCCGCCGGCTCGATCTGCTGGCATGTCGGCGGTGCCACCGACAGCTTCGGCCCCCGGCTGCGCGGCTTCACCGACGGCCTGGCCTGGCTGCCGTACGGCAACGGGGTGCACTACGACAGCGAGGGCCAGCGCCGCCCGCTCATGCACGAGCTGGTCGGTGACGGCACGCTCCCCACCAGCCACTGCACCGACGACGGCGTGGGCCTGGTCTACCGGGGCACCCGGCTGGTCGAGGCAATCGCGGACCGCGAGGGCGTCTCGGCGTACGAGGTCAGTCGCGGCGCGGACGGCAGCGTCCGGGAGGCGGTCATCGCCCCCCGTCAGCTCGGCTGAGCGTCACGCCTCCTCGACCGGCTGTCGTCGGCGCAGCACCGCGTCGAAGACCTGGGCCAGCTCGGCGGCGTCCTCCCCGGCGTGGTGCGTGTGCGGCATGTCGTGCAGGCCCAGCTCGTGCTTGATCGTGCCCTGGCGGGTCGTGGCCCACTCGCTGCCGGTCAACCCCATCCAGTAGCTGCGGAGATCGACACCGGAGCCGGTCGCACCGAACGGGCTGTGGCCGACGAAGCGGACGAAGTACCAGTGCACGAACATGCCGTCCCAGACGGCCGGGGCGGCGAGGAAGACCGGACGGCCGACCCGGCGCAGCCCGTTGACCCAGGCCGCCGCGGCGGACATCGCCTCCTGCGCCGTGGGCGCCTCCCGCAACAGCCGGTCCCGATCCAGGCCGGAGACGGCCAGCGCCGCCGGGACGAACTCGTCGGAGATGGGACGCAGCTCGGTGTAGAAGGTCAGGTCCGGGCGGCCGGCTACGGCCATGCCCAGCGAGATCATGCTGTACGGCCCGGGGATCGGCCCGTCCGCCTCCACGTCGACGGCGATGTACAGCTCAGGCAACATCGAGGTCATCCCACCTCCAGCAGCGGAACATCGAACCGGGAGATTAGCAACGCCGGACAGGGCCCGGGGGGAGCGACGATCGACCACCTGTCCCGCGCCGAATCGGAGCCGCCTGGACCGGCCCGGCCGGGACCGGCGTAAGCTGGCCCGTCGTGAGTCTTACCATCGGCATCGTCGGCCTGCCCAACGTCGGCAAGAGCACGCTTTTCAACGCGTTGACCAAGAACGACGTGCTGGCGGCGAACTACCCGTTCGCCACCATCGAGCCCAACGTCGGCGTGGTCGGGCTGCCCGACGAGCGGCTGGGCAAGCTGGCCGAGATCTTCTCCTCGCAGAAGGTGCTGCCGGCGCCGGTGTCGTTCGTCGACATCGCCGGCCTGGTCCGCGGCGCGTCGAAGGGGCAGGGCCGGGGCAACGCCTTCCTGGCCAACATCCGCGACGCCTCGGCGATCTGTCAGGTCGTCCGTGCCTTCTCCGACCCGAACGTGGTGCACGTCGACGGCAAGATCTCCCCGGCCGACGACATCGAGACGATCAACACCGAGCTGATCCTCGCCGACCTGCAGACCCTGGACAAGGCGCTGCCCCGGTTGGAGAAGGAGGCCAAGCTCCGCAAGGACCGGGCCGCAGCGGTCGCCGCCGCGAAGGCCGCGATCGAGGTCCTCGACGGTGGCACCACCCTCTACTCCGGGGCCGCCGCCGCCAAGATCGAGCTGGAGCACCTGCGCGAGCTGCACCTGCTCACCACCAAGCCCTTCCTGTACGTCTTCAACGTCGACGAGGCCGAGCTGGCCAACGAGACGTTCCTCGACGAGCTGCGCGCCCTGGTCGCCCCCGCCGAGGCCATCTTCATGGACGCCAAGATCGAATCCGAGCTGGTGGACCTGCCCGAGGACGAGGCCCGCGAGCTGCTGGAGTCGATCGGGCAGAACGAGCCCGGCCTCAACCAACTCGTCCGGGTCGGCTTCCGCACGCTCGGCCTCCAGACGTACCTCACGGCCGGCCCCAAGGAAGCGCGCGCCTGGACCGTCTCGGTCGGCGCCACCGCGCCGGAGGCCGCGGGTGTCATCCACAGCGACTTCCAGCGCGGCTTCATCAAGGCCGAGGTGGTCTCGTACCACGACCTGGTCGAGCACGGTTCGATGGCAGCAGCCAAGGCGGCGGGCAAGGTCCGCATCGAGGGCAAGGAGTACGTCATGCAGGACGGCGACGTGGTGGAGTTCCGCTTCAACGTCTGAATCCGACCCGTTGCCGCAGGTCAGTAGTAGTCGTGCCGGTAGGGGCCGGCGAAGCGGGTCGTGAACTGCCGCTCAATCCGCATGGGGGGGGAGTGACACCTTCCGCAGTCGGATGGGTTCGAGGGACCCGATCTACGCTTCCGCCGTCAGTCCGAGGTCCGGATCTGCTCCAGGCGCGTCAGAGGCTCCTGGAGGTACTCCATGAGCTCCCGCAGCGCGTCCTTCTCCGCCGTGGTGATCACAACGCCCTCCTCCCACACGGCGCCGACGAGCGTCGTGATCGCCAGGTCCCAGGCCCCGGCGCCGGCGGCGTCCCGGACGATCGGCAGGTACTTCGGGCTGATCTTGGGTGCGAGCTGGTCGATGATCCGGAGGGTGCGCCGGATGTAATCGTTGACTTCCATGGGTCTCCCGTGGGTGCGGTGGTTAGGGCAGCGGGTTGGTGGTGACGCCCTCGCCGCTGACGGGGTGGCCGCCGGAGATGCTGCCGTCCTTGTCCAGGGTAACTTTGCAGGTGATGCCGTCGCGAGTGCCGATGACGACCCAGCCGTCGCCGCCGGGACGCGCCTGAGGGCGGCTGTCGGGGTTGGCGGCGATGCTCTTGAACCAGCCCTCGACCTGCTCCTTGGTGGTGCCGGGCGGGAAGCGCGTCTTGCCGGGCTCGGTGGAGGAGGGCTTGTGGTCGCCATTGCCCTTGCCGTCGCCGTCCCAGATCTTGTCCATCGCCCCGTCGCCCATCTGACCGAAGCGGTCCATGTCGTACAGGGCGTCGGCGAACTCGGGGTCGTCCCAGGGGTTGGTCCTCTTGGGCGCCTCGGGCTCGGATGGGTCGGCGTCCTTCGGGCGGCCCGCCTGGGCGCGCTCGATGCCGTGCTGCTGGGCTGGTCCCACGCGCTTGGGCATCATTGCGGGGTTGAACTTGGGACGCTTGGGGCCATCGCCGTCACCGCCGTGCGGTGGGGTGGGGACTGAGGGGTGCTTGTGGAGGCCCGCCACAGCGAACAGGACCACCAGGGCGGCGGTGGTCCGCAGAGCCGCCATGAGTTGTCGCATCGTGGGCCGCCTAGACGTCGAGGAGTGCGCGAAGGGCGGAGAGGCTGCTGATCAGGCCCATCAGCCAGCCGAAGATGCGGCCGGTCCAGCGGAGGACGGCCATCGCGAGCTGGGAGACAACCAGCGGTGTGGCGAAGCCGAGAGAGAAGACCACCTCGGCCAGCCACACCACGACCTTGGCGATGCAGTCGGCGATGAAGGCGCGCACCACCTCCCGCACCGTCTGCACCAGGACCCCCGCGCCACGGGTCGCGGCACCCATGCCGGCGGCCGTGCCCGCGAAGATCCCGGCGACGTCGATGTTGATGGTCAGCATGTCGCGGTAGGCGTCGGCGGCCGCGCCCTGCCATCCGTCGAGGTCGCCGACCAGCCGCGCCTTGAGGTCCTCGGCGATGGAGAACAACTCATTGGCCATGTTGTCCCAGGTCAAGGCGTGCGTCTCGATGGTCTGGGGATCGCCGGCCAGCCAGTCGAGTGCCTGCTTCAGTGGCTCGACCTGCTCGATGGCCCACTCGATGCCCATCGACAGGAGCGTGCTGAACGGGTCGATGACGATGGACGCCCCGTCGAGAGCGGCGCCCAAGCCCGCGACTGAGCCGTCGATCCAGCTGCCGGAGTCGATGGCGTCCTTGATGCCCATGTAGTCGTCGGCCAGCGGCAGGCCGGTCCAGCCGTCGCGGTGCGCGGCGCTTGTCGAAGCGATGTCGGAGGTCGTGGCGACCAGTGGGTTGCTCATGAGAGGGCGCCGGGCCGGCTCAGGTCGCGGAGTGGAAGGAGTTGAAGCCGTCGGTGTTCGACTCCTCGGCCCGGTCGTAGGCGTCGGCGTTTTTCTTGATTCCCGCGGCGAGCAGCGCGATGTTCTCGGCGAGCATCCCCACACCCTTGTCCTGGTCCCGGTGGCGTCCCTCCAGGATGGGCGGTAAGAACTGGCAGAGCTGCCCGTACGCATCATCGGCCTGGAAAATGGTGCCGCTCGCGGCCATGACGGCGGCAAAGCGGTCGTGAATGGCCGACATGGCCGTGGCGTGCGCGCGCAGCGCCTCGACGTCGACCTCGAACCCCCCGTGCATCAGTAACGCCCCTCTTCGTCCTCGGTGTCCGCGGTCCGGAATCCGGCCAGCAGGGCCCGGCCGGTCGCCGAGTCGGCGCCGACCGTCTCCCGCACGACCTCGGCGGCGGCCTCGGCGAGCTTGACCCGCGCGTTGCGATAGGCGCCCATGATCGCCTGCTGCGTCTGCTCCAGGCTCACGCGCTGCGCCCGCGCGGAGAGCCGGACGTCGGCCATCGCCCCCGTGGAGTCGACGGTGACCTCGACGATCCCGTGGGCGTCGCTGGCCGTGACCCGCAGCGCGCCCAAGCCGGCAGCGGCGGCCTGCGTGTCGGCTGCCCGGCGCACGGCGTTGGCCTGCCATGCCTCGAGGCGTTCGCGCGCATCCTCGGCGTCCAACAGCGGATTGACCATCGCGCCTCCGTCTCCGTTGACGAGCAGGGGATTCAGAGGCGCCAGTGTAGCTGCGGCCCGCCACACCAGGATTGCCGAGCGAATGCGGCGTGATCCGGTCACTGTGGATCGCGGCAACGTGGGTGCTGACCCTAAGAAAAAGCAGGTCAGCTGCCGTGTTTGAGCGGCTGACCTGGTGGGCGACGGACGAGTCGACCTGTACGCCGGATTCCGTACTGTGGCAACCATGCCGAGCGGCCTGCCTCTCCTCCTGCTGGACGTCGACGGGGTTCTGAACCCGTTCGGGGCTGACCAGTGTCCATCCGGCTACGAGGAGTTCGACTTCTTCCCGGACGAGGAGCCGGTACGGCTGTGCCGCGCTCACGCGGCTTGGCTTCGGGAGCTGGGTGACCGGTTCGAGATAGCCTGGGCAACCGGGTGGGGTGCCGAGGCGAATGGAGGGACGTGGGCGCGAAGACAGCCCTGCTGGCATTCGCCGATGGAGATTTGCGTCCCGCGTTGTATGGGGCGACGCGCTCGGAGCTATCCGAGACCGAAACGCTGGTACGTCAGATCCATCCGGGCCGCGTCGTGGAGCCCTTCGACGAGAGCACGTTGTTCAACGACGTCTACCCGCCAGATGACATCACGTACGCCACGAAGCTGGCCGGGGCCGAGCTGTACTGCGACCGGCGGCTGGCGCTCGACCGTCCGTCCGAGCTGCCGGAGCACCTGCGCGAAGCGGGAGCGGGCAGGCGGATCATCATGCACGGGATGCACTCGGTCGTGGACTGGCTCAGCTTCGCCGTCTGGGAAGACGGCTCGCTCATCAGATCGCTGAGCCTGTCGCCCGACGGCGGTATCCGGGAGTACATCGGCAAGCCGTACGACTTCGAGCTGCCCTACTGGGCAGGCGAGCATCCTGTTGAGCCTGTACCGGGCTGGGCCGATCAAGCGCCGTACCCACTGCCGTTCCATCCCCTCGCGCTGGGCGAGCAAGCATTGCGCGCGCTGTTCGGCTTCGTCGTCGAGGGGCATGCCGAGTCGGACGACATCGACGCCGAGGCTTTTCACCTGCACGGCTTCCGCGTGACCGACCCGTCCGGCGAGGAACAGGCCGCGCGTGAAGCCGCATACGCGCAGGCACGACGGGCCATGGGTGCGCCGCGGAGGTTCCGGTTGGGACCGGACGGGGCGATGCACGAGGTCAGCCTCGAAAGCTCCTGATTCGCCGTCCCTCGGTCGGCGGAGTGTCACGCAGGCCGTGATACCGGACTGCACGTGTCTGGTCCCACCTGGTGCTTGACGCATCCGTCCCAGCTGATGTTGACCGGACGGTGGACCGGCCCGGTGTACTCGGTGAGGGTGAACCGGCGCTGGTCGTCGGCGGCGTGGACGGTGACGTCGAAGGTGCTTCCGTCTTCGAAGCGCAGCGTGAAGACGGGGTCGAGGTCGCAGAGGAACGCGAAGCCGTCGCGTTCTTCGTCGATTTCGCCGACCAGGCGGCCGTGGGCTTCCCAGCCGGCGTCGCTGGCAGTGATCACGGCGGTCACCTCGGCGCTGCCGAACAGTGTGGACGAGTTGGCCCACCAGTCCAGCCAGCAGCGGACCTCGAAACGATCCATGGCCATCACCTCTTCGAAGATCAGACTCGGGCCGGACGACAGTCGGTCCTGCGTGGGTCGGTGAGTTTTACTGTTGCGGTGCGCACTCGTCTCGTTCTCTGCGCCACCTTGCTGCTGGCGGGTGTGGCGACGGCAGGTGGCGGACTCATGGTCGCCTTGGGATCCATCGAGCAGCCAGGACCCTTCAACGAGGCGATACTGGGTGCGGTGGGCATGGGAATGATCGGCGCGGGTTTCCGCCGTTGGAGGAAGGCGATCACTACCCGCACTTCCTCAGCCGTCGTCGCCACTTTGCGGAGTACATCCGTGACCGCCGTGGACCCGTTGCAGGTCTCCGCACCCGAAGCTCCGGGTTGGCTGCGGCGCCAGTGACAGACACGCCCGCCAGTGGGTGTTCGGCGGTCAGCCGGGTCCACCCTCACCCGTGGTCGTCGAAGCGCAGGAGCGCCCACGGTAACGCCGTACGCCATCCGGGCAGTTCGAAGGCCCACGCCGTGAGCACGGAACTCCTCCGAGGGCAGGCTTTCCAGAGTGGGTTCCACCGCCGGGTCGGATAGCGGGAACGGGGCCTCCGGCACAATCCCGTACCGCTGTTCGTACTCGGTCGCCGCGCCCTGGGCCCCCGAATCACGGGCGATCAGCACGTCCGCGAGCGACGCCGCCGCCATGAAGACCCCGTCCGAGCCGCGGAGCTGGACGTGGCGCAGCGCCCACCGGTCGGTGCCCAGTTCGTCGTAGTTCCAGCGGTCGTCATCTGGCCAGTACCAACGGACGTAGGTGGGCATGTGGCTAGTGTTGCGCGTCGTCAGTTCCCGAGCTGACCGGGAAGCGGAGCGTGTGGTGGAGGCTTCGTTCCCGCTGCGGATCGCGAGATCAGTCCAGGTTCGGCCGTCACCGGCTCGGCTTGCGTTTTTCCCCGGCCCTTGCGTTCGCGAACTGTCGTCGGCGCTGGTCTCGTTGCTGCCGCTGCCAGTCGTGTCGCTGGCGGTCGCGTCGGCGCTGGTAGCCACGGGCGATGACGGCCAGCGCCATCCACCCGGACAGGACCAGGCCGGCCGCCCCGACCACCCCTTGCAGCCGGCCCCGATGCCCGCTGAGGATGTCGAAATCGGTGACGAAGTCCCCAGGATCGTTGGGGTTGACCCAGATTCGCACCGCGCTGCCGGCCGGCAGACAGACCTCCCAACAGCCAACCTCGGCCTGACGCTGAGCGCCGGCGAACTCGTAGCGCAGGTGCATCGTGTTCCGCCGCTTGTGCACGAGCTCATCGACGACTGCCTGGGCTGGCACGCCATCGACCCGCAGTCGACGTCCCCAAGCATCGTTGTCCTGGGAGGTCTTGAACGGCAGCCACATCATGACCAACCCGACCGCGAGGCCGAATGCGTAGACGGGGTAGCGGACGCGCCACCAGCTCCGCAAGATCTGCACGGTGGTCATGGTCGCAGTCGATGTCGACAAACGGCGGTACGTTGACTGCATGACGGAACAGCTGCTCCGATCGTCGTTCGGCGCGGCGGCGACCGCGTACGCCGAGCACCGCCCGGACTACGCGCAGGCCGCGGTGCGGTGGGCGCTGGAGCCCGCGCCCGGCCTGCGCGTGCTCGACCTGGGCGCCGGCACCGGCAAGCTGTCCGCGACGCTGGTGGCGGTGGGCGCGGACGTCGTGGCGGTCGAGCCTGACCCGGCGATGCTCACCGAGCTACGCCGTGCGCTGCCTGGGGTCCGTGCCCTGCCCGGTAGCGCGGAGTCGATCCCGCTGCCGGATGCTTCCGTCGACGCCGTGCTGGCTGGCAACGCCCTGCACTGGTTCGACATGGCCGTCGCCGGGGCGGAAATCGCCCGGGTCCTCGCCCCCGGTGGCGTCCTGGCCGGTCTGTGGAACATCATGGACGACCGGATCGACTGGGTCGCCGGGCTCGAACGGGTCAGCGGGAGTGCGGCCATCGGCCCACGTGACACGTTGGGCAGTTGGCGCGCGGCGACGGCGGGGATGCTCGTTCCGAGCACCGGCCTGATCGCCCGGTTCAGGTCGGCGGAGCAGGTCGAGTTCCCGCACGGTCAGCGTCGTACCGCCGACTCGCTCGTCGCGACGCTCGCCACGCGGGCCGGGATGCTGGTCATGCCGGACGAGGAGCGAGCGGCCACGCTCGGTCGGGTCCGCGCCTTCCTCGGGAGCCGACCCGAAACCGCCCACGGCGAATTCACGCTGCCGATGCTGACCGGCGTGCTGCGCGCCCGGCGACGCTGACGGCCGGCGACCTGGCGAACCGACATCGGGGCGGGACAGGTCAGGGACGGGCCGCTTTCTCGCCGTGGACGGTCACGTACTCCGCGGCGAGCCAGGGCCCGAGGTCGTCGATGAGTTCGCGTAGCACGGCCGGGTCCGGCGAGGGCGTGCGGCCGATAACGGCAGCGCTACGCATCTGCTCCGCGCGTTCCGGATAGTGGAGCCCGAACGCCTCGGCGGACTGGGTGAGGTCGCTCGTCCAGCCTCCCCACCGCGGCATGACCAGCGTGAACCCCGTCCTGACGATGCGCCGCGCGACGACCCGGCTGAGGGCCTTCCGTTGCTGGTCGGTGTTCGCTTCGGCGGCCTGACGGCGCCACCCGGGAAGCGCAAGGGACAGGTCGCCGTTCGTCTCGCGGGCGAGCAGGGGAGTGGGCCGATAGCGGGGGAGTTGGTCGGCGAGGTCGTCGCCCAGCAGGGGAGTGCACAGGCAGGCGACGAAGAAGCCAAGGTCGTGCCGCTCAAGCTCGCTGAGCAGCGTACGTGCACTGAACAGCAGGATGCCCACGCCGTCGATCTGCGGAAAGGACCGGTCGAGGTCGTGCTCGATCCTGGTGGCGGCCGCCCGGTCGGCCTCGGTTGGTTCGGTGCGCAGGGCGAGAAGCAGGTCGAGGTCGGAGACGCCGAGGATGGCGGTGCCGCGCGGGATGCTGCCGTAGATGTAGGCGCTGTGCAGCCGACCACAGTCGAACGATTCGGCTATCCGAGCGCGGGCCGCGTCGACTACACCGGCGAAGGCGGCCGGGACCCGGCTCAGTGCACCCTCGCGC
The DNA here is from genome assembly GCF_015751765.1 of Micromonospora ureilytica. Classification (NCBI taxonomy): domain Bacteria; kingdom Bacillati; phylum Actinomycetota; class Actinomycetes; order Micromonosporales; family Micromonosporaceae; genus Micromonospora; species Micromonospora ureilytica. The sequence continues at coordinate 6,525,921 of NZ_JADOTX010000001.1, forward strand.
GCAATCCATCCCTCGACGTCCAGTCCTGCTCCGGCCATGGCGACACTCTGCCGGAACTGGCGAGGACGCTCAGCCCCCGCCCGGGCGACCTTGGAGTCCTACTGCTCGGCCCAGGCGCCCAGCTCGTTGCCGCTGGGGTCGGTGAAGTGGAACCGCCGGCCACCGGGGAACTCGTACGGCCCGTTCACCACCTGGCCGCCGGCTTCCTTCACGGCCTGCACGGATCGGTCCAGGTCGCTGGAGTAGAGCAGCACGAGTGGGCCGCCCGCCCGGACCTCCCTGTCCAGACGGAGACCACCCACCTCGGGCGCGGAGTCGCCGTGTGGGCTGCGGATGCCTGCGTACTCCGGCCCGTAGTCGTTGAACTGCCAACCGAACGCGTCCGTGTAGAAGCGCTTGGCCACGGCGAGGTCGGTCACCGTGAGCTCGACGTAGTCGATGGCGTGGTGTTGGTGCGTCGACGGCTCAGACATGCCCGGCATTGTGCACCCGGGGTACGACGGAACCGCGATGTGCAACGAAAGGTTGCGCGATGGGCGTGAGTTGTCGTAGGTTCAGTGCAACCAAAGGTTGCGAAAGGTTGTGAGCATGGAACAGGGAACGATCGAACGCGACATTCACGTCAACGCGTCCCCCGAGGTCGTCTTCGAGGTGGTCAGCCAGCCCGAGCACATGCGGGAGTGGTGGCCCGACGACGCGCGGTTCGAGTCGATCGCCGGAGCGCCCGGCGAGCTGGTGTGGCGCGACGGTGACACCGGCGAGACGAAGACCGTCGCGCTCGCCGTCGTCGAGGTCGACCCGCCGAAGCGGTTCTCCTTCCGGTGGTGCTTCACGGAGCCGGACCGGAGTGGGCAGGCGCTGCTCGTCACCTTCGACCTGGTGCCCAGTGGCGTGGGGACCCTGATCCGGATGACCGAGACCGGCTTCCGCGAGCTGGGTTGGGAGGTCGCCGTCCTGGAAGAGCAGTACCGCGACCACGAGAACGGTTGGGACCACTACATGCCCCGGCTGGGCGCGTACGTTGCGCGGCTGGTCGCGACCCCGTGAGCACCTCGGTCGACGACGAGCTGTGGTCGGCGATCGGCGACCCCATTCGCCGTACGATGATCGATCTTCTTCTCTCTGACGGACCGGGCACGGCCACCTCGTTGAGCAGGCGGCTACCCGTCACCCGGCAGGCGGTGTCGAAGCACCTGGCGGTCCTGGACCGGGTTGGGCTGATCCACGCCGAGCCGGCTGGACGCGAACGTCATTACCAGGTGGACGAGGAGCAACTCGCCCGCGCGGTCGCCCAGTTGTCGGCGGTCGGCTCGACCTGGGACGCCCGACTCCGTCGGATCAAGCGCATCGCCGAAACTTTCGAACGCCACCGCACCAACAACCAGGGAGGCTGAAAATGGTCGACATCCTGCACCAGGTCGGCGTCGTCGCTCCGCTCGCCGACGTCTACCGGACGGTGGCGACCCCCGAGGGCGTCGCCGGCTGGTGGTCGGTCGACACGACCGGCAAGACCGAGGTCGGCGGGCAGTTGGCCGTCCACTTCGGTGACGACGGCGGGTTCGACCTGGAGATCCTTGAGCTGGACCCCGCCGGCCGGGTGCGGTGGCAGGTCGTCGGTGGCCCCGACGAATGGATCGGCACCGAGATCAGCTGGCGTCTCGACCAGCGAGGTCGGTACACGATCGTCGACTTCACGCACGCGGGTTGGCGTGCGCCGACCGAACTCATGCACGAGTGCAGCACCAAGTGGGCGATCTTCCTGATGAGTCTCAAGGAGCTGGTGGAGACGGGACGCGGCCGGCCGGCGCCGAACGACGTCCAGATCGGCGACGGGCACTGACCTCGGTGCCGGCCGGATCGCCGGGGGTTCGCGCGCTCCGCCGTGAGAGCGCGAAACCCCCGGTGACCAGGCCGAGGGTCACGATGGCCACGGCGCAGAGCAGCAGCGTCGGTCGGGGGCCGACGGCACCCACCAGTGGCCCACCCAGAATGGTGCCCAGTGGCACCGCCAGCACGAGGATGGCACCGTTCGCGGCGAGCACCGCGGGCAGTTGGTCGGTCGACGTGCTGCGCTGGAACAGCGCCATCGACGTGGACATGTACGGGGCCCAGATGAGGCCCGCCAGGGCGAACGCCGGCAACGACACGCCGACGGGTGCCCCCAGGCCGAGCGGCAGCATGGCGACGCCGAACGCGACGACGATGCCGATGGTGGTGGCTCGCAGTGGCCAACGGCGAAGGTGACCGGCGACCAGACCTCCGGCGAGACCGCCGATGCCGAAGGCGGTGTAGTACGCGCCGAGCAGCGTCGCGGACGCATGCAGGTCGTCGGTGATGTGGATCGGCATCGCCACGTACACCGGTCCGAAGAGGAAGAAGAACCCGAGGCTCAGCACCAGCAGGCCCAGCAGGGCGGGGTTCTGGCGGATGACCGCGAAACCGGCCGTCCGCGAGGCGTCGCGCCCGGACCGTGCGGGTCCGCCGTTGGCGGGTAGGGCGAGACGGTACGTGAGGGCCAGCGCGGCGAAGGTGGCGGCGTCGATGGCGAGGACCCACACCGGCCCCGCCCAGCTGATCAGAATGCCCGCCAGCGGCGGGCCGACGATGATGGCGAACCCTCCGATGGTGCTGAGTACGGCGTTGGCCGGCAAGTGGTGTCGCTGCGGCAGCAGTTCGGCGATCAGGGTGAACCGGCCGGCGGAACCCCACGAGTGCAGTAACGCCGACGCGGCCAGCAGGACGACGTACAGCCAGACGGTGAGCACACCGGTGAGGTGCGCGAGGGGGATCGCCGCAAGCGCGCTGGCCCGCAGGATGGCGTCCCACCCGGCGAGCTGGGCGCCGCTACGCCCCCGCAGCAGCCGGCCGAAGACAACGGTCCCGGCCGCGCTGGGCAGCGTGTACGCCGCCATGGCCAGCGCGATCCAGGTGAACCGCTGATCGTGCGGGGCGAGTTGGATGGCGAGCCAGGTCACCGCGACCACCGCCATACCGTCGCCCAACGCGGAGACGGCCAGCCCGGGCAGGACGCGCCGGAGCTGAGGATGACTGAGCACCGGCCAGTACGGCGAGGAGCGCGGGAATCGGGAGGCGTCCGGCATGCTGTCAGCACACCCGGCGCGGGACCTACGAATCAACAACTACTGCTACCAGCAGAATCAGCCAAGTGCGAAAAGGCCTGACTTACCGGTCCGGGCCATCGTTTCCGCGGGCGGTGCGGGAGGACGAGCCGATGGCCGCCACGATCGAACCCACCGAGGCGAGCGCCATCACCACCGTGCCGGCCGTGTCGGCACCGCCGTCCCCGGCAACCTTGAGGGTGATGCCGGCGGCCATCAGGACGACCGACAGGGCCAGGACTGCGTGGACAGCTCGTCTGCTCATGGCGGCCTCTCACTTCCGGGGGCGGCGGGAGATCGACTCGGGTTCCTCGACGTCGCGGCGATGACACCCCGACTTTCCGGAACCCGAGTCGACCAAACCGCTACTCCGCCCGGTAGACGGAGATGTGCGACGGGCTGTCGGCCTGGAACGGTCGTCGGTGCCAGTCGGCGTACCGCTCGGTGAGCCGGAGCCCGGCCTGCTGCGCCATCTCGTCGATCTGGTGCGGCCAGGCGTACCGCATGGCGAACGGCTTCAGGTGCACACCGTCCGCGTCGAACGTGATGGTCTGCCGGATGAATCGCTGCGCCGGCCGGTCGTACCGGTGCAGTCGGATCGTCGCGGAGTTTTCGGTGACGGCACGCACCTGCACCTCCTCGTCCGAGTCGAAGCTGCGCGGGTCGGGCACGAACGTCTCGATGACGAACGCGCCGCCGGGCGACAGCACCCGGGCGACGTTGCGGAAGCAGTCCGCCTGCCGCTCGGCGTCCACCAGGTTGAACAGGGTGTTGAAGACCAGGTACGCGAGCCGGAACTCACCCGGCACGGGTACGTCCGCCATGTCGGCGACGACCACCGGGATCCGCTCGCCGCCGGGTTTCGCCCGCAACTGGGCGAGCATCTCCTCGGACGCCTCGACGCCGTGCACGGCGAGGCCGCGCTCGGCCAGGGGAAGTGCTACCCGGCCGGTGCCGATCGCCAGTTCGAGAACCGGACCGCCGTCGGCCAGGTCGGCCAGGAAGTCAACGGCGGGGGCCGGGTCGGGGTTGGTGCCGCCGTCGTCGTATCCGGCGGCCCACAGCCGGCCGAAGAGGCCGGGATCGTCGAAGACCGACATCAGCGGCCTCCGGGGTTGGGGTCAGTGGCGCCCAGCGGCGCCAGGGGAGCAGTCCTGCTCACGAAGTCTCGATTCCTCGGGTCGGATGACTGTGGGTTCGGGGGACCTCGTTGTGTTGGGCATGATGGCTGCTCCCTTCGCGCGACTGTCGAGTCAGGACATCAGAGACGGCGTGGGCCCGGCAAGGCGATTACGCCAGCCGGGCCCACGACGGGACGTGCCGTCAGGAGATGTGGTGCAGGATCACGTTGTGCACGTGGTGGCTCTTCTGCGCGCCACGGAACTCCACCTCGTAGGTGTGCGTGCCGACGTGGATGGCGATGGCGCCGGTGGAGAAGAACGACCCACCCCACGACTTGTTGCTGACAACGCTCACGCTGGTGATCTTCGAGTACGGGATGCTGGTGATCGCGAACCGCTTCCCGACGAACGAGCGGTCCTGGATGATCACTCGGCGGTCGGTCAGCCCGATGAACCCGGTGCCGGTGCCGACGGCGTCGTAGACGGCGATGATCTGCTCGCCTTCGAGGAGGCCGCTCTCGATCTGCTGGACCTGCTCTTTGCGGTCGTACGCGATGTTCGCCATGTGATCCAGGCTAGAAAACCGGTGCCAACGTGCCCACCCGGGCGAGAGGCGCGCAGCTCGGCCTCCGTGCGAAAGCACAGGGTCGAAGACTCCCAGGGTGGCGGAACTCGGCGTGTCTCATCGGGGGTTCGCGTCGGTCGCGGCGCGGACGAACTCGCGTACCCGGGTGGTGGTGTTGCTGGGCAGCCAGACCGGCCCGCGTTCGATCGGTGGCGCGTCGTGGATGGGCACGTACGCCACGTCGGGGCGCGGGTAGTAGCGCCGCGTGTGCTCGCCCACCGGCAGGACGCCCCGGCCCAGCGCGACCAGGGACAGCATCTCGGAGAAGGTGTTCCCGGCGGGCCCTCGCGGCACCGGCCGGCCGGAAGGGGTGCGCTCCGGGGTGCGGTCCCGCTTGAACTCGACCGAGGTCACGGTCGGGTACTGCACCACCGGGTGGTCGGCGAGCACCTCCAACGACACCGACAGCTCCCGGGTGAGCGGGTGACCCGCCGCCACCGCCAGCGCCCGGCCTTCGGAGAGCAGCGCCGGGCCGGTGGCCATGCCATCAAAGGGGTACGAGGCGATCAGCACGTCGGTGGAGCCGTCTAGCAGCCCGGATCGGGTGGTGGACAACTGCGCCTCGTGCACCTCCACCCGGCAGTCGGGGTGCCGTTCACCGAACAGAGCCACTGCCCGGAGCAGCACCGGCGCGGTCCACTCGCCGAGGAACGCCACTCGTAGCGTCCCGGTGACGCCCCGGGCAGCGTCCATCGCGCGGCGGACGGCCTCGTTCATCTCGGCGACCAGCGGGGCCAGCTCGTCGGCGAGTTGCCGGCCGATCGGGGTCAGCCGGACGACGCGACTGGTGCGGGCGAACAGCGGTGCGCCGACCCGGCGTTCCAGCTTCTTCACGATGTGGCTGACCCGGCCGGTGCTGACGGTCAACCGCTCGGCGGTCCGGCCGAAGTGAAGTTCCTCCGCGAGCGTCAGGAACGTCTCGACCTCGTACCGCTCCAGCACAGCACTCCCATCGTTGACCTGAGGGCAACGATGGTAGCGGCATCAGGTCTTGGTCGGCGTCCCTCGTCCGGGGATCGTGAACGCGGCAGGCACCACCGAGCGAAAGGCTCTGACGTGAGCATTGACGACTACCTGACCGGCCTGGCCGGCCCACTTCGCGAGATCGGCGAGAAGCTCGTGGCGGCCAACCTGCTCGTGGCGGCCAACCTGGAGGAGGCGTGAGCGCGGTGCGGGTCACCGGTTTCGACCACCTGGTGCTGACCGTCGCCGACGTGGAACGGTCCCTGGACTTCTACTGCGGCCGGCTCGGGCTGACGCCGGTACGGGTCGACGAGTGGCGTGCGGGCACGGCCCCGTTCCCGTCGGTGCGGATCAGCCCCGGCAGCATCATCGACCTCGTCCGAGGGGAGCCGCAGGGCGCGAACGTGGACCACTTCTGCCTGGTGGTGGCACCACTGGACTGGGCGCAAGTGATCGAGTCGGGGGTCTTCACGGTGCTGACCGGTCCGGTCAGCCGGTTCGGCGCCCGCGGTTCGGCGACCTCGATCTACGTGCAGGACCCGGATGGCAACTCGGTGGAGCTGCGCTGGTACCCGCAGGACGCAGGGTCGGCTTCGGGAATGGTCGTCAGGGCTCGGTGACCGCCCGGTACGCGTCCTCGATGCGGGCGGCCAACAGGATCTCGCCCTCGGTCAGGGGGTCGCCGCTGCCGTGCCCGACCCGGATCTGGGTGCTGTCGGCCCGGCGGCTGATCTCGGGCCGCAGATGCAGTGCATCCGCGACGACCTTGACGCGTTCAGTTAGTGCGGCGTGTTGGGTATCGTCGATCACGAGCGTTCGTCGGATCTGCTCGCCTTCGCGTGTCCAACCAGATAGCAAGGTCAACGCGTCGGAAAGGTAGTCGTGCTTGGCCCTGCTGTTGAACAGCACGCGCATCACCGCACCCCCCAAGCGCCGTTGCCGGCTTGTGGCCAAATCGTCGCCATCCCGTGTCTTGTCGGTGTCTCCTAGTCTCTCGCTGCTCGGAAGGGGTGTCCACGCCCACACTTCCGTGTCTTATTGGCCTAGCGGACGGCTACGGTACCCAAACCGCCGATTGATCTGGCACCCTGGACGCCCGTGCAGACCGAACGGGCGAATGGTGGCGGGCAGGCCGAACGACGGGACCTGAAGGTGATCGTCGGTGCGGCGATCATCCGGGATGGGCGGGTGCTCGCCTGTGCGCGTTCCGCCCCACCCGAGGTAGCGGGCATGTGGGAATTTCCGGGCGGAAAGGTCGAGCCGGGGGAGGCCGAGACCGACGCGCTGATCCGGGAGTGCGCCGAGGAGTTGGCCGTACGCGTCGAGATCGGTGAGCGGGTCGGCCGCAACGTACGGATGGCGCACGGCCGCTCGGTGCTCAAGGTGTACGCGGCCCGCCTGCTCGGCGGCGACCAGCCACAGGCGCTGGAGCACGAGGCGCTCCGGTGGCTCACCGCCGACGAACTGGACTCGGTCACCTGGCTCCCCGCCGACGCCCCCATCGTGGCAGCCCTCCGCCCCCTCCTCCTCAACTCGCGTTGATCATGAAGTTATTGCCACCGCCCGCGGCGTGTCGTGGCAATAACTTCATGATCAACGGCGGGGGCGGGGGCGGGGCGGGGGTGGGGTGGGGGAGTGAGACGGGGGCCGTGGCGATAGCCACGGCCCCCGTTGTTGTTCGGGTGGTTAGTGCTTGTTGTCCTGCTCCGGGTGGGCGAAGTTGAGGTGCTCCGGAGGCAACGGGAAGGTCACGTCGTCGCCGAACGGCGACGGCGCGGCGGCCCGGTCGAAGGTGAGCTCGGTCAGCGGAAGCTTGCCCCGGTCGTCGACCGCCGGAGCGGTCGGGTGGGGCACCTCCCGGTGCCAGTTGACGCCGCTCTGCGCCTGCGCCTCGGCCTGCGAATCGTGGGAACCACCCGCATGCGAGTGCACCCCACCTCGGGCGGAGCCCGGCGTCGCCGAGCCCTGACGGGCGGAGGTCACGCTGGTCTGGGGCGTCTCGCCCCGACGGAAGATCTTGCTACCAAGCCACACAAGGGGATCGTACCTGCGGTCGACGACCCGTTCCTTCATGGGGATGATCCCGTTGTCAGTGATCTTGATGTGCTCGGGGCAGACCTCGGTGCAGCACTTGGTGATGTTGCAGAAGCCGAGGCCCTGTTCGGCCTGCGCGTACTCTTTGCGGTCGGTCCGCGCGTCCAGCGGGTGCATGTCCAGCTCGGCCGCCCGGATGAAGTACCGCGGGCCGGAGAACGCCTGCTTGTTCTCGTCGTGGTCACGGATCACGTGGCAGACCGTCTGGCACAGGAAGCACTCGATGCACTTGCGGAACTCCTGCGAGCGCTCGACGTCGACCTGCTGCATCCGGTAGTCACCCGGGGCCAGGTCGGCCGGAGGGGCGAACGCCGGGGTCTCCCGTGCCTTCTCGTAGTTGAACGAGACGTCGGTGACCAGGTCCCGGATGACCGGGAAGGTACGCAGCGGGGTGACCGTGACGGTCTCGTCGTCGCCGAAGGTCGACATCCGCGTCATGCAACCCAACCGCGGCTTGCCGTTGATCTCCATGGAGCAGGAGCCGCACTTGCCGGCCTTGCAGTTCCACCGGCAGGCCAGGTCGGGCGCGTCGGTGGCCTGCAGACGGTGGATGACGTCGAGGACGACCTCGCCCTCGTTCACCTCCACCATGTAGTCCTGGAGGTCACCGCCGGTCTCGTCGCCCCGCCAGATCCGGAACTGACGCTTCGCGCTCATCGGTTGTCCGCCTCTCCAGCGTCGGCAACGAGGGCGTCGAAGTCGGCGATCTCCTCGTCGGTGAGGTACTTGGCCAGCTCGGCCCGGTCGAAGAGGCCGATCAGCTCCGGCCGCATCTTCGGCAGCGGCTTGCGGGTCAGTTGCACGGTGTCGCCGTCCAACGCGCAGACCAGGTTGACCTGCCGCCACTTCGGCTCCATGGCCGGGTAGTCCTCCCGGGTGTGCCCGCCACGCGACTCCTGCCGCTCCAGCGCCGCCTTCGCGGTGCACTCCGAGACCACCAGCATGTTGCGCAGGTCCAGCGCCAGGTGCCAGCCCGGGTTGTAGCGTCGGCCGCCGGCCGCGCTCACCTTTGCCACCCGCTCACGCAGCTCGGCGAGCCGGACCAGCGCGTCGGCCAGCTCACCCTCCCGGCGGATGATCCCCACCAGATCCCCCATGACCGCCTGGAGGTCCTGCTGCAGGGTGTACGGGTTCTCGCCGGTGTCCCGCTGCAGCGGAGCGAGGGCGGTCTCCACGGCGGCCTCGACCTCGTCCACTGCCACCTTCGGCCGGGCCGCCAGCCCGTCGGCGTAGCTGGCGGCGTGCCCGCCCGCCCGCTTGCCGAAGACCAGCAGGTCGGACAGGGAGTTGCCACCGAGTCGGTTGGAGCCGTGCATGCCGCCGGAGACCTCACCGGCGGCGAACAGCCCGCGTACGTGGCCGAAGGCGGCACCCGAATCCGGGTCCACCTCGACGCCGCCCATCACGTAGTGGCAGGTCGGCCCGACCTCCATCGGCTCGGCCGTGATGTCGACGTCGGCCAACTCCTTGAACTGGTGGTACATCGACGGCAGTCGGCGGCGGATCTCGTCGGCCGAACGTCGGCTCGCGATGTCCAGGAAGACACCACCGGCGGGGGAGCCCCGGCCGGCCTTGACCTCGCTGTTGATCGCGCGGGCCACCTCGTCGCGAGGCAGCAGCTCCGGCGGACGCCGGTTGTTGTCCGGGTCGGTGTACCAGCGGTCCGCCTCCTCCTCGGCCTCCGCGTACTGCTTACGGAAGACGTCGGGGACGTAGTCGAACATGAACCGCTTGCCCTCGGAGTTTTTCAGGACGCCACCGTCACCGCGCACCGACTCGGTGACCAGGATGCCCTTCACCGAGGGCGGCCAGACCATGCCGGTCGGGTGGAACTGGAGGAACTCCATGTTGATCAGCGTCGCCCCGGCGCGCAGCGCCAGCGCGTGCCCGTCCCCGGTGTACTCCCAGGAGTTCGAGGTGACCTTGTAGGAGCGCCCGACGCCACCGGTGGCCAGCACGACCGCCGGCGCCTCGAAGAGGATGAACTCGCCCGACTCGCGGTAGTAGCCGAACGCGCCGGCCACCCGGTCACCGTCGAGCAGCAGCTCGGTGATTGTCGTCTCGGAGAACACCCTGATCCGGGCGTCGTACGAGCCGAACTCCCGCTGGTCCTCCTGCTGAAGCGAGACGATCTTCTGCTGCAGGGTGCGGATCAGCTCAAGGCCGGTCCGGTCGCCCACGTGCGCCAGCCGCGGGTACTCGTGGCCACCGAAGTTACGCTGCGAGATCTTGCCGTCCTTGGTGCGGTCGAAGAGCGCACCGTACGTCTCCAGCTCCCAGATCCGCTGCGGCGACTCCTTCGCGTGCAGCTCGGCCATCCGGAAGTTGTTGAGGAACTTGCCGCCGCGCATGGTGTCGCGGAAGTGCACCTGCCAGTTGTCCCGGCTGTTCACATTGCCCATCGCGGCGGCCGCGCCGCCCTCGGCCATCACCGTGTGCGCCTTGCCGAACAGCGACTTGGAGATGATCGCGGTCTTCTTGCCAGCCAGCCGGGCCTCGATCGCCGCGCGCAGACCGGCGCCGCCGGCCCCGATGACGACGACGTCGTAGTGGTGTCGTTCGATGCGAGTGGTTGTGGTCATGTCAGGGGCCCTTTAGTTGATGAACCGCAGGTCGGAGAACCAGCCGGCAGCGAGCGCCATGATGTAGAAGTCGGCCAGCGCCAGGGTGCCGAGGGTGATCCAGGCGAGCTGCATGTGCCGGACGTTCAACGCCGAGACGAAGGTCCAGGCCTTGTACCGCACCGGGTGCTTGGAGAAGTGCTTGAGCCGGCCGCCGATGATGTGCCGGCAGGAGTGGCAGGAGATCGTGTACGCCCAGAGCATCACCACGTTGAGCAGCAGGATGATGTTGCCCAGCCCGAAGCCGAAGCCCTTCGGCGAGTGGAAGGCGAGGATCGCGTCCCAGGTGTTGATCAGCGAGATGATCGCGGCGGCGTAGAAGAAGTAGCGGTGCAGGTTCTGCCCGAGCAGCGGGAAACGGGTCTCACCGCCGTACTCCTTGTGCCCGTCCGGGACCGCGCAGGCCGGCGGCGACAGCCAGAACGACCGGTAGTAGGCCTTGCGGTAGTAGTAGCAGGTGAGCCGGAACAGCAGCAGGAACGGCAGGGTCAGCGCGGCGTCCGGGATGATCCACCAGCCGGGCAGGAACCGGCCGAAGTGCGAGGCTTCCTCGACACACCTGTCGGTCACGCACGGGGAGTAGAACGGGGTCAGGTAGTGGAACTGGTCCACCCAGTACCACTTGTGCATGAAGACCCGGACCGTCGCGTACGCGACCCAGGCGCTGAGCCCGATCACGGTGATCAGCGGGGCGAACCACCATCGGTCGGTACGCAACGTCTTCGCCGCGATGGCGGCGCGCGCCCGCGCCCCCCTCGGCCTCGTTGCCGTTGAAGTCATTCGAGTCGTCTCCTCGACGGGCCCGTACGGGCGGGCTGGTCTCTCTCCGGTCGGCACGCGGACCGGCGAACCCGCACCCGCTGCCACGTCATGCGCACACCAACGACCACGCCGGATCGACCGACGCAGCTAAGTGACACACGTTACGCCGATCTCTGCGAGCCGTCCGCGCAAGGGAGTGTCCCGTGTGTCTGGCCTGCGGAAAAGCCCCCGACACGCCGGTTTGGCGCGCTCGGCGACAACGTCAGCCGGAAGCGCCTCCGGTGAAGTGCCAGGACGCCAGCCGCAGCGAGGGCGCCGCCCACCAGGCACCGTCCACCCGCTCCGGTTGGCGCACCGCCCGCGCGCCCAGCCCGAGCACCGCCCCCGGCCCGAGCGCCCGCGGGTACGACTCGGTGAAGCGCAGGTCACGGACCGCCCGGACGACAGTGCCGTCCTCGATCAACCAGACGCCGTTGCGGGTCAGCCCGGTGACGACGAGGCTCTTCGGGTCCAGCACCCGCGTGTACCAGAGGTCGGTGACCAGCAGCCCTCGGCGTACGCCGGCCACCAACGCGGCGGTGTCCGCGTCGACGACCGCCCCGGCCGCCGCGCCGGTGGTGCTCCGGCCCGCCGCACTGACCGGGCCCGCCGCCGCGCCGGCCAGCCGCAGGTTGCGGGGCATCGGACCCCAGGTGGCACCCCCCGCGACCGCGTGCCCGGTGGACTCCGCGCCCGCCTCGGCGGCGGTCCGACGATCGTGCGCCACCGCCCGGGTGGTGCCCGCCTCGACCAGCGTCAGCGCCCGTCGACCGGTGCCCTCCGCGTCGAACGGCAACCCGGACCCGCCCAGCGGGTCGTCCACCACTGTCACCGCCCGGTCGAACTGGGCCGCGCCCGGCACGGCGAACGACTGCCGCTCGGCGTACCGCTTGCCGTTGAAACCGTAGAACGACAGGTTCTGCAGGAGGTCCGCCACGGCGGCCGGCTCGAACACCACCTCGTAGTGCCCCGGCGGCAACTCGACCGGATCGGCCGCCGCCTGCGCCTTCGCGGCGGCCTGCGCGCCCAACTCGGCGCCGTCGAGGTCGGACAACCGGTCCGCGCTGCGCCGGGCCACCCCGTCCGCGCCGTCGCGGCGGGCGATGCCGTCCATCGCCGCCTCCACGGAGCGGCCGTACGCCGAGTGCCCGGCCGAGTTGGCGAACGCCGACGAGCGGTGCGCGGTGCGGCAGTATCCGGCGGTGCTGAGGCCCCCGGCGGCGGCCACGAACGCCCCCACCCGGTCGGCCCGCTGATCCGGCTCGGCGTGCGCGGTGGCCTCGTCGACGGGCGGGGCGTCCGGCATGGGCATGGGCGGGGCCAGCCCCGGCCAGCCCGGGTCGGGCGGGCAGAGCCGCGCCGCAGCCAGGGTGCGCTCCACCAGGGCGCTCAAACCGTCGGCGGTGACCACGCTGCCGCCGCCGGCGGCCGTCCGACCGTCGACGTGCACCCGCAGCCGGACCCCGACCGTCGACTCGGAGACGTTCTGATGGATGCCCGAGTTCGCGAACCGGGTCAACGCCAGGTCCGCCCGCGTCACCACCGCCTCGGCCTGCGCGGCCGGCCCGCCAAGACGCCGAACCAGCTCCACAACCTGCCCGGCCAGCTCCACCTCCGTCATGCTGAGCCGCCTTTCGTTCGCGACTGCGGGGCTCGCAGGCCCGGCTCACTCCTCGCGCTCACGCTGAGCCACCTTTCGTTCGCGACTGCGGGGCTCGCAAACCCGGCTCACTCCTCGCGCTCACGCTGAAACCCCCACGCGGACGTTGCGGAACCGGGCCGGCGCGGCCGGGTGGCCGGTGTGCCCGACCTGGCCGGGCTGGCCCTTGCCGCAGTTGGGCGTCCCCCAGGAGACCGTCTCGCCGGAGAGCATGTCCATCGAGCGCCAGAACAGCGGGCCGATCCCCGTGTACGTGGGATTGCGCAGCATCCGCCCCCGCCGCCCCTTCTTGATCTCCCAGCCGACTTCGCAGCCGAACTGGAAGTTGAGCCGCTTGTCGTCGATCGACCAGGACCGGTTGAGGTCCATCAACACGCCGTCGTCGGTGGCCGCGATGATCTCCTCCAGGGTGTGCGGGCCGGGTTCCAGGCCGACGTTCGTCATCCGCACCATCGGCAGCCGGGCCCACCCGTCGGCCCGTACGCTGCCGCCGTAGTCGAGGCTGGCCATCGCTGCGGAATCCCGGCCGGCGAGCACACCCACCCAGCGACCGTCCCGGACGGCGTCCCGCTTGACCGCCGGGGAACCCTCGTCGTCGAAACCGAAGCTGCCGAGCGCGCCCGGGATCGTCGGGTCGATGGTGATGTTCATCAGCTCCGAGCCGTAGCGCAGCGAGCCGAGCTGGGCCAGGTCCAGCCAGGACGTGCCGGCGAACGCCGCCTCCCAGCCGAGGATCCGGTCCAGCTCGATGGCGTGCCCGACCGACTCGTGGATCTGCAGGGCCAACTGCTCGCCACCGAGGATCAGATCCGTCTCGCCGGCCGGGCAGGGCGGCGCGGTGAGCAGCGCCCGGGACTCCTCGGCGATCTGCGCGGCGTGCGCGGCCAGGTCCAGCGACTCGACCAGCTCCCACCCGGTGGTGCCGTACTGCCCCCGGTAGCTCGGCCAGGACCGGCGCTGCGTCTCGCCGTCGCCGATCGAGGTGGCCGAGATCCCGCCGCCGCACTCGCGGATCCGCTGGTCGATCCGGTGACCCTCGCTGGAGACGAACCACTTCGCGGTGTCCCAGATCTGGTACAGGCCCTCGGCGAGGTCCGCGCCGTGCTCGGCCATCGTGCGGGTCGCGTCGACAAGCAGATCGCCCTTGGCCGACAGGGGCACCCCGAGCGGGTCGATCTGGCAGCCGGAGGCCCAGCTCGCGGTGACCGCCTCCACCGGCACCAGGTCGACCGGAGGGCCCGGCACCCGCGCGCTCGCCATGGCGGTCCGCGTCGCGCGCCGGCCGGCGTCGCGGGCGGCGGCGTCCGACAGATCGGGTACGGCGTGGAAGCCCCAACTCGCCCCGACCAACGCTCGGACTCCCAGCCCGATGCTCTCGTCCTGGGTCAGCTCCTCCACGTCACCGTTGCGCGCGGTCATCGACTCGTAGCGGCGGTGCATCACCCGGGCGTCGGCGTATCGAGCCCCCGCGTCGAGGGCGGCCTGGACGGCGGCGGTGGCCGCGTCGAACTCGGTCATGGACCGACCCTAGGCCAGCCGACCGACACCCGTCAGGGGACGAGATCCTCCGGTCGAATCGTGGCCCACACCGGCTCGGTCAACTCCAACACCTCGCCGGCCCTGGTCGTCGACCGCTCCCGCCCGGCTGTGCCGCTCCGGGACCGCAAGATCGTGCAACATCCTGGTTTTAGTGGTGTCGGCGCGTCGGCGATGCCACAACATCCTGGTTCGAGCGTGACCTTGCCGGCCGTGGGCGACCCAGACCCCGCCCCCGGTCACTCGGGGCGGCGCTCGTCGTCAAGATCCGCGCAGTATCGGGGATGTTGCTGTCTCTGGCGCGTCGGAGGCAGCAACATCGGGCAAGTTGCGTAGATCTTGGCGCGGGGCGCGGCATGAATGGGTGTGGATGGCGAGGTGACGGGGGTGCGGGGCCGATGCCGACTCGTTACGCTCGGGCCCGCTGACACGTGCCGACTTTGTAGCTTATTTTCACCCTCGGGACTTTCCTGTAAGTTCCCTTCGTCACTGAGGGAGGTGGCCGTGGACAGCTCGGAACCCTCGCCGTCCGGCGAACCGGACGACCGCCCCGCCGTGCCGGCACAGCGCTCCGACCAGGACGCCTACCTGCGGGTGGATGATCTGCGGGTCCGGTTCGACACCGAGGACGGCGTGGTGCGCGCGGTCGACGGGGTGTCGTTCGCCGTCGAGCGGGGCCGCACCCTCGGCATCGTCGGTGAGTCGGGCTCCGGCAAGAGCGTCACCTCGCTGGCGATCCTCGGCCTGCACGACCCGAAACGGACCACCATCACCGGGGAGATCTCCGTGGGTGGCCGGCAGGTGGTCGGTCTCCCCGACGATGAGGTACGCCGGCTGCGCGGCCGGGACATGGCGATGATTTTTCAGGATCCGTTGTCGGCGCTGCACCCGTACTACACGGTGGGCCGGCAGATCGCCGAGGCGTACCGGGTGCATCACCCGAAGGCCAACCGGCGCGAGGCCCGTCAGCGGGCGGTCGACATGTTGGACCGGGTCGGCATCCCGCAGCCCGCGCGCCGCTTCGACCAGTACCCGCACGAGTTTTCCGGCGGCATGCGGCAGCGGGCGATGATCGCGATGTCCCTGGTCAACGACCCGGCGCTGCTGATCGCCGACGAGCCGACCACCGCGTTGGACGTCACAGTGCAGGCGCAGATCCTGGACCTGCTCGCCGACCTCCAGGCCGAGTTCCACTCCGCGATCATCCTGATCACCCACGATCTCGGCGTGGTCGGCCAGGTCGCCGACGACGTGCTGGTCATGTACGGCGGGCGTGCCGTCGAGCGGGGCAGCGTCGAGCAGGTGCTCCGTGCGCCGCAGCATCCGTACACCTGGGGGTTGCTCTCCAGCGTGCCGTCGCTGCACGGCGACGCGGACGCGGACCTGGTGCCCATCCCCGGCAACCCGCCCAGCCTGATCAACCTGCCGTCGGGTTGCGCGTTCCACCCACGCTGCCGGTACGCGGACCGCGCCGGCAGCCGCTCCCGTACCGAGGTCCCCGAGCTGCGAGCCGCTGGCGCGGACGGCCACCTGGTCGCCTGCCACCTGAGTGCCGAGGAGCGCGCCGCGTTCTACGCCGAGGACATCGCACGAGTGGGGGTGGCTGTGTGAGGGCGAGGAACGCAGCGCAGCGGAGTACCGCAGTCCCGAACGGAGGACTGTGGAGATGACCGCTGAGCCGCTGCTGCGGGTACGCGGCCTGAGCAAGCACTTCCCGGTACGCCAGGGGCTGCGCGCCACCGGCCTGGTGCGGGCGGTCGACGGGCTCGACTTCGACGTGCGCCCTGGTGAGACGCTCGGCCTGGTGGGGGAGTCGGGCTGCGGCAAGACCACCACCGGCCGGATGCTGGTGCGGCTGCTGGAGCCGACGAGCGGCAGCATCGAGTTCGACGGGCGGGACATCACCCACGCCGGCCGCCGGGAGTTGCGCCCGCTGCGCCAGGACCTGCAGATCATCTTCCAGGACCCGTACGCCTCGCTGAACCCCCGGCACACAGTGGGCCGGATCGTGGCGATGCCCCTGCAGGTCAACGGGATCAAGCCGCCAGGCGGGATCAAGGCCCGGGTGCAGGAGTTGCTGGAGCTGGTCGGGTTGAACCCGGAGCACTACAACAGATACCCACACGAGTTCTCCGGCGGCCAACGCCAGCGCATCGGCATCGCCCGCGCGCTTGCCCTGCGGCCGAAGTTGATCGTGGCGGACGAGCCGGTGAGCGCGCTGGACGTCTCGATCCAGGCGCAGGTCGTCAACCTGCTGCGCGACCTGCAACGCGAGCTTGGCCTGGCCTTCGTGTTCATCGCGCACGACCTGGCCGTGGTCCGGCACTTCTGCCAGCGGGTCGCTGTCATGTACCTGGGCCGGATCGTGGAGATCGGCGACCGGGCGGACATCTACGAGCGCCCGCAGCACCCGTACACCAAGGCGTTGCTCTCGGCGATCCCGGACGTCACCCAGCTCGGCCCGGCGGGTCGGATCCGGTTGACCGGTGACGTGCCCACCCCGCTGGACCCGCCGTCGGGCTGCCGGTTCCGCACCCGGTGCTGGAAGGCGCAGGACATCTGCGCCAGCGAGGAGCCCGCGCTGGTCCCGCGCGACGGCGGCAACCAGGCCACCGCGTGTCACTTCCCAGAGGGTGGGGCGGCTGCGGAGGCCGGGTCGACAGACGCGATCGTGGAGGAGGTGTCGTCGTGAGCCTGTCCCCGGTGGAGGGTGTGGCGCTGGCCGAGATCGAGTCCGGCACGGACCCGGGCGAGCCCGCCGCGAAGCGCGTCGTCGGCCGCTCGCCCGGTCAGCTCGCCTGGCTGCGACTGCGCCGCGACCGTACGGCGATGGTCAGCGGCGTACTCCTGGTCTTCTTCCTGCTGTTGGGGTTGGCCGCCCCGCTGATCGAGATGGTCTACGGCATTGGGCCGCGGGAGCAGTTCCAGAACATGCTGGACGGCTTCGGCATGCCCCTGGGGTACGCCGGTGGGGTCAGCGGCGGGCACTGGTTCGGTCTGGAGCCGGGGCTGGGCCGGGACATCTTCATCCGGCTGATCTACGGGCTGCGGACGTCGCTGTTCATCGCGTTCGCGGCGGCCCTGATCACCGCGACGATCGGGATCGTGCTGGGCGCGCTCGCCGGCTACCTGGGCGGCTGGCTCGACGCGGTGATCAACTGGATCACCGACCTGACCCTGGCCATGCCCTTCCTGATCATCGCGCTGGCGCTCACGCCCACCATCACGCTGCGCTTCTACGGTGAGCGGGGGCAGGTGTCGTCCGCCTTCGGGGTGGGGGTGCTGATAGCCGTCTTCGCCATCTTCGGCTGGACCAGCACGGCCCGGCTGGTACGCGGGCAGGTGATCGCGCTGCGCGAGCGGGAGTTCGTGGAGGCGGCCCGGGCCAGCGGGGCCGGGCTGGGGCACATGCTCTTCCGACAGCTGCTGCCGAACATCTGGGCGCCGATCCTGGTGTCGTTCTCCCTGGCGGTGCCGCAGTTCATCACCAGCGAGGCGGCGCTGTCGTTCATCGGCGTCGGCCTCAGCGACGAGACGCCGAGCTTCGGCCGAATGATCTACCGCAGTCTGGACTTCCTCCAGACCGACCCGGCGTACGTGTTCTTCCCGGGCATCACGATCTTCGCGCTGGTGTTCGCCTTCAACCTCTTCGGCGACGCGTTGCGGGACGCGCTCGACCCGAAGTCGTCCCGGTAGGGGTCGGCTCCATGGTGAGCGCGAGGAGTGCAGCGAAGCGGAGCCCCGCAGTCGCGAACGAAAGGTGGCACTGGTGTCACGGTTTTTGATCAAGCGGCTCTTCTCGGCCACGCTGACCCTGTTCGCGGTGAGTGTGCTGACCTTCCTGATGTTCTTCGCCCTGCCGCGCGACCCGGTCAGCAGCATCTGCTCGAAGAACTGCAACCCGGAGCGACTGGAGCGGGTCCGCGACGACCTGGGCCTGAACGACCCGCTGATCAGCCAGTACGCCGGTTACATGAAGGGCATCGTTACCGGTCGGGACCTGGGCAGCGCCCAGGGCGGCCGGTGCGACGCGCCCTGCCTGGGCTGGTCGTACGTCACCAACGAGGCCGTCTCGGACACCATCGCCCGGGTGCTGCCGGTGACGCTGAGCATCGTGATCCCGGCGGCCATCCTCTGGTTGCTGCTCGGCGTGGGGCTCGGCATGGTGTCCGCGCTGCGTCGGGGCACCTGGCTGGACCGGCTGGCGATCGGCTTCTCGCTGACCGGCGCGTCGTTGCAGCTGTACTTCGTGGGTGCGGTGCTGCTGTTGGTGTTCGTCTACAACCTGCGGCTGTTGCCGGTGCCGAGCTACACCTCCCTCTTCGACAATCCGGCGAAGTGGGCCAGTGGGCTGGTGCTCGCCTGGGTGGCGCTGGCCTTCCTCTTCTCGGCCATCTACGCGCGGTTGTCGCGGGCGCAGATGTTGGAGACGCTGTCCGAGGACTTCGTCCGGACCGCGCGGGCCAAGGGCCTGGCCAAACCCACTGTGTACGGGCGACACGCGCTACGCGCGGCGATCACCCCGGTGGTGACGATCGCCGGGTTGGACGTGGGCGGGGCGCTGGGCGGAACGGTGATCACCGAGACGACGTTCGGCATCCAGGGGCTGGGGCGGACGGCGGTGGACGCGGTGCGCTCGGGTGACCTGCCCACCATCATGGCCACCGTGCTGATCTCCGCGGTCTTCGTGGTGCTGGCGAACGTGCTGGTGGACCTGCTCTACGCGGCCATCGACCCCCGGGTGCGGCTGCGCTGAGCCGCCTGGTGTCCGCCACGCCGACCGGTGGCGAAATTTATCGACAACTGTTACACAACTCGTAGGTTTTCTTCCTTACGATCCTCGGGACGTCGGCGGTTCTCGCCCCGACGAAACGCACGGCACATGGGTGAAGGGGGTATTCATGAGACCACGCGTGGTGGCTGCCGCAGGCGGCGCGATCGCTCTGGTGGTGGCATTGGGTGCGTGCTCGAAGAACACGGGCGAGGGCACCACTGTCGACACCGAACGGCAGCAGACCGGGGTCATCGCGACCGACCCCAAGGACTCGCAGGGGCCGGCGGCCGAGGTGAGCGGAGCTGCGAAGGGCGGCACCTTCACCATCATTCGGGAGTCGCCGATCTCCCACCTCGACCCGCAGCGGACGTACTCGTTCGCCGGTCTGATGGCCAACCCGCTCTTCGCCCGCTACCTGACCACCTGGAAGGACGACGGCAAGGGTGGCCTGGTCCTGGTGGGTGACCTGGCCGAGACGCCGGGCAAGAACGTCAACAACGACTGCAAGGTCTGGGAATTCACGATCAAGGACGGGGTGAAGTTCGAGGACGGCCGACCGATCACCTCCAAGGAGATCGCGTACGGCATCGCCCGGTCCTTCGACCCGGACCTGTCCGGCGGCCCGACCTACATCCAGGAGTGGCTGGCCGACACGCCGCAGTTCGACACCAAGTGGGACTTCAAGAAGAACAAGACGTCGCTGCCGCCCGGCCTGAGCACGCCGGACGCGAAGACGCTGCGCTTCGAGTTCGCCAAGCCCCGCTGTGACCTGCCGTTCGCGGTCTCGCTGCCGACCACCGCGCCGCTGCCGGCCGACAAGGACACCGGCGTCGACCTGGACAAGCAGCCGTTCTCGTCCGGCCCGTACAAGGTCGCCAAGAACCAGGTCGGCGTGCAGATCACCCTGGACCGCAACACCAACTGGGACCCGGCCACCGACGCCGTGCGGCACCAGTACCCGGACCAGTTCGTCTGGAGCTTCGGCCCGACCGCGGACGCCGCCAACAACCGGGTGATCGCCGACAACGGCGCCGACCAGAGCGCGCTCGCCTTCAACACGGTGCCCGCCTCGCTGGTCGCCAAGGTCGCCGGGGACGCCACGCTCAAGTCGCGCAGCATCCTCTCGCCGACCCCGAGCGCCAACCAGCTGGTCATCAACAACCAGCGGGTCACCGACCTGAAGGTGCGTCAGGCGCTCAACTACGCCATCGACCGCGAGGGCTTCATCAAGGCCATGGGCGGGCAGACCGTCGCCGCGCCGCTGACCACGCTGATGCCGCCGGCCACCATCGGCTACAAGGCGTACGACGCGTACCCGGCGGGTGCCAACGGCAACCTCGACAAGGCCAAGGAGCTGCTCGGCGGGAAGACGCCCGAGTTGGTCCTCGGCGTGGCCGACAACTCCACCGAGCAGCAGCAGGGCGCTCAGCTCAAGGCGAACCTGGAGCGGGCCGGCTTCAAGATCACGTTGCGGAACATCTCCGACGACGCGAAGCTCGACGAGATCAAGAAGAAGAACAACCCCTGGGACCTGTACATCGGTAACTGGGCGGCGGACTGGCCGAGCGGCGCCTCGATCCTGCCGGTGCTCTACGACGGCCGCACCATCAAGGCCGAGGGCAACAGCAACCAGGCCTACTTCAACGACCCGGCGATCAACACCGAGATGGACCGCATTTCGGCGCTTCCCGCGGCCGAGCAGGGCCCGGAGTGGGCCAAGCTCGACGAGCGGATCATGAAGGAGCACGCGCCGGTGGTGCCGCTCTTCGTCGACGTGGCCTACAACGTGCACGGGTCCAAGGCCGGCGGGATCTTCATCTCCAGCGTCTTCGGGTACCCGTCGTTCGTGAACGCGCACGTCAAGCCGTAAGGCACACCGCAGACCAAAGGGTCCCCTCCCGACAACGCCGTCGGGAGGGGACCCTTGCTGGATCTTGATCAATTAAGTGCGGCGTCAATCCCCGGCCGACCGCACCCGGCACTGGCACAGATGCGAGCCGGTGCCAGGGCGTGCCTTTGGTTCAGGTAAAGGGCGTTGTCGGCCGGCTCAGTCGCTCGCCATCGACGAAGAGATCGACTTTCTCGTTGTAGAAGGCGATCAGGCCGGCGATCGGCAGGAGTGCGGCGGTTGGGAAGTCGTACGACCAGGCCAGGTCCGGGTGGACCTGGTCATCGAGACGGACGGACCAGTAGTCGCTGGTTTGGCCCTTGTACGGGCAGGCAGTCCTCGTCGCCGACGCCACCAGGTGCCTGAAGTTCACGTCGGTCCGGTTGAGGTAGTAGCGGGTCGGTAGACCGGTTTCGAAGACCAGCACGGGCGATGTCGACTCGGCCAGGACGACCCCTTCCAGTTCCACCCTGACGCTGCGGGTGGAACGCAGCGCGTCCACCCGGGCATACGGGTTCCGGGGGTGCACGAAGACCTCTTCGTCCTCCTCGAACCAGCCATCCATGGCTGCCCAGTCGAACCGGATCGTGTCCGCCAACCCGGCCAGCGCGTCGTCTCCGTACAACCGCCCGCACGAAGGACGGATCGTCTCGCCAACCTGCAACCCGTGCAGCCGCGCAGTCCCGCGCCGGGACACCTCGGTGCGCTGGCCCTCGATTAACAGGTTGCGATTCAGGTCGTCGATGGGGATGTAGTACTGCGGGAAGAAGGGCCATTCCCACACGTACCGCGCCCGCGTGGTCTCCAGTACCTGCTCGCCGCCGAGGAAGGCTCGGACCCGGCGAGGCACCGGCTCAATGTGGTCGACCGGGACGATCATCTTCGGATAATCCGACACGTTGTCCCCCGCGTTGTCACATGCGTTTGTTGCAGAGACCGTAACCGATGTCGCCTTTCGTGACGAGTCCTTGGCGGCAGATCCGGACCCTCGCCGATGGTGGCCCGATGAGAGCAGCAGTCGATGGGTCAGCTCGCTGGAGGTCGACGACCCGGTCCATCCGGAGGGCTGGAGCTCCGGTGTCAGAGCGCCCGGCTGGAAGGAGCGCTGGGAAGAGCTCACGCCGGCGTACCAGCAGATGGAGATAGGCTGATGTCGGACCTGATCAGGCTCAGCCGGACGACGGTCAATGCGCCCAACGCAATCGCCCTCGCGCGGTTCTACGCCGAGATCACCGGCGGGGTCGCGAAGGGTGACATCGGGTTCCAGCAGATCGATGACTACCGGCCGGAACGGGCCGAGCACCACTACCGATACACGGGGTTGAATGAAGGACTGGTATCCGCCCATCGAGCCGTACGACTCCGGGATGCTCAGCGTCGGCCACGGTAATGAGCTCTACTGGGAACTGTGCGGGAACCCCGGCGGCAAACCCGCAGTGTTCCTGCACGGCGGCCCCGGCGGTGGCCTCCTCCCGGACAATCGGCGATACTTCGACCCGTCCGCCTACCGGGTCGTGCTGTTCGACCAGCGAAACTGCGGTCGCAGCCGGCCCTTCGCGGGCGACCCGAAGACGTCACTGGAACACAACACCACCCCGCACCTGGTGGCGGACATCGAGCGGCTACGCGAGCACCTGGGGATCGAGCGTTGGCTCGTCTTCGGCGGCAGCTGGGGCAGCACCCTCGGCCTTGCCTACGCGCAGGCCCATCCCGAGCGGGTCACCGAACTCGTGCTCCGTGGCGTGTGGTTGGTTCGCAGGTCAGACGAGGCGTGGGCGTTCACTCCGGCGGGCGCGGCGCACCTCTTTCCCGCCGAGTGGGCAGCCTTTCGTGCGGCGATCCCCGTCACGGAACAGGACGACCTTGTCGGCGCTTATGGCCGCCGCATCAACGATTCCGACCCCGCGGTCCACGGCCCGGCGGCCCGCGCCTGGATGAACTGGGAACTCTCGGCCAACACCCTGCTGCCGATGACGCCACCCGCCATCGACGACACCAGCCTGCTGGCGTTCGCCCGCATCACACACCACTACATCAGCAACGGCGGCTTTCTCCCGCCGGAAGGTCTCCTGGCGGGCGTCGACCGCATTCGACACATCCCGACGGTCATCGTGAACGGCCGCTACGACATCAAGACACCGCCCAAGCAAGCCTGGGACCTGCATCGGGTCTGGCCTGAGGCGAAGTTTCACATCGTGGAGGACGCCGGCCACAGTGGCTCCGAAGCTGGCACCCGCGCTGTACTCATCGAAGCCACCACCCAGTTCCTCGCGCCAATGTGATCTTGAGGCGACGTAGTAGCTATTCGGGCGAGGTGTTGTACTGGTCGAGCGTCGCCTTGGACGTGGAAGCATCCCGGAAGGTCAGTTCCCAGGGGCCGGTGTTGACGTCCATGTCCTTGCCGAACCCGACCCATTTTCCGGCCATCCGTCGGCCGGTCGGCTCCACCAGTAGCTGGATCGCGCCGTGGTACCGGGCTCCCCGGTAATAGCCGGTGGGATCGGTCTGCTCTACCCAGGTGCCGGTGACCACGGCACCGTCCACGGTGAGATCCATCGACAGCGACGAGGCCGCCGAGCCGGGAAGGCTTCGCACGGTCAGTCGGTCGCCGTGCTGGAGCACGACCACGAAGTGCTGGCCGGCGAATGATTCTCCCCGGCCGCTGGAGTGGTATTGGTAGCGGCTGAGCCAGACGCCCTCGTAGGACCCGTGGACCGCGAGCGGCTTGGGCGTTGGCGTGGCCAGGCTGGACACGGGTGAGTTCAGGTCGTGGCCGCCGTGTGGGTCATCGACAACCTGGCCATCGGGTATCGCGGCGAAGCCGAGCAGCGAGACCTTCATGCCCGCCACGTTAGCGCTGTGTCACCTCAATGTCGCCCTTGGTGCGCCCGCCGGTCAGGCAGCACGCCGGCTGAGCCTGCCGACGTGGTCCCGTCAACGACGGGACAACGAGAGATTCGATCAGCATGACCCCGCGATTGTTCGATGTACTGTCCGTAGCAGTGGTCCGCCGATCCGGGTGTGAGCTGTCCTGCTTGGCAATTGGGGGCGTTGCCGTGTCGCATGTCGATCCACGCTTCGGTGCCCAACTGCGTGCGCTTCGGGCCGAACGTGGGCTGTCGTTGCGGGCGCTCGGTCAGCTCGCTCACCGGGGGAAGAGCCACCTGCACGATCTGGAGACCGGGGCGAAGGCTCCCACCCCCGAAACGGCGAGGCACCTCGATGAGGTGTTGCGAGCCGACGGGGCACTCGCCCGCCTGGTGGACGAGCCCGTCGACCACGACACCGAGGCCGGGGAGCTGCTGGCTCGGGTGCGGGTCAGCGATGTCAGCGCCGAGACGCTCGCTCGGATCGAGGCGGGTGTGGACGACCTGGCAAGCGCATACGCGCTCGTGCGGCCGGTCGATCTTCTGCCGATGGTGCGTCGCCAGTTGGCCTATGTGGGGCGGCTGCTCGACGGTCGTGGCACGTTGGCGCAGCGCCGGCGACTCGTCGTTGCCGGTGGTTGGCTGACTGTGCTGCGGGCGACGGTGCACATCGATCTGCTGCAACAGCCCGCCGCAGGCGCTCATCTGCGTACGGCCATGGCTCTTGCCGAGCATGCTGAGCATCCGGAGATCCAGGCGTGGTGTCTGGAGACGCAGGCGTGGGACTGGCTCACCCGGGGCGACTGCCGCCGGGCGATGGACCTTTCGCGGCAGGCGCAGCGGGTGGCGCCTCGAGCTAGTTCGGCGTACATCCAGGCGACCGCCCAGGAGGCGCGGGTGTGGGCGCGGTTGGCCGACGTGCGGCGGACGCGTGATGCGCTGGATCGGCTGGAGCGGTTGACAGCCAACTTGCCGGTGCCGGAACGGGCCGAGCACCACTACCGGTACGACCCGACAAAGGCGCTGGCGTACACGGCGACCACGCTGTCGTGGGCGGGCGACCCGGCTGCCGAGCAGATGGCACGGGCTGCCTTGGCGGAATTGGACCCGCGCGGTGATGGTGGTGAGCGGCCACGGCGCTCCGCTTCCGCCCGACTGGATCTCGCCACGGCACTGTTGGCCACCGACCAGCCGGACGAGGCCAGCGTCGTCGCCGCCGACGCGGTCCGGTCGGGGCGAGTGGTGGCCTCGAACTGGTGGCGGGCGCGGGAAGTGCTCAGGAAGGTGGAGCGCACCGGGACAGCGGAGGCGGCGGCATTCCGCGAGGTGTACGAGGAGTGCCGGCCCGTTGCTCGATAGCGGACGGCACACGCGACCAGCGGACACCCGCTAGCTTTCTGTTACCGCCTGTTCACCCGATGATGTGGATGGGGGCGGGATCAGTACGAACAGGTCGCCAAAGCGAGACCACCTGCCCCTGCCAGCGGAGGTGGGAATGAGCGGCAACGGCGACACCGGTACGCCCAACACGGGCGAGCAGATCGATGCGGCCGAACGGGATGAAGCCAAACGTCGGTTGCTCGCGCAGGCCGAGGCCGAGCGGATACCGGTGCAGGAGACGACTCGGGCGGTGCCCGATCGGCGGTGGCGTGGTGAGTCGTGATCCGGTGCCGATCGGTCGGCGGGTCGCGTACCTGCGGGTGCGGCGGAGGTTGTCGCAGCAGTCGTTCGCGGATCGGTTGGGGAAGTCGAAGAGCTGGGTGGACAAGGTCGAGCGCGGAGTCCGTTCCCTGGAGCGGGTGTCGACCATCCGGGAGATCGCGGCCGTGCTGAGGATTGATGCCGCAGTTCTCCTCGGCCGCGATGTCCAGCCCGCCGGAGTGGCCGAGCGTCGCGAGGGCGTGGCGCGGATTCGGGCCGCGCTGTCGACGTACCCGATGGCTTTTGGTCGCGCGACGGACCGGGAGGTGATGTCGCCCGATTGGTTGGCTCGGGAGGTGCGGCATGCGTGGATGACCTACCAGCACGCTCGGTACCCGCGTCTGGTCGAGCTGTTGCCCACGTTGGTGACCGAGGTTCACCGCGCCCACGTGCAGGACCCGGAGGCCGGGCGGGCGGCGGTGGTGGAGGCGTATCGGGTGACGGCGGCGCTCCTGGTCAAGCTGGACGAGGGGAGTCTCGCCTGGCTGGCCGCTGACCGAGCGATGTCGGCCGCCGCCGGTGACCGGGTGTTGTTGGGCTGCGCGGCGGTGCAGCTCGGGCAGGTGCTGCGGGCATCGGCGCGGGCCGGGCCGGTGATGTTGGCCGCCGCTTCGCAGGTCGCCCGTGGCACGCCGGAGGAGATGTCGCTGCGTGGATCGCTGCTCGTGCAGGCCGCCCTGATCGCGGCCAGGGCGGGCGACGACCGGTTGGTCAGTGACCTGCTGGACGAGGCCGCCGCGCTGGCCGTCCAGGTGGGCGACGGGCACGACCATCACCGGACGGCGTTCGGGCCGACGGCCGTCGAGCTGGCGCGGGTCGCCGCCGCTGTGGAGTTGGGCGACGGGCTGCAGGCGGTCGCCCGGCACGAGAAGGCGATCGGACGCGACGGGTGGCGGTGGCTGCCGGTCGAGCACCGCGCCGGGCACCTGATCGACGCGGCGCGCGCCTACCTCCAGGCGGACAACCCCGCCAACGCGGCCCGGGTCCTGTTGCGCGCCGACAGCATCGCGCCCTCCGAGATCCGCCACCGGCCGGCCGCGCGGGACCTGGTCGCCCAAGTCGCCCGCGACCCGGACGTCCCACCGACGATCACGCAGCTCGCCATCGCCCTCGGGGTGCTGTGAGCAGGACGGTCCACACCAACCCGTGCTGGACAGGGGCTCCTGGTAGATCAACGTGTGTCGAGCGAGCAGATGGCGTCGATCTTGCAGTTTCGGTCGTCAATATGGGTGGAATGCCTGTTGTGTCGCGACAGAAAGTGCAAGATCGCCGAGCAGGGGAGTCCGGATCCCGGCGATCATGGAGTTGTGGTGCCTGTTTTGGCAACTTAGGGGCGTTTTGTTGCCCACCATAACTCCATGATCGGCGAGGTGGTGCCTGGTGCCTGGTGGCGGTTGGCGAACAGCCGTTCCGCCAAACGCAACGGCGTTGTCCTGGATCGAGCGCGATCTTGGGAGAGCGGGCGCGCGATCAGGAAGCCGGTACGGCGGACGCGCGCAGTGCGTCGGCCAGCCACTCGTACGGGAACCGCTCCGGTGGCGCGTCGTTCACGACGGTGACCAGTTCCATGTACCTGTCGTACGGTCCCTCCTGCTCCGGCGGCGTGCGGTCCCACTCCGCGCCCTTCAGCATCTGGTCGGCCGCCTGGATCCGGAACTCGGGCGTGTCCGGGATCCCGGGGCTGTCCGGTGTCGCGAAGATGCCGGTCAGCCACCCCATCCACTGGTCGGCGATCTCCCGACCCCGGGGCGAGTCCGGCGGCACCTGCTCGCACGCCGCGTCCATCACCGGCTGGCCGATCGCTGCGCCTTCTTCCAGGGCGTCCAGCATTGGCGACGAGGTCATCAGCGGCCCGGCCCCGGTGGTGCACGCCTCGTGCAGCTCACGGCGTACGGCCTGGCGGACCTCGGTGTCCCGGACCAGCTCGGCCAGTTCGATCCACGCCTCCAACTGGGCGGCGGTGGGATGTTCGGGCAGTTCCGGCCGGGCCGCCCGCCACCACTCGACCATCCGCTCCGGCGGCTCCCAGCCGGTGGAGACCTCGGTCCAGAACTCGTCGATCAGCCGGTCGCGTTCCTCGTCCGACATGCCGACCAGCTTGTGCATCAGCGTGACCTGCTCGGCCGTGGAGTCCTGCCGCAGGATGGCCGACAGCACGGCGCGCCGGCTGCGCAGCCGTGCCTCCTGCCGGGCCAGCAGGGCCAGGTGGGTGCTGGCCAGCTCACGCAGTGTCGCCTCGCCGGCCAGCACCCGCCGGATCTCGTCCAGGCCGGCGTCGAGTTCCCGCAGCGTCCGGACCAGTTCCAGACGGGCGATGGCCGACACGTCGTACAGGCGGTGGCCGGCCGGGGTGCTGGCGTGCGGTGTGACGACACCGGCGTCCGCGTAGTACCGGACGGCGCTGACGCTCAGGCCGGTCCGCCGGGCGACGTCCCCGATGGCATACAGCTCGTTTCGGTCCACGCCGACCACTATGCGATCTCAAGCGGCTTGAGATACAAGCCCCACATCAGTTGATCATGTCGCCCGGGCTGAATCTGTTCAGCAACGCTGACATCCTCTTCGGCGAACTCGGGGCGCAACCGTGGCTGGTTGGTATTCACGTGCTTAAGGTCGGCGCAGGCTCATCGTTCGGCGTCATAGGCGCGCTGTGCCCGCTCCACCTCGCCGAGATGGGCGTCGGCCCAGGTGGCCAGGTGCGCGAAGAGCGGACCGAGGCTGGCGCCCAGCTCGGTGATCTCGTATTCGACCCGGGGCGGCACCTCGGCGTGGTAGGTGCGTGTCACGAGCCCGTCGCGTTCGAGTTGGCGTAGCCGTTGCGTGAGGACTTTCGGTGTGATGCTGGTCAGCCGGCGCTCCAGCTCCACGAATCGCTGCCGACCGTACTCGTGCAGAGCCCACAGGATGGGTGTGGTCCATCGGCTGAACACGATATCTACGACTGGCGAAACGGGGCAGGCTAGCTCGGGATTCGCTGACCGTTGCATGTGTCCTCCGTTACAGACCCAATACTATCCTCTAGGTACCTACTATATCGACGCTACTAACGTCTCCTCCAACCGCGCGAACGACGCGGTCGACCTGGAGGTTCAGACATGTTCGTCGTGACAGGCGCCACCGGGAATGTTGGTCAGAGACTCTTGTCGATCCTCGCGGCCTCGGGTGCCGCGACGACGGCGGTGTCTCGTGCGCGACGCCCGGTCGTCGTACCAGACGGGGTGCGCCACCATCGCGCGGACCTCGAGCGGCCGGAGAGCCTCAGGCCGGCGCTCGCTGGCGCCGAAGCGCTGTACCTGCTCGTGGAGGGCGCCGGGGCGCATCTCAACGTGCCCGAGATCCTGCGGGTCACCACGGCCGCCGGCGTGAAGCGCATCGTGCTGCAATCCTCGCAAGCGGTTGGCACAAGGCCGACGACCGCCTCGCATGCGCCCCTGCACGCCATCGAAGACCTTGTACGCAGGTCCGGCCTCGGCTGGACGATCCTGCGCCCTGGCGGCTTCGCCTCCAATGCCCTCGCTTGGGCCGAACCGGTTCGCAACGGACGGACGGCGGCTGCACCGTTCGGCGATGTCGGTCTGCCTGTGATCGACCCGGACGACATCGCCGAGGTGGCGGCTGTCGCCCTTCGCGACGGTGCGCATGACGGTCACACGTATGAGCTGACCGGTCCGGCGCTGAGCACACCACGTGAACGGGTTGCCGATCTCGCTACCGCGCTCGGCGAACCGATCAGCTTCATCGAACAGACGCCCGACGAGGCCCGCGAACAGATGCTGCAGTTCATGCCACCACCGGTGGTCGAGGGAACGCTGGCGATCCTCGGCGCGCCGATCGCACGGGAGCAGCGGATCAGCCCGGACGTGTCGGAGGTACTGGGCCGACCGCCACGCTCCTTCGCCGCATGGGCCGGGCGCAACATCGACATCTTCCGCTGACGCGACCGGCCATTGCACCAACCCTTCCCTCGGACTGATGACCGGACACCCTTGAACGGCTGTCCGGTCATCGGCAGAGCCGTCATCGGCTGATCGAGCTTTCGCCGCGGATCAGGGGACGATCACCACGCTGCCGCGCACGCCGCCCTGGGCCAGCCGCTCGTGGGCGGCCGCCGCGTCGGCGAAGGGGTACACGTCAGCGACCCGGAGCGGGATGTCTCCGCTGTCATCTGGCCTTGGGAAACTTGCCGCGGGCATCGGTGCTGGCAAGGCCGGTGATGCACCGACGGCCCGCCGGATTGTCGCTGGCGGCGACTAGGGTCCGCGCCGTGGATGACACCTCGACGGCCCGGCAGGCCGCCCACGCCTACGTTGATCTTCTGGAGCGCCGCGACTGGTCCGGGTTGGCCGCCCTGCTCACCGATGATGTGGTCTACGAGATGCCGCAGACTCGGGAGCGCATTCGCGGCAAGGACGCGTTCCTGCGGTTCAACACCGAGTATCCCGGCGACTGGCACCTGCGGCCGCGACGGGTGATCGTCGATGGGCGCCTCGCTGCCCTGTTGCTCGACGTTCGCGTCGGCGACGAGCAGCAGGACGCGTGCGTCTGGCTGGAGATGTCCGAGCAGGGGCTGATCAGCAAGATCATCGACTACTGGCCCGAACCGTACGATCCGCCGCAGGGTCGGGAACACCTCGTGGAGCGGTGGTGATCGTCTGCCCGGCCGCCGCCCCGCTTCGTTCAAGGTCACGTTCGATCCTGGATCGAGCGCGATCTTGGGTGCGCGGGCGACGCGCAAAACGGACGGCGGGCTGGCTGAGCCACCCCTGCGTTCAGGAACGGCCGATGGAGCGGTCCAGGAAATCGTGGATCATCGGCGCGGCGACGTCGAGCTTGTCTTCCAGCAGGAAGTGGCCGGTGTCGAGCAGGTGGAACTCGGCCGACGGCAGGTCGCGCTTGTAGGGGTGGGCGCCAGCGGCCGGGAAGACCGGGTCGTTCTGGCCCCAGACGACAAGCGTCGGTGGCTGGTGGTCGCGGAAGAAGGCCTGGAATTCCGGGTACAACGTGACGTTGCTGCCGTAGTCGTAGAACAGATCCAGCTGGATGTCCGCGTTGCCGGGGCGGGCGAGCTGTACGTCGTCGTGGAGCCACCTGTCGGGGTCGAGCCGGCTGAGGTCCTTCACTCCGGCCGTGTACTGCTGCTTGACCGTGTCGGGCTTGAGGATGAACGCGATGGCCTGGCGGCGCTCGTCGGTCTTGTCCGCCCAGTAGGCCTTGATCGGATCCCAGAACTCGCTGAGGCCCTCTTCGTACGCGTTGCCGTTCTGCACGATGAGCGCGCTGACCCGTTCGGGCCCCTTGAGGGCCAGCCGGTAGCCGGTCGGCGCCCCGTAGTCGAAACAGTAGAGCGCGTATCGGTCCACTCCGAGCTGGTCGATCAGCCCGTTCATGAGGTCGGCGAAGTTGGCGAATGTGTAATCGAATGTCGATCGGTCCGGGCTGGCGCTGTGGCCGAAACCCGGGAAGTCCGGGGCGATCACCCGGTAGCGGTCCGCGAGCAGCGGGATCAGGTGGCGGAACTGCGAGGACGCGGTGGGAAATCCGTGCAGCAGCAGGACCGCAGGGCCATCGGCCGGGCCGGCTTCGCGGTAGAAGATGTCGATCCCGTTCACGGTCGCCGTGCGGAAGTGCGTGACCGGAAACTCGCCTTCCTGGACGGCGGAGACCGAGGGCTTCTGCGCAATGCCAACCATGCTGGAGTCCTTTCAGCACAAGGGAGAGCGGTGCCACCCTGGGAAATCGCGCAGCCGGGTCCCGCTTCGGTCAGCATGGCATTCGGCAGGGGGCTCGGTGTGCCGAACCCACTTATCGAATGCCGCTTACAACAGGTGGGTACGGAGGAAATCCAGTTCCAGGGGGAGCAGCCGTTCGGCGGTGCCGTTCGCGGCCAGGTGGGTGGCCCCGGTGAGCGGCAGCACGGCGTGCGGCCGGCCGGTGCTCAGCAGGGCCGCGGAGAGCCGCAGCGTGTGCGCGGCCACCACGTTGTCGTCGGCCATGCCGTGTACCAGCAGCAACGGGCGGGCCTGGTCCGGGCCGGTGACCGGCTCGGCGGCCAACTCGACGAGCGAATGGTGCGCGTAGATGTCCAGGCCGTCTTCCGGCAACCCCAGATAACGCTCGGTGTACGCGGTGTCGTACAGCGCCCAGTCGGTCACCGGGGCGCCCGCGATCCCGCACCGGAACAGCTCCGGGTGGCGCAGCACCGCCAACCCGGCCAGCCACCCGCCGAACGACCAACCCCGCACCCCCACGCGGCTCAGGTCCAGGTCCGGGTGCTTGCCGGCGAGCGCGGTCAGCGCGTCGATCTGGTCGGTCAGGATCACGTCGGCGACCCGCCGGTGGATCGCCTTCTCGAACGACGGGGCCACGCCCGGCGTACCCCGGTTGTCGATGGTGACCACCGCGAACCCGGCGTCGGCCCACCACTGCCGTTCCAACCACGCGGCCCGCGCCGCCACGACCTCCTGGTGCCCCGGGCCGCCGTAGATGTCCAGCAGCACCGGCAGCCGCCGGCCCGTCACGTGGTTGTCCGGGTAGAGCACCGCCGCCGGCAGCCGCCGATCGGTCACCCGTTCCAGCAACGGCAGCGGAGAGTACGGCGGGGTGGCGGCGAAGGACCGCAGCTCGGCGATCTCCTGGTCGCCGCGGCGCACCGTCCAGCGCACCCCGGCATGATCCAGCGACGCGACGCCGACGGCCAGCACGTCCCCGCCCACCGCCGCGGTGTACCAACCGGAGTCGGTGGTGAGCCGGCGCGCGTCCACCCCACCGCCGATGGTGGTGCGGACCCGGAACAGGTGCCGCTCGCTCGGCTCGCCGTCGCTCGCCTCCACCAGCAGGTCGGCCGGTCCGGCGGCGGCCGGCAGCCGACCCACCACCCGCCGCACGTACAGCGACGGCGGGGTGAGCAGCGTGCCGTCCGCGAACAGGCACCGGGCGTCGTACCCGTCGTGGGCCAGCTCCCCACCGACCAGCACCCGGCCGTCGGGCAGGTGCGTGGGGGTGCCGGCGATCGGTTCGACCCAGCGCGGGTCGGCCAGCTCGGCGTGCACCTGCGTCTCACCCGTCCGCGGGTCCACCGCCAGCACCAGCCCGTGCTGCTGCGAGCGGCGCAGCACGGTGATCAACGGGCTGCCGTCACCCCAGCTGACCCCGGTCAGGTACGGGTAGGTCTCCCGGTCCCAGTGCACGTCGACCCAGCCGTCGTCCAGGTCCAGCAGGTGCAGGCTGACCTCCGCGTTGGGCCCACCAGCCCGGGGGTACGCGATGGCGGTCGGCGGGCTCGCCGGCTCCGCCGGGTCGTGCAGGTGCCACCGCTCCAGGCGGGACTCGTCGACCCGGGCGGCGAGCACCATGCGGCTGTCCGGTGCCCACCAGTACCCCCGGAAACGGCCGAACTCCTCCGCCGCGATGTGCTCGGCCAACCCCCAGCTCACCCCGGCGTCCTCGCCGGCCAGCAGGGTGTCGGTCCCGTCCGGGTCGATCACCCGCAGCTCACCCCGACGCACACCATCGGCCGCGTCCGTCACGTACGCCAACCGCTGCCCGCTCGGGTCCGGACGTGGGTCCAGCACCGGGCCGACGGCCGCCACCTCCACCACGTCGCCGTGCACCAGATCGGCCCGGAACAAGCGCCCGGCCAGCGCGAACACCGCAACCCGACCGACCGCGTCCAACGCGTACGAGCCGATGCCGGCGGCGCTGAGCCGCAGCCGCTCGCGCAGCGCGCGTTCACCGGGGGAGAGGGACCGGACGTCGCCGCCCTCGCCCAGCAGGGTCGCCGGATCGGCGACCAGCCGCTCCTCGCCCGTGGCCACGTCCAGCAGCCAGAGCGCGTCCGCCGGATCCTCGGGGCCGGCGGAGCGCAGGAAGATCACCCGGGAGCCGTCCTCAGCCACCGAGACAGCGCGTGGCGCGCCGTGGCTGAACCGGCGGGTGCGGGCGGCCAGCTCCGGAAAGTCCACACGCCAAATCGTAGAGCCGGAGCGGAGGTGATGTGGCCGACCTGGGCGGACGCGTCAGCGTCAGCCGGGGGAGAACCGCCGGTTAGAGTGACCGTCGTGACGATGCTGCCCGACCGCCGCCTGCTGCTGGTCCACGCGCACCCCGACGACGAGTCGATCGGCACCGGCTCGACGATGGCCCACTACGCCGCCGACGGCGCGCACGTCACGCTGGTGACCTGCACGCTCGGCGAGGAGGGCGAGATCCACCTGCCCGCGCTGGCCCAGCTCGCCGCCGCCGAGGCCGACCAGCTCGGCGGGTACCGCGTCGCCGAGCTGGCCGCCGCGTGCGCCGCGCTCGGCGTCAGCGACCACCGCTTCCTCGGCGGCGCCGGCCGCTACCGCGACTCCGGGATGATGGGGCTCGCGACCAACCAGCACCCCCGGGCCTTCTGGCAGGCCGACCTCGACGAGGCCGCCGGGCATCTCGTGGAGATCATGCGAGAGGTACGCCCGCAGGTGCTCGTCACGTACGACCCGAACGGCTTCTACGGCCACCCCGACCACATCCAGGCCCACCGGGTGGCCATGCGCGCCGTCGAGCTGGCCACCGCCGAGGGCTGCGCCCCGCTCAAGGTCTACTGGACGGCGATGCCGCTCAGCGTCCTGGAGGCCGGCATGACGCACTTCGCCGAGTCCTCCGACAACCCGTTCGGCGGCATCGAGGACATCGCCGACCTGCCCTTCGGCACCCCGGACGCCCAGATCGCCGCCCGGATCGACGGCACCGACCAGCACACGGCCAAGGAGGCCGCGATGCGGGCGCACGCCACCCAGATCCCGGCCAACTCCTGGCTCTACTCGATCGCCGGCAACTTCGGCGGCGAGTTCATGGGCGTGGAGTACTTCACCCTCGCGGTCGGCGAGAAGGGCCCGGGCGCCGGGCCGTACGGCTGGGAGGACGACCTCTTCGCCGGCCTGCCCGCGGAGACCGCCCCGGACCGGTCCCCGGTCGCGGCGGCGGGTCTCCGGTGACAGTGCCGGCCGCACCGATGACCGTCGTGGAGGACCAGGAAGCCCCGCCCCCGGCGGGGCCACCGCCGCGACTGCTGGACCTGGGCGTCCGGCTGGTCGGTGCGATCGTCGTGGTCCTCGCCGGAGTGCTGACCGGCGTACTGGAGCTGCTGCTCGCCACGGTCCGCGTCGGCGGGCAACTGATCGGCGTGTCGGTACTCCTCGCCATCGGCGCCAACATCCTGCTGAGCTGGTTCGCGTACGAGGCGGTCGGCCGTCGCTGGGCGGTGGCGCTGCCAGCGGTGCCGTGGTTCGCGCTGATGGCGGTCGCCGCCATCCGGACCAACGAGGGCGACCTGCTGTTGGCCGGCGACAACTGGGTCGGGCTGGCCATGATCGTGGCCGGCGCGATGACGTTCGCGGTGATGGGCTTCCGACAGATCCTCGCCCCGCAGCCGCCCCTGCTCGCCGGCTGACGCCTGGTGCTGTCGGCTGATGACGTTTCACAGGTAAGGGTGGTAAATATTCCTGCCAGGGATGCGAACCCCACGACGGGGCGTACGGCAGGAGGGTCCGGCGATGGACAAGCGGTGGCGTGACCTCGGGGTGCTCGTAGCAGCGCTGTTCGCGGTCAACGTGGTCGCCCGACTGATCATCCGGCTCGGCTTCGACGGTGACGACACCGTCGCCGACCGGGTGTCACTGGCGATGTTCACGGTGATCGGGCTGATCCTCGCCGTGGTCGCCTTCCGCTGGGGGCGTCGTCGGCCGCTGGCGGGCTGGGCAGCCGACATGGCACTCGTCGTCCCGGTGGCGATGCTGCTGACCGTGCTGGTCGGACCTCTGCTGGTCGGTCACAACCCGTTCGCCGGCGGCGCGGGGACGTTCTTCGCGCAGATCTGGCTCTACCTGCTCGCCACCGGCGCCGGGTTGCTGATCGGCTACCTGGTGCTCACCGCGCTCGGCCGCGACTACCGCTCTCAGCAGCTGAAGCGGTACGCCGAGGTCAAGGCCGCCAAGCCTCGCCGAGTCGTCCGCCGCTGACGATCTCAGTTTGGGGCGACCCGGGTCAGGTAGGTGTGGTGGGTGACGAGACCGAGCCGCTGGTAGAGCGCGACCGCCGCCGCGTTGCGCTGCTCGACCTGGAGGAACGCGTGCGTCGCCCCGCCGGCCGCGCCCCAGCTGGCGAGTTCGTGGATCACGCGGCTGGCCAGCCCTTGTCGGCGGGCCGTCGGTAGTACTTCGACAAGGCTCAGGCCCAGCCAGCGCCCCTGGCCGGTCACTGTGCCGCGGCCGACTGCCACCAGAGCGTTGTCGGCGTACACGTGGGCGAAGCGGACCTGGTCCACGGCGGTGAGCACGTGCCGGGCGGCATCCGGCAGGCCGCCCTTGCGGCCGGCGGCGATGGCCAGCCACTCGTCGCTGGGCGCGGTGGCCAGCTCGACGACCGCGTTGCCCTGCCCGCCGGCCGGAGCGCTGCCGGGTGTCGACGTCAGCAGGGGTAGCGGCGCGATCTGCACCAGCGTCGGTGGGCGGGTGCTCCAGCCGCGGGCGTCCAGTTCGGCGCCGACCGGTGCGGCGAGGGGCAGCGGCGTGTTGATCAACGCGGGTTGGCCCAGTTCGGCGTACCAGCGCTGCACCGCGTCGACCGCTGCGGCCAGCGGTCGGTCCGGGTCGCCGATCGGCAGCGCCGAGTTGGCGCGCCCGGTCCAGCCCTCGGCCGACCGGAGCAACCAGTCACCGAGCCGACCCCGGGTCGGTGCCGGCCAGGCCTCGTCGGCTGCCCGCTCCAGCGCCACGACAGCGGCGGCGGTCGGCCGACGGGTCGGCGGTACGCGCTTGGCGCGGTGGACCTGCGCCACCGGGACCCGTAGCTGTCCCTGCGCGGTGGCCAGCGTGAGATGAGTCTCGCTCAGCTCCACCAGCTCGCCCAGAGCATCGGAGAATAGTGGGCGGCCCTCGCGAATCCCCACAATCCGGCGGACCACGATCCGGTGTCCCACATCCTGCTGTCGGAGCACGATCGACCCCCTCCCCGGCGAGATACTAGGCTCTTACCGTCGCGGGAGATCGCGGCGAGTCTTGCGGAGGAGAAGACCGGTGACCTACATCATCGCCGAGCCGTGCGTAGATGTGCTCGACAAGGCATGCATCGAGGAGTGCCCGGTCGACTGCATTTACGAGGGCAATCGGATGCTCTACATCCACCCCGACGAGTGCGTCGACTGTGGTGCCTGTGAGCCCGTCTGCCCCGTGGAGGCGATCTTCTACGAGGACGACGTCCCGGAGCAGTGGAAGGACTACACAGGCGCGAACTACGAGTTCTTCGAGGACCTGGGCTCGCCCGGTGGCGCCTCGAAGATCGGCAAGGTGGAGAAGGACGCCACCTTCGTCGCCGCGCAGCCGCCGCGCGGCGAGGGCAACTGAACCGGCCCGCGCCGGTCTCGTCGCGGCTGCCCGAGTTCACCTGGGACACCCTGGACGCCGCGGCCACGCTGGCCGCGGCGCATCCGGAGGGCCTGATCAACCTCTCCATGGGTACGCCTGTCGACCCGGTGCCGGAGGTGATCCGGCGGGCGTTGGCTGACGCGTCCGATGCCCCCGGTTACCCGCTGACCGCCGGCACCCCGGCGCTGCGGGCCGCGATCGCGGCGTGGGTGTCCCGAGCCTGTGGCGCTGGCGTCGACGGTCTCGGTGTGCTGCCGACCATCGGCTCTAAGGAGCTGGTGGCCTGGCTGCCCACGCTGCTCGGCATCGGCCCGGGTGACGTGGTGGTGGTGCCGTCGATCGCGTACCCCACCTACGAGGATGGCGCCCGGCTGGCCGGCGCCACAGTCGTCCGTACCGACTCGCTCACCTCGCTCGGGCCGACCCCGCGGGTCCGGTTGGTCTGGGTCAACTCGCCCGGCAACCCGACCGGCCGGGTGTTGCCCGCGGCGCACCTGCGCAAGGTGGTCGACTGGGCCCGCGAACGTGGCGCGGTGGTCGCGAGCGACGAGTGCTACCTGCCACTGGGCTGGTCGGCCGAGCCAATTTCGGTGCTGTCTCCGCAGGTCAGTGGGGGCAGCTATGCCGGGGTGCTCGCCGTGCACTCGCTCTCCAAGCGGTCCAACCTCGCCGGCTACCGGGCCGGCTTCGTCGCCGGCGACCCGGCGCTCGTCGCCGAGCTGCTCAAGGTCCGCAAGCACGCCGGCATGATCGTGCCCGCGCCGGTGCAGGCGGCCATGGTGGCCGCCTTGGAGGACGAGCGACACGCCGAGGAACAGCGGGAGCGTTACCGCGCCCGGCGGGAGGTGCTCCGCGCGGCGTTCACCGCTGCCGGGTTCACCGTCGAGCACTCCGAGGCGGGCCTCTACCTCTGGCTGACCCGGGGTGAGGACTGCTGGCAGACGGTCGACTGGCTGGCCCGACGCGGCATCCTGGTCGCCGCCGGCGTCTTCTACGGCCCCACGGCCGGGCAGCATGTCCGGGTCGCCCTGACCGA
The DNA here is from genome assembly GCF_015751765.1 of Micromonospora ureilytica. Taxonomy (NCBI): domain Bacteria; kingdom Bacillati; phylum Actinomycetota; class Actinomycetes; order Micromonosporales; family Micromonosporaceae; genus Micromonospora; species Micromonospora ureilytica. Next base: position 6,564,129 of record NZ_JADOTX010000001.1, read on the forward strand.
GTCCGACGAGCACATCGCCGCCGTCGCCGCGCGCCTCGCCTGATCGCGGTCCGGCGGTCGAGCCCGACGGCCGACCGCCCGGACGGCGTCCGCCGCTGACCTGGCGGAACGCGGTCGGGTCGGCGCAGCGGGCGGGAGCCTGTGGCCCTTGAACGCTATCCTCGGCCGCGGACCTGGTCGGGGCCGTCGCGGCCCCGCACCCCAGCAGGAACATCGAGGTGTGCGGATGGTGGACAGGCCAGGCGCGCGGGTGCGGGCGGCGGTGGTCGGCACCGGCCTGATCGGTGGCTCGGTGCTGCTCCGGATGTACGACGCCGGCATCGACGTGATCGGGTGGGACCCGGACGAGGCCACCCGGCGGGAGACCCGACGAGCGGGCGTACCCGCGCCGGATCGGCTGGTCGAGGCCGTGGCCGACCGGGACGTGGTCTTCCTGTGCGGGCCGTTGCCCACCCTGCCGGCGACGCTTGTCGAGGTGGCGGCGATGACCGGTGACCGGTGTGTGCTGACCGACGTCGGTAGCACCAAGGAGCAGGTGACGGCGTTCGCCGCCGCGCAGGGGCTGACGCATCGGTTCGTGCCCGGCCACCCGATGGCGGGCACCGACCGGTCGGGCTTGACGGCCGCACGGCCGGACCTGCTCACCGGAGCGGCCTGGGTGCTCTGTCCAGCACCTGGGCCGTCCACCACCTCGTTCCGTTGGCTGGCCGAGCTGCTGGTGGAGGTGTTCGAGGCCCGGGTGGTGCCGATGTCCGCCACGGAGCACGACTCGGCCGCCGCACTCGCCTCACACGTGCCGCACCTGCTCGCCGGCGCGCTGGCCGGCGCCGTGCAGCGCGCGCCGCTGCGCGACGCGATCCTCGCGCTCGCCGCCGGCAGCTTCTCCGACGGGACCCGGGTGGCCGGAACCCCCGCCGATCGGACCGCCAACATGCTGCTCGGCAATCGGGACCTGGTGCTCCGTGAGCTGGCCGAGGTCACCGTCTTCCTGGACGACCTGGCGGCCGCGCTGCGCGCCGACGACGCCCCGGCGCTCACCGCCCGGTACGACGAGGCGCGGGCCGCCCGCGCGGCACTGCGCGACCGGCGGTTCGATGCGTACGACCGGCAGTTCCCGGCCGGCGGTGACCACGCCGCGGAGGTGTCCTGGCTGCGTGAGTTGGGGGTGGCCGGCGGCCACCTGACCGGCCTGCGCGTCGACGCGGACACGGTCTCCTACACGGCGCGGCGCCTCGTCGCTGACTAGGCTGAGGGGCATGGTGGTGGACGGTCCGGTGGTGCAGGTACGCGGCGAGGCGTACCGGGAGGTGCCGCCCGAGCTGGCCCGGTTCGCGGTCACCGCGACGGCCCGCGACCGGGACCGGGAGGCGACGCTGACCCGGTTGGCCGAGCGGGCCGCGGCGGTCCGGGTCCTGCTGGACGGCTCCGGGCCGGCGGTGGCGCGGCGGGAGACCGGCGACCTGCGCGTGCGACCGGAGACCCGGCGCTCGGGTGAGCGGGTGGTCGCCTGGCACGGCAGTGTCACCACCACAGTCACCGTCACCGACTTCACCGCGTTGGGTGAGCTGATGCTCCGGCTCGCCGACCAGGACCAGGTCGAGGTGGCCGGCCCGTGGTGGGAGCTTCGTCCGGACAGCCCCGCCCATCGTGCGGCCCGGCACGCCGCGATCAGCGAGGCGCTGCTGCGAGCCCGGGAGTACGCGGAGGCGCTGGGCGCCCGGGTCACCTCGTTGATCGAGCTGGCCGATGCGGGCCCCGCCGACCGGCCGATGTTCGCCCGTGCGGCGTTCGCCAGTGGCGGTGGAGCGGGCGGTGGTCCGCCGGAGCTTGAGCTGGACCCGCAGCCGCAGACCGTGCAGGCGGCGGTGCAGGCGCGGTTCACCATCAGCGACCCGGTTCTGGGCTGATGCCGCCGGCCCGGGTGCTGTCCGTCGACGAGTTGGTGGAACGGGCGTTGGCGCTTGCCGAGGCCGGCTCGCGACAGCTGCTCGGCATCGCCGGTGCGCCGGGCGCGGGGAAGTCCACCCTGGCTGCGCGGATCGTCGCCGAGGTCGGGTCGGCCGCCTGCCTGGTGCCGATGGACGGCTTCCACCTGGCGCAGTCGCAGCTGGCCCGTCTGGGCCGCGCCGACCGCAAGGGCGCTGTGGACACCTTCGATGCCAACGGGTACGTCTCGCTGCTGCGCCGGTTGCGCCGGTTGGAGCCGACGTCGGTCTACGCGCCGGAGTTCCGGCGGGAGCTGGAGGAGCCGGTGGCCGGCGCGATCGAGGTGCTGCCGTCGGTCCGGCTGGTGGTGACCGAGGGCAACTACCTGCTGTTGGAGGATTTCCCCTGGCAGGAGATCCGACCGCTGCTGCACGAGGCGTGGTTCCTCGACCTGGACGCCGAGGTGCGGCACCGCCGGCTGACCGCCCGACACGAGGCGTTCGGTCGGTCTCCGGAGCAGGCGCGGGCGTGGGCGCTGGGCAGCGACGAGTCCAACGCGGCCCTGATCACCCCCACCGCCGGGCGGGCTGACCTGGTGGTCCGCCTGTCGGAGCCCCCGGCGGCCTGACAGCTGGCCGCTGACCGTTAGTCGAGTTGACGGACCGGTCGGGCCGGGTTGCCGACCGCGACCACGTTGGCGGGCAGGTCCCGGGTGACCACCGCGCCCGCGCCGACGACGGTGTTCGCGCCGATCGTCACGCCGGCCAGCACGATCGCGCCACCGCCGAGCCACACGTTGTCGCCGATGGTGATCGGCTTGGCCGCCTCCCACTTGTCCCGTCGTGGGCCGGGCTCGACCGGATGCGTCGGGGTGAGCAGCTGCACGTTCGGGCCGACCTGGACGTCCGCGCCGAGGGTGATCCGACCAACGTCGAGGAAGACCGCGTTGTAGTTGACGAAGCTGCGCGGGCCGATGCGGATCTGCCAGCCGTAGTCGCAGTAGAACGGTGGGCGGATCCAGGTGCCCTCGCCCAGTTCGCCGAGGAGTTCACGCAGTGCCGCGATCCGGGCCCGGGGGTCGGCTGCGGGACTTGTGTTGAAGCGTTCCATCAGCCGGGCGGCCTGCTCCAGGTCGGCGACGATAGCAGGATCGTCGGCGATGTATGGCTCGCCGGCGAGCATCTTGTCCTTCATGGAGGTCACGACCCGATCATGCCGGCCCGGTTCGTCGGCTCGTGGCGGGTTCGTCATCTTTCGGCCTTCATTTTGCATACCGAGTATGCAATTCTGGGTTGTCAATGTGACCCCCATCCATGAAGACGCTTGACGAGGAGGATCCGTTGCACCAGGGAAAAAGATTGGCCGCCCTCGGCCTCGTGTTCGCGCTGGCGCTCTCCGCGCCGGCTCCCGCCTCAGCCACGGCTGCGGCGCCCGCCCCACCCGGCGGCACCGGTCACCAGACCATTGCGGGTGGACCCATCGCCAACCGCTCGACCACCGTCACGCTGATCACCGGTGACCGGGTCACCGTCACCGCTTCCGGCGCCTCCGTCCGGCCCGGCACCGGCCGCGAGGACGTGCGGTTCCTGGTCCAGCGTGACCGCGGTCGCCTCTCGGTGACACCGACGGACGCGCTGCCGTTGCTGCGCTCGGGCCGGGTGGACCGGCGACTCTTCGACGTCACCGGGCTGGTCGAGGCGGGTTACGACGACGCCCGCCGTGACACCCTGCCGCTGCTGGCGGCGTACGGCTCGACGGGTGCCGCCCGGCGTGCCCCGGCCGCTCTGCCCGGCACGCGGGTGACCCGCGACCTGCCGGCGATTCGTGGTGCCGCACTGAACAGCGACAAGTCTTCCCTCGGCGCGGTCTGGGAGACGGTCACCACCACCGGTCCCGCCGGGGCTCGGCTCGACGCGGCGGGGGGCGTCGAGCGGATCTGGCTGGACGGCCGTCGACGGGTGACGCTCGACCACAGCGTGCCGCAGATCGGCGCGCCCGCCGCCTGGGCGGCCGGGTTCACCGGCGCGGGAGTGTCCGTCGCGGTGCTGGACACCGGCGTCGACGCGACCCACCCGGACCTGGCCGGCAAGGTGGCCGAGGCGCGCAACTTCACCGAGGTCGCCGACGCTCGGGACATGGTCGGCCACGGCACCCACGTGGCCTCGACCATCGCGGGCAGCGGCGCTGCCGCAGGCGGCAAGTACCGGGGTGTGGCGCCGGACGCGACGCTGCTGGACGGCAAGGTCTGTGAGGACACCGGCTGCTCCGATTCGGCGATCCTCGCGGGCATGCAGTGGGCCGCGGTGGAGAAGAAGGCCGCCGTGGTCAACATGAGCCTCAGCGGCTGGGACACCCCGGAGGTCGACCCGCTGGAGGAGGCGGTGCAGAGCCTGACCGCTCAGACCGGCACCCTCTTCGTCCTCGCGGCCGGCAACGACGGCATGGACGGCTCGGTCGGCTCCCCGGCCACCGCCGACGCCGGGCTCGCCGTGGGCGCTGTCGACCGCGACGACGAACTGGCCGAATTCTCCAGCCGGGGCCCGCGGGTCGGCGACGACGCGCTGAAGCCGGACATCACCGCGCCCGGCGTCGACATCGTCGCCGCCCGGTCCGCCAACGGCTACATCGGTGATCCGGTGGACGACCGCTACGTCACGCTTTCCGGCACCTCGATGGCCACCCCGCACGTGGCCGGGTCGGCAGCGCTGCTGGCCCAGCAGCACCCGGGATGGCGGGCCGACCGGCTCAAGGCCACCCTGATGGCCGCCGCCAAGCCGCACCCGGACCAGACCGCCTACCAGCAGGGAGCCGGGCGGGTCGACGTCGCCCACGCGATCACCCAGCAGGTCAGCACCGACCCGGTGAGCGTCTCGTTCGGGCGTACGCTCTGGCCGCACACCGACGACGCCCCGATCACCCGCACGGTGACCTGGCGCAACGACGGTCCGGCCGCGGTCACCGTGGACCTGAGCGTCGAGGGCGCTGGCCCCGGCGGTCGCGCGCTACCGGCCGGCCTGTTCCAGTTGGGCGCCAACCAACTCACCGTGCCGGCGGGTGGCACGGCCGCCACGACCGTCACCGCGGACACCCGGCTCGGCGACGCCGACGGTTACTGGACCGGGCGGATCGTGGCCCGATCCGGGACTGCCGTCGCTGTCACCCCGCTCGCCGTGCACCGGGAGGTGGAGAGCTACACGCTGACCGTGGAGCACCTGAACCGCGCCGGCGAGCGCACCGCGGACCACTGGAGCTCCCTGGTCGGGATGGACACCTACGGCTTCTGGGACGTCGTCAGCTCCGACGGGGTGGCCACCGTGCGGGTGCCCAAGGGGCACTACGGCCTGAGCGGCCTCGTCTTCGAGCCCGGACCGGAAGATGAGCAGCGCGGCATGTCCATGCTGATGCAGCCCGAACTGACCCTCGATCGGGACACCCGGATCGTCGTGGACGCCCGCCGGGCCAAGCCGGTACGGACGACCGTGCCGGACCGGACCGCCGTCCCGCAACTGATCGACCTCAGCGGCAACTTCACCGCCGATGACGGCAGCGGATACGGCGTCGGGCTCTGGGCGGAAACGTTCACCGGCCTGGCCAGCGGTCAGCTCGGCAAGCCGGTCTCCGCCGACAAGTTCGTCGCCACCGTCAGCAGCAACTGGACCAAGCCGGACCCGGCCAACAGCCCGTACCTGTACGCGCTGGCCGAAGCGATCCCCGGCCGGATGCCCACCGGCTTCGTCCGCGACTACGCCCGACGGGACCTGGCCACCGTCGTGCACCAGTTCCGCGGTGGCTACCCGGGCATGGAGGCCGAGCGGCTCGTGTTCCCCGAGCTGGAGTACAACGTCGGCTATTCCGCGCTGGTGCTGCCCACCGTCGTGCCCGGCCAGCGGGTGGAGTACTACAACACCACGGGTGTGAAGTGGGAATCCGAGGTCGACTTCGGAACGGTGGACGAGGAAGGGTGGTTGAATCCGAAGGCAGCGCTCTTCTCCACCCCCACCGCGTACCGGGCCGGGCGGACGGTGCAGGAGATCTGGAACCAGGCGCCGTACGGACCGTCCTTCCCGAAGCCGCGCTGGCCGAACCAGAGCGTCAGTCGGGTCGGCGACACCATCCTGGCCGACGTGCCGATCTTCAGCGACGCGGCCGGGCACCCGGGCTTCTCGCTGAGCGACAGTGAGCACACCAAGCTCTGGCGCAACGGCAAGCTGGTCGGCGAGAGCGAGTACGCCGGCTACGGGGAGTTCACAGTGCCACCGGGTGCTGCGGACTACCGGCTCGTCACGTCGTCGAAGCGAAGCTTCACCGACCTGAGCACCGCCGTGGAGTCCAGCTGGACCTTCCGGTCGAGGCACGTCGCCGGTGACACGCCGGCCCGACTGCCCCTGTCGGCGATCCGCTTCGCGCCGCCCTTGCGGGTGGACAACAGCGCCCCGGCCGGTCAGGGCTTCGTCGTCCCCGTGCGGGTGCAGCGGCAGCCCGAATCGGCGGCCACCCGGGTGGAGAAGCTCGCTGTCGACGTCTCGTACGACGGCGGGAAGACCTGGAGCAAGGCCAAGCTGGTCCGCACCTCCGCCGACGGCTGGTCGGCCCTGTTGCGGCACCCGGCCGGCACCGGCTACGTGTCGCTGCGGGCCAGTGCCCGGGACACCGCCGGCAACACGGTGACCCAACGGATCATCCAGGCGTACCGGTTGCGCTGAGGCGTACCCCGTCCGGGTCCGCGGCCGAACGCCGCGGACCCGGCGGGTCCGTCAGTCGTTGGCGTGCAGGGCGGCGTTCAGTTCGATGCCCCGACCGGTGCGCGGCCGCGCCTCCAGCCCGCCGGTGACCGAGTTGCGCCAGAACAACAGGCCGTCGACACCGGACAGCTCCCGGGCCTTGACCACCCGACCGTCGGGGAGCGTGATCTTCGACGCGGCGGTGATGTAGCAGCCGGCCTCGACCACACAGTCGTCGCCGAGCGAGATCCCGACGCCGGCGTTCGCGCCGACCAGGCTCCGCTCGCCGATGCTGATCTTGTCGGTGCCGCCGCCGGAGAGGGTGCCCATGATGGAGGCCCCGCCGCCGATGTCGGAGCCGTCGCCGACCAGCACGCCCTGCACGATCCGCCCCTCGACCATCGAGGTGCCGACGGTGCCGGCGTTGAAGTTCACGAAACCCTCGTGCATCACTGTGGTGCCGGCGGCCAGGTGAGCGCCGAGGCGCACCCGGTCGGCGTCGGCGATCCGCACACCGGAGGGCACCACGTAGTCGGTCATCCGGGGGAACTTGTCGACCCCGTACACCGCCAGGTGCCGGCCGGCGGCCCGCTCGATCACCCGCAGCTCGTCCACCCGCTCCGGGGGGCACGGCCCGGCGGACGTCCAGGCCACGTTGGCCAGCTTGCCGAAGATGCCGTCCAGGTTGAGCTGGTTGGGTCGGACCAGGCGGTGCGACAGCAGATGCAACCGGAGGTACGCGTCGGACGCGTCCTTGATCGGGTCGTCCAGCGAGCCGATCACGGTGACCACCTGCACGGTACGCAGACCGGGCAGGGGCCGGTCGCCGAGCGCGGCCGGTGGCAGGTCGAGCACGTCCGCCTTGTCCTCGCCGGTGACCAGCGGCAGCTCGCCCAGGCCCAGCTTGCCGGTCGGGTACCAGGTATCGAGCACCTGCTCGTCGGCGGTGACCGTAGCCAGGCCGATGCCCCAGGCGGAATCTCCGGACGTCACTGTTACACCTCTCGGTCACGGCCGGGCTGACCTCGGCTCGCTCCTCGCGCTGACAGACCTGAAGGTACCGTGCGAACCATGGAGAACCCGCTGACCCCCGAGGTCCTCGCCGATCCGGTGCAGCTGACCCGCGCACTTGTCGACATAGAGTCCGTGTCCCTCAACGAGAAGGCCATCGCCGACTGTGTCGAAGAGGTGCTGCGGGGCGTACCGCACCTGACCACCCACCGGCACGGCAACACGGTGATGGCGCGCACCGACCTCGGTCGGTCGCAGCGCGTCGTGTTGGCCGGGCACCTCGACACGGTGCCGCTGAACAACAACTTCCCGTCGACCATGCGCGGCGACCTGATGTACGGCTGCGGCACCTCCGACATGAAGTCCGGCACCGCGTACGCGCTGCACCTGGCGGTGACGCTGCCCGAGCCGCGCTACGACGTGACGTACTTTTTCTACGAGGCCGAGGAGATCGAGTCCCGGTACAACGGCCTCAACCTCGTCGCCCAGGCGTTCCCGGAGTGGTTGCAGGCGGACTTCGCGGTGCTGCTGGAGCCGACGTACGGCATCGTCGAGGCGGGCTGCCAGGGCACCATGCGCTCGGTGGTCACCACGACCGGCGTACGCGCCCACTCGGCGCGCTCCTGGCACGGGGTGAACGCCATCCACGCCGCCGGTGAGGTGCTGCGACGTCTCCAGACGTACGAGGCGCGCCGGGTCACCATCGACGGCTGCGACTACCGCGAGGGCATGAACGCGGTCCGGATCAACGGCGGGGTGGCCGGCAACGTGGTCCCCGATCTCTGTCAGGTCGAGGTCAACTACCGGTTCGCCCCGGATCGCACCCCGGCCGAGGCGGAGGCGCACCTGCGTGAGGTGTTCGCCGGCTTCGAGGTGACAGTCACCGACACGGCTGCCGGTGCCGCGCCCGGGCTCGACGCGGCTCCCGCGAAGGAGTTCCTGGCGGCGGTCGGCGCCGCGCCGATCGGCAAGCTGGGCTGGACGGATGTGGCCCGGTTCGCGGCGATGGGCATCCCCGCGCTGAACTTCGGGCCGGGCGACCCGAACCTCGCCCACCACCCCGACGAGCACGTCGAGATCAGCAAGATCCGCGACGGTGCGGCAACCCTGCACCGCTGGCTGGCCCCGGCCTAACCCCGGCTCCCGCGCCCGTCGGTGATCAAGAGGTTTGCGTCAGCCTGGCCCGTTGTCGGCGACGCAAACCTCTTGATCGGCTCCGGAAGGTGTGGGGGAGGTGGGGGTTGGGTTCTGCTGGCGGGTGCGGCGGCGCTCGGCCACCACGTCTTGGATCCGTCGCTGCATCTGGCGACGAATCCGGATCATCTCGCTGTTGCTGATCACGCTGTCTCCTCCCCCGAAGGCGCGCGCCGGGGCATACCCGGTATGTGAATAGTAAGACGTACGGGAGCGCCGAATAGTTGCCCATGATCCCGAACTATTTCTCGGCGTCTGCGCCCCGCGTACCCGGCCGGTGCTGCTCCACTACGGTTGGCCCATGAGCCAGAGCAACGGGCGGGAGGCCGGTCGCGGCCCGGGACAGGAGCGTCATCGCGGTGCGGTCACCCTTCGCAGGGGGTCGATCCCGAGCAGCACCGCGGACCAGCGGTTGCTGGATTCGCGGGGGCGGGGCGACTGGAAGAGCAAGGACGCCTGGCGCGCGCTGCGCATCCTCGCCGAGTTCGTCGAGGGTTTCGACACCCTCGCCGACGTGCCGTCGGCGGTCAGCGTCTTCGGCTCCGCGCGCAGCGCGCCGGACAGCGTCGAGTGTCAGTTGGCCGAGCGGTTGGCCGGCGCGCTGGCCCGAGCCGGCTACGCGGTGATCACCGGAGGTGGGCCCGGAGTGATGGAGGCCGCCAACCGCGGCGCCAGCGAGGCCGGTGGGCTCTCCGTGGGGCTCGGCATCGAGCTTCCGTTCGAGCAGGGCATCAACGAGTGGGTCGACCTGGCCATCGACTTCCGCTACTTCTTCGCCCGCAAGACGATGTTCGTCAAGTACGCCCAGGCGTTCGTCGTGCTGCCCGGTGGGTTCGGCACCATGGACGAGCTGTTCGAGGCGCTCACCCTGGTGCAGACCGGCAAGGTCACCCGGTTCCCGGTGGTGCTCATGGGGGTCGCCTACTGGCAGGGCCTGCTGGACTGGCTGCGCGACACGATGGCCGCCACCGGCAAGATCGGGCCGGTCGACCTTGACCTCATCTGCCTCACCGACGACGTCAACGAGGCGGTCAAGTACATCGTCGAGGCGGAGGCCGCGCTCTCCGCCGAGCAGGAGGCGGTCCGGGAAGAAGCCGTCGCCCGCACCGGCGCAGCCCAGCAGGCCGCCGCCGAACAGGCCGCCGAGCAGCCCCGGGATCACGACTGATGGCGGCGATCTGCGTCTTCTGCGCCTCCTCTCGTACCCTCGATCAGCGCTGGTTGGACCTGGCCGCCGAGACTGGCGCGGAGCTTGCCCGGCGCGGGCACACGCTGGTCAGCGGTGGTGGCTGTGTCGGCATGATGGGCGCGCTGGCGGACGGCGCCCGATCCGCCGGTGGGCGCACCGTCGGCGTGATCCCGCAGTCGCTCGTCGATCTGGAGGTCGCCGACCTGGCCTCGGACGAGCTGCTGGTGACCGACTCGATGGCCAGCCGCAAGACCCTGATGATCGACAAGTCGGATGCCTTCCTCACCCTGCCCGGTGGGCTGGGCACCCTGGACGAGTTGTTCGAGGTCTGGACCACCGCCACCCTCGCCCTGCACACCAAGCCGATGGTGCTGATCGACACCGACGGGTTCTACCGCCCCCTGCTGGACTGGCTGGACACGCTGGCCGACCAGACCTTCCTGAAGCCCGCCGGCCGCGACCTCCTGACGGTCACCACCACCGTCCAAGAGGCCCTGAACGTCCTGGAATCCCACCTAACCTAACCCCCACCCCAGCCCCCCCGCCTCTTCCGGGTTGATCATGGAGTTGGCGACGTCGCTGTCGGCGTGTCGCGCCGCTAACTTCATGATCGGCGGGGGTGGATGGGGTGCGGTGGTGGGGTTGGGGTTGGGGTTTGGGGTGGGTGTCGTATGGGTCTGATGGGATGAGCTGATGCAGGCGTACCGGTTGGTGCGGCGGCCCGGAGGGCCGGCGCGGGAGGGCGGGGGGACGCCTGACCGTGCTTCCGTGCCTGGCAGCGGCGGCACGTCTGGGGGCGTTGTCGGCGCGGCGGGTGGGCCCGACGGCGTGGCCGGGCCCGCGCCGGCGGTCGGCGGCAGCGGCTGGCGGGTCGATCGGGTGCAGGCCGAGGTGGTCGGGCACACCGACGGGCCGATGCTCGTGCTCGGAGGCCCGGGCACCGGCAAGACCAGCACGCTTGTCGAGGCGGTCGCCGCCCGGGTGGCCGAGGGGGTCGACCCCGAACGGATCCTCGTGCTGACCTTCGGCCGCCGAGGCGCCACCGCGCTGCGGCAGCGCATCGAGGCCCGGATCGCGCAGGACGGCCACCGGGTGCTGCGCGAGCCGCTGGTGCGCACCTTCCCGGCGTACGCCTTCGGGTTGCTCCGCCGCGCCGCCGCCGAGCGGGGCGAACCGTCGCCCCGGCTGCTCACCGGCCCCGAGCAGGATCTGATCATCCGTGAGCTGCTGGACGTGGTGGGCGAGGAGCCCGAGGACGACCCGATCGGCTGGCCGACCGACCTGCGCCCCGCCCTACGGACCCGGGCGTTCGCCGGCCAGCTGCGCGACCTGCTCATGCGCGCCGCCGAACGCGGCGTGGGCCCGATCGACCTGGCCCGGCTGGGTGAGAAGCTAGGCCGCGCCGACTGGCCGGCCGCCGCCCGCTTCCTCCGGGAGTACGTCGCAGTGCTCGCGCTGCGCGACGTCAGCAACCGAGGCTCCATCGCGTACGACCCGGCGGAGCTGGTCCGGGCGGCCACCGGGCTGCTGCGCGACGACGAGGAGTTGCTGGCCGCCGAGCGCCGCCGCCTCGCCCACGTCTACCTCGACGAGTTGGCCGACACCGACCCCGCCCAACTGGAGTTGCTCTCGGTCATCGCGGGCGGGGGCAAGTCCCTGGTCGCGTTCGCCGACCCGGATTCCTCCACGTACGCCTTCCGGGGCGCCGATCCGGCCGGGGTGGCGATGTTCCCGCACCGCTTCCGGACGGCTTCCGGCGCGCCGGCCGCGCAGGTGCTGCTGACCACGTCGTACCGTGCCGGGCCGGATCTGCTCGCGGCGATCGCCCGGCTGGGTCGCCGGCTGCGGGGTCCGGCCGCGCACCGCCGGCTGCACCCCCTGCCGGACGCGCCGCCCGGCGTGGTCGAGGTGCACACGTTCCGCTCGGCGACCAGCGAGGCCGCCTGGTTGGCCCACGCGCTGCGTTCGGCTCACCTGCTCGACGGCGTGCCCTGGTCGCGGATGGCGGTGCTGGTGCGGTCGACCGCGTTGCAGCTGCCCACCCTGCGACGGGCCCTGCACGCCGCCGGCGTACCCACTGTGGTGCACGGGGAGGATCTGCCCCTGCACCTGCAACCGGCGGTCGCGCCGCTGCTGCTCCTGCTGCGCTGCGCCTTGGAGCCGGAACGACTCGACGAGGAGGCGGCCGTCGCACTGCTGCACTCGTCACTGGGCGGGGCCGACCCGCTGGCCGAGCGGCGGCTGCGGCAGGGCCTGCGCGCGCTCGCGTTGGCCGGCGGTGACCGACGCCCCTCCGGGGAGCTGATCGTCGAGGCGTTGCAGGACCCGGAGGAGTTGGCGGGCATCGAGCGGCGCTGGGCGGAGCCGGCGCAGGCGGTGGCCGGGCTGCTGGCCATCGCACGCGAAGCCGCCGCCCGGCCGGGTTCGACCGCCGAGGACGTGCTCTGGGCCGTCTGGCACGCCAGTGGTCTCGCCGAGCGGTGGGCCGGCGCGATCAACCAGGGGCGCCCGGAGGCCGGCGAGGGCGACCTGGCCCGGCGGCGGCGGGCCGAGGCCGCCGACCGCGACCTGGACGCCGTGCTGGTCCTCTTCGACGCGGCGGCCCGGTTCACCGACCGGCTGCCGGGCGCGCGCGCCGAGGTCTTCCTCGACCACGTGCTCGCCCAGGACCTGCCGGCCGACACCATCGCGCCGACCGCCGACCGGGGTGCGGCGGTACGCCTGCTCACCGCGCACGCCGCGAAGGGCCTGGAATGGGATCTCGTCGCGGTGGCCGGCGTACAGGAGGGCATCTGGCCGGACCTGCGACTACGCGGCAGCCTGCTCGGCTCCGAGCGACTGGTCGACGTGCTGGCCGGCCGGTCGGTCGACGGCGCGACAGCGGCGAACGTGGTGGGTCAGACCTCAGCGTTGCTGGACGAGGAGCGTCGGCTCTTCCACGTCGCCATCAGCCGGGCCCGGCACCGACTGCTGGTCAGCGCCGTGGCGTCGGCCGCCGTCGGCGGTGACGATCACGAGGAGCAGCCGAGCCGGTTCCTGCACGAGCTGGGCCCGAGCACCCCGCCCACGCCGCCGAGCACCCCGCCCACGCCGCCGAGCACGCCCGGCCCCCCGCCCACGCCGCCGACAGCGCCCGGCCCGCCGCCCGGTCCACGCAGCGAGCCGTCCTCGGGCGGCACCGGAGGCGGTGCTGCGGGCGAGACCGGTGATGAGGAGCCGGACCGCCCCGGGGCACTGCCGGTGACCCGTCCACCTCGGGCGCTCACCCTGCCGGCGTTGGTCGCGGAACTGCGTACCGCCATCACCGACCCGGCCGCCCCGGCGGCCCGGCGGCGCGCCGCGGCGGCCGAACTCGCCCGGCTCGCCGCCGCCGGGGTGCCCGGCGCGCACCCCGACGACTGGTGGGGGTTGCGGGTGCTCTCCGACGACCGGCCGCTCGTCGACGACGGAGACCCGGTGCGGGTCACCCCGTCGGCCATGGAGAGCGCCCTGCGGTGCAGCCTCCGCTGGCTGCTGGAACGGCATGGCGGCAGCGGCCCGACCAGCACCGCGCAGGGAGTCGGCAACTTGGTGCACGCTGCCGCGATGCTCGCCGAGGACGCCAGTGCCGACCGCGGCGCGCTGCTCGACTACGTGGCGGCCCGGTTCGACGCGATCGAGCTGGCGGCCCGGTGGATGGCCGGGCCGGAGCGGGAACGCGCCGAGGCGATGGTCGACAAGTTGCTGCGCTGGCTGGCCACCAACCCGCGTCGGTTGCTCGCGATCGAGCACGAGTTCGCCGTCCGCCTGGATGATCCGAATCGGCCCGTCGACCTGACCGGTCGGGTCGACCGGCTGGAGGTCGACGAGGCCGGGCGGCTCGTGGTGATCGACCTGAAGACCGGCAAGTCCACAGCTGTCACCGGCAGCGACCTGGCGGAACACCCACAGCTCGGCGCCTACCAGGCGGCGGTGGAGGCGGGGGCGTTCGCCGAGTTCGGTGACGAGTCCGGGGGTGCCGCGCTGGTGCAGCTCGGGACCACCGCCAAGGACGCCAGGGAGCAGAACCAGCCGGCGGCCAGCGAGGGGCCGGCGGCCGGTTGGGCGACCGCGCTGGTCCGGCGGACCGCCGATACGATGGCAGCCGCCACGTTCGCCGCGGTGGCCAACTCGAAGTGCCGGGTCTGCCCGGTGCGCACCAGCTGCCCGGTCTCCGGGCAGGGCCGCCAGGTCGTCGAGCCGCCCACCGTCCGGCGCGCCCGTGAGGGTGAGGAGTGATCTTGCGAGCCCAGTCACGACCTGGGACGGCACCCGTGAGGGCAAGGAGTGCGCCGGTGTTGGGAACCGAGACGGCACGGTGAGTCAGCCCACCCTGTTCGGCGCGGGTCCCGCGCCGACGCCCCGGCTCGCGGACTCCGGCCCCCGGTACACGCCTGTGGAGCTGGCCAAGCTGCTGCGGTTGCCGGCGCCCACCCGGGAGCAGGCCGCGATCATCGCCGCCCCGGTGGAGCCGCTGCTGGTGGTCGCGGGCGCCGGGTCGGGCAAGACCGAGACGATGGCCGCGCGGGTGGTCTGGCTGGTGGCCAACTCGTACGTGCGGCCGGAGCAGATCCTCGGGTTGACCTTCACCCGCAAGGCGGCCGGCGAGCTGGCCCATCGCGTACGGGCCCGGCTCGACCAGCTGATCCGCCGCCTCGGCCGGCAGGGACGGGACCCGCTGGACGATCCGCTCGCGGGCGAGCCCACCGTCTCCACCTACCACTCGTACGCGGGGCGGATCGTCACCGAGCACGGGCTGCGGGCCGGCTACGAGCCGTCCACCCGGCTGCTCACCGAGGCGTCCCGCTGGCAGTTGGTCGACCTGCTGGTGCGCAACTACGACGGCGACATGTCCGAGGTGGACCGGATGCCGAGCACCATCACCGACGCGGTGCTGGCGCTCGCCGGGGAGTTGGACGAGCATCTGGTCGCGCCGGACGACCTGGCGGCCTGGACCGGTCGGTTCTTCGCCGAGGTGCAGTCCCGGCCGGGTCGGGTGTACGCCGACGTGCGCAAGGCACTCGGCCTCCAGCAGACCCGGTTGCGCCTGTTGCCGCTGGTGCGGGCGTACGCCCGGCGCAAGGAGGACTTCGAGGCGATGGACTTCGCCGACCAGCTCGCCCGGGCGGCCCGGGTGGCCCGGGACCACCCGGGGGTCGGTGTGATCGAGCGGGACCGCTTCCGGGTGGTGCTGCTCGACGAGTACCAGGACACCAGCCACGCCCAGGTGGTGTTGCTCAACGCCCTGTTCGGCGGTGGGCACCCGGTGACCGCGGTGGGCGACCCGTGCCAGTCGATCTACGGCTGGAGGGGGGCCAGCGCGGGCACCCTGGACCGGTTCCCCACCGAGTTCGCCCGCGCCAACGGTGAGCCGGCCCCGGCGCTGGGGCTCACCACGAGTTGGCGCAACCGACCGGAGATCCTCCGGGTGGCGAACGCGCTCTCCACCCCGCTGCGGGCGGCGGGTGCCCGGGTTCCGGAGCTGCGCTCCGCGCTGACCGTCCGGGACCCGATCCCGCACCGCAGCCCGAGCGGTGCGGCCGGCGGCACGGTGCACTGCGCGATGCTGCCCACGTACGCCGACGAGGCCGACTGGATCGCCGACAGCGTGCTCGCAGCCTGGCGCGGGGCGGCCGGGATGCCGGGCGCGGCCCCGGAGCACATCCCGGTGGCGCAGCGCCCGACGACCGCCGTGCTGGTCCGGGTCCGCAGCCAGATCCCGGCGATCGAGTCGGCGCTGCGTGCGCGGGGCCTTCCGGTCGAGGTGGTCGGGCTGGGTGGCCTGCTGGACACCCCCGAGGTACGCGACGTGGTGTGCACGCTGCGGGTGCTGGCCGACCCGACAGATGGCGCGGCGCTGCTGCGGTTGCTCACCGGCGCCCGTTGGCGGATCGGGCCGCGTGACCTGGTGGCGTTGCACCGACGGGCTCGGGCCATCGCGAACGCCCGGCGACAGGTGGCCGCCGACGACGACGCCGCCGAGATCAGCCCCGACCTGTTGGACGAGGCGACCCTGGTGGAGGCGTTGGCCGACCTCGGGCCGGCGCAGGCGTACTCGGCGGAGGGTTTCGCGCGGCTGCGCGCGTACGGCCGGGAGTTGGCGCTGCTGCGCTACCGACTGGACCAGGCGCTGCCGGACCTTATCGCGGACATCGAGCGGACCATCGGCCTGGACGTGGAGGTCGCGGTGCGGGCCGGCCGGGACGGCGCCGGCGACGCGGGCCTGGCCCGGGGGCATCTGGACGCGCTCGGCGACGTGGCGGCGCGGTTCAGCGGGGAGACGCCCGGCGCGACCCTGTCCGGCTTCCTGTCCTACCTGGCCGCCGCCGAGGACGAGGAGCGTGGTCTCGCGCCGGGTGAGGTCGAGGTGGTGGACGGCGCGGTGCAGGTGGTCACCGCGCACGCGGCCAAGGGCCTGGAGTGGGACGTGGTGGCGGTGGCCGGGCTCAGTCGTGGGCTGTGGCCGGGGCCGGTGCGCAACTCCGACCACTGGCTGGGTGGGCTGGGCGTGCTGCCGTTCCCGCTGCGCGGCGACGCCGACGGGCTGCCGGAGCTGGCGCTCGACGAGGCGGAGGACCAGCGGGCCGTGGCGCGGGCGGTGACCGACTTCACCGACGCGTGGCGGGCCCACGACGAGCGGGAGGAACGCCGGCTGACGTACGTGGCGGTGACCCGGCCGCGCCGGCTGCTGCTCTGCTCCGGCTACTGGTGGGGGGAGGGCACGAAGCGACCGCGGGGTCCGTCGGTCTTCCTGCGTGAGATGTACGACGCCTGCCTCGACGGCGGGCCGGGGCACCTGATCGACGCGTGGGCGCCGGAGCCGACCCCCGACGCGACGAACCCCACGGCCGAGGTGGTGCTTCGCGCGGAGTGGCCGGCCGACCCGCTGGGCGGTCGCCGGCCGGCGTTGGCCGAGGCGGCCGGGCTGGTACGTCGCCTGATGGCCGACGGTCCGGCGGCGGCGCTTCCGGGGCCGGTCGGGCCGGTGCTTGCCGGGCCGGTGACGGCGCACGGGTCGGAGGTCGAGCTGGCCGAGCCGGTTGAGCCGGAGGTGGATCCGGAGGTGGCGCGCTGGCAGCGCGAGGCGGACCTGCTGTTGGCGGAGCGCGCCGAGCTGACCCGGCTCTCCGGTGCGGTCGAGGTGGCTCTGCCCGGGGCGCTGAGCGTCACCCAACTGGTCGCGTTGCGGCGCGATCCGGCGGCGCTGGCCCGTACGCTGCGTCGCCCGGTGCCGACCGAACCCAACCCGTACGCCCGTCGAGGCACCGCCTTCCACGCCTGGTTGGAGCAGCGCTTCGGAGCCGACCGTCTGTTGGACCTGGACGAGCTGCCCGGCGCGGCCGACGCCGACGCCGCACCCGACGAGGCTCTGGTCGAGCTTCAGGAGCGGTTCCTGGCCAGCGAGTGGGCCGACCGGTCACCGGTGGAGGTGGAGGTGCCGTTCGCCACTGTGATCGCCGGAGTGGTGGTGCGGGGCCGGATGGACGCGGTCTTCGCGCGGCCGGGTGGTCGGTTCGACGTGGTCGACTGGAAGACCGGCGCGCAGCCCACCGGGTCGGCGGCCGAGGTGGCCGCCGTGCAGCTGGCCGTGTACCGGCTGGCCTGGGCGGAGCTGGCCGGTGTGCCGGTCGACCGGGTGGGCGCGGCGTTCCATTACGTCCGACACGGGGTGACCGTCCGGCCCGCCGATCTGCTGGATGTGACGGGCCTCACGGCCATGATCGCCCAGTTGCCCGAGGATTCTGCCCGAAGTTGACCACTGCGGGGAAAACCGTGGTAGGTTGAACGGGTTGCAGTTTTGGTTACCAGAGACTCTGTGTGCGCCTGGCGGGATTGTGGCCCCAGGCGCTCTTTGTTGTGTCCGGAGTTCTCCGGGCGGGGCGACCAGAAGCGACAGGCGATTCGCGCATCCCCGCGCGGAGCGCTCCTCTTCGGGCACGCAACAAGTGCGTGACCGACGTTCCGTCAAGGAGACGAAACACATGGCTATTGGCACCGTGAAGTGGTTCAACGCTGACAAGGGCTTCGGCTTCATCACCCCCGACGGCGGCGGCGCCGACGTCTTCGCCCACTTCTCGGCGATCCAGTCCTCCGGCTACCGGAGCCTGGACGAGAACCAGCGGGTCGAGTTCGAGGTGACCCAGGGCCAGAAGGGCCCGCAGGCGGAGAACATCCGCCCGCTCTGATCTTCGGATCGGTCAGCATTACCTGTCGCGCCCTCCGGGTGTGACGGTGACGGGACCGGCCCGCCCCGCCGCCGCCTGCCTACGCAGGCGACGGCCCGGCGGCGGGCCGGCCTGTACTCCCTTTCGGTTCGTGCTTGTGAGTCCTGGCGGCCTTTTTCCGCTGGTGACAGCGCCGACTTCGGCGCCCTCCCTCGACACGTGCCGCGTCGAGGAAAGGCCTCCGCATGACCACAGTTATTCCGTCTTTCGCTCATACCGGTCTGGCTCCCGCACTGCTCAGCGCGTTGACCGCGCAGGGCATCAACGAGCCGTTCCCGATCCAGTCGGCGACGCTGCCCGACTCGCTCGCCGGCCGGGACGTGCTGGGCCGGGGTCGTACCGGTTCCGGCAAGACCCTCGCCTTCGGGCTTCCGCTGCTGTCCCGCACCGCCGGCCGTAAGGCGCGGCCGGGTCGCCCGCTGGCCCTGGTGCTGGTGCCGACCCGCGAACTGGCCCAGCAGGTCACCACCGCCCTGGCCCCGTACGCCCGCGCCGTCGGGCTGCGCTGCGCCACCGTCGTGGGCGGGCTGTCGTTGCAGCGGCAGGCGGACGCCCTGCGCGCCGGCACCGAGGTGGTCGTCGCCACCCCAGGCCGGCTGCACGACCTGATCAACCGTGGCGACGCCCGGCTCGACCAGGTCGAGATCACCGTGCTCGACGAGGCCGACCAGATGGCCGACATGGGGTTCCTGCCCCAGGTCACCAAGCTGCTGGAGCAGGTCGCGCCGCGGGGGCAGCGGATGCTCTTCTCCGCGACCCTGGACGGCGGCGTGGACCGGTTGGTCCGCCGCTTCCTGAGCAACCCGGTCACCCACTCGGTGGACCCGGGCACAGCGACGGTCACCGCGATGACCCACCACGTGCTGCACGTCGACGCCGCGGACAAGCCCGACGCGCTGACCCGGATCGCTGCCCGTGAGGGCCGCACCATCCTGTTCATGGGCACCAAGCACCGCGCCGACCGGCTGGCCCGCCAGCTGCTCTCCAAGGGCGTACGCGCGGCCGCGCTGCACGGCGGCAAGTCCCAGCCACAGCGCACCCGGATCCTGGAGCAGTTCCGCAACGGTCAGGTGACCGCCCTGGTCGCCACCGACGTGGCGGCCCGTGGCATCCACGTGGACGGCCTGGACATGGTGGTCAACGTGGACCCGCCGACCGAGGCGAAGGACTACCTGCACCGAGGCGGCCGTACCGCCCGGGCCGGCGAGTCCGGCTCCGTGGTCACCCTGGTCCTGCCGGAGCAGCGTCGGGACGTGTCCCGGCTGATGGCCACCGCCGGCATCCGGCCCGAGTCGGTTCAGGTGCGCGCGGGTGACGGGGCGCTGGCCCGGGTGACCGGTGCCCGCGAGCCGTCCGGAGTGCCGGTGACCATCGTGGCTCCGCCGGCGCCCGTCGCTCGGGTACGCACCTCCGGTGGCTCGGCCACCGACGGTGGCGCCCGGCCGGCGCACCGCGCGTCGGGCCGCTCCCGCCGCCCGCGTCGCCCCCGTACCGTCTGATCTTCTGCGCGTCGACCGACCCGTTCCGCTTCGGCGGGGCGGGTCGGTTTCGTTTGCGCGGTGTTCCGGGCCGGTCGGCTGTCCGTGCGGCCCGACCGGTCAGCCGGCCGCGCCGGTCGGCTCACTCTGCTGAGTCGGTAATCAGCCTCCGCTGGGTCGGCTGGCCGACTGCGCCCCGGCCGGTCGTGGTCGAGGCTGACCGACGGGGGAAGTCGGGCGGGGGGCCCGGCGCGGGGAGGGGTGACCATGGCGGGCGAAGCCGGCTCGGGCGCACTGCGTGAACTGATCCTGGTGGTCGCGGTCGCGCTCGCCGGATTGTTGCTCGCCATGGTTGCGGCCTTCGCACCCTGGCACGCCACCCCGGCGGGTAACGCTCCCGCCGGTCTGGTGGAGCTGCACAGTCCCGGCGACCCGGGCCCCGGCCCGGCGACCGCACACGTGGGCTGAGCAGCGACCGGCCTACCGGCGCCGGCGGAGGGGCAGGCCCGGTCAGGATCGGTACGAGATGTGGTCGGGTCGGGAGGGGCACCGGCCCGACCACATCACCGTCGCCGCTCCCGGCCGCGCCTCTCGCGCGCCGATCTTGCACTTTCGGTTGTCGATATGACGGGGCCTGCCCCTTATGCCGGGACAGTAAGTGCAAGATCGCGGTGTGGAGGCGGTCCGGCCTGCGGACTCAAGACGTGGTGGGGGCGTGGGTGAGCAGGTCGGCCAGGGTGGTGCTGTCGACCACCGTGGCGATCGCCCCGTGCACCGCCAGCCAGACGTCGGTGAGCCCCGCGGCCACCCCGTGATAGCCGGCCCGCTCGGCCGGTAGACCGCGCACCGTCGTGAGCGAGCCCCCGACCGCGCGCAGCACGTCTCCGACGGTGATCTCGTCGGCCGGGCGGGTCAGCGCGTACCCGCCGTCGGCACCGCGATGGCTGTGCAGCAGACCGGCCCGGCGCAGGTCGAGCAGGATGCCCTGCAGGAAGCTGAGCGGGATGTCCTGCACCTCGGCCAGGCTGGCCGCCTTCACCAACTCGCCGACCCGGTCGCCGCCGTCGCCGCCACCGGCGGTGGCGGCGACGGCGAGCATCGCCCGGAGCGCATAGTCGCTGCGCGCGGAGACGAACACGTCACTGACCAGCCTGGTCCAGTACGCCCCAGCGGCGCCGGATCGCCTTGTCCGCCGCGCCGAACGCGGCGTCCACGACCAGGCCGACGACCAGGATGACGATCATCGTGGAGAGCAGCCAGGGTGAGTCGGACAACTCGCGGGAGTAGGTGAGCTGGGCGCCGAGCGAGGTCTGTGAGATGCCGACCACGAGCAGCTCACCGGCCATCAGGCTGCGCCAGGAGAAGGCCCAGCCCTGCTTGAGCCCGGCGACGATCGCCGGCAGGGCGGCCGGCGCGATGACGTACCGGTAGAGGTTGAGCCCCCGGGCACCCAGGTTGCGGCCGGCGCGTTTCAGCAGTGGCGGCACGTAGTCCACTCCGGAGATCACCCCGTTGGCGATGGACGGCGCCGCACCGAGCACCACCACGAAGAAGATCGCCTTCTCGCTCAGCTCGAAGAGCAGGATGGCCAGCGGGAACCAGGCGATCGACGGCATGGTCTGCAACGCGGTGATCATCGAGCCGATGGCGGCGCGCAGCACCGTGGATCGGGCCACCGCCAGGCCGAGCAGCAGGCCGACGGCGACCGAGAAGACGTACCCGAGGGCGGCCCGGCGGAGCGTGGTGACCAGGCCCTCCCAGAGCTGCGGGCCCTGGGCCTGGGTCATCAGCTCGCGGCCGACCTCCAGCGGACCGGGCAGCGAGTACGGCGGCTTCCAACCCGAGAGGACCACGAGTTGCCAGGCGGCGATGGCGATGGCCAGCGCGGCCAGCTTGGGCCAGGTGGCCGACCAGATCCGGGTGCCCCGGGAAACCTCCTTGTCCCGACCGGCGATCTCCAGCGCGTCGAGGCCGGTGATCTCCGCGTCGGTACGCGCCGAACTGGTGAGGGTGTCATTGGCCATGGCGGCCCACCTCCGTACGGAGCCGCTCGGTGACCTCGGCGGCGATGGCGGCGACCTCGGGGGAGTCGATCCGGCGAGGGCGCGGGATGTTCACCTCCGTGGAGTAGATGATCCGACCGGGCCGGCTGGAGAGCAGGATGATCCGGTCGGCCAGTCGGGCCGCCTCGCGGACGTTGTGCGTCACGAAGAGCACCGAGAGCTTGCGCTCGGACCAGATCCGTTCCAGCTCGTCGTGCAGGATGTCCCGGGTCATCGCGTCCAGCGCGCCGAACGGCTCGTCCATCAGCAGCACCGGAGTGTCCAGGGCCAGCGTGCGGGCGAGCGCGACTCGCTGCCGCATTCCGCCGGAGAGCTCGTGTGGGCGCTTGCGGCCGAAGTCGGCCAGGTGCACCGTGCGCAGCAGCTCGGCCACCCGCTCGCGGCGTTGGGCCCGGGGGAGCCGGCGCAGCTTGAGGGGCACCTCCACGTTGGCGTCGACGGTCAGCCACGGGAAGAGCGCCGGCTCCTGGAACATCAGGCCCGGGTTGGCGTCACCGGCCAGGGTGATCTGCCCACCACTGACCCGGTCCAGCCCGGCCACCAGGTTGAGCAGCGTGCTCTTGCCGCAGCCGGACGCGCCGACCAGACAGACGAACTCGCCGGGCGCGACGTCCAGCGACACACCGTCCAGGGCCAGGACGGCGTTCGCCCCGCGCCCGTACACCTTGGTCACGCCGGAGAGCGCGACCGCGGTGGTCGCGCTCTGCGGCGTCGTCGTGGTCGACGTCATGGCTGGACGACCTCGGGCTTGCCCTGCGCCTTGAGCGCGTTGTTGAGGTACTTCAGGTCGTACAGGCCCTTGAGGTCCACCGGCTCGGTCAGTCCCACGTCGACGGCGTGGTCGAGCCCGGCCTTGAGGGAGGACGAGATCGGGTCGTTTGTGAACTCCAACGTCGGCCACGCCTGCTTGATCAGCTTCAGGTCCAGCGGCTTGCCGGTGATCTTGCCGATCGCGTTGGAGATCGCCTGCTGCGCCTCGTCGGGCTTGCTGTTGACGAACTCGTTGGCGGCCACCTGGCCGTCGACAAGCTTCTGCACCACGTCCGGGTGTGCCTTGAGGAACTTCGTGCTCACCAGCAGGTTGGTGATGACGAACTTCTTGTCCGGCCACAGGTCGCGCTCGTCGACAAGCACCTTGCCGCCGGCGTTGACCAGGCGGGAGACGAACGGCTCGGGCACCCAGGCACCGTCGATCGCGCCGCTGTTGAACGTCTCGACGGTCTGGGCGTTCTCCTGCGGCACGATCTTGACGTCGCCCCCGCCCTCCTTGGTGGTGGTGAGGCCCTGCTGCTTGAGCCAGTAGCGGATCGCCACGTCCTGGGTGTTGCCCAGCTGCGGGGTGGAGATCTTCTTGCCCTTCAGGTCCTGCACGCCGGTGATGCCGGGCTTGACCACCAGCGCCACGCCGCCGGAGGCCGCGCCGGAGATGACCCGGACGGCCGCACCCTTGGACTTGGAGAAGGCGTTCACTGTCGGGTTCGGGCCGATGTAGGTGGCGTCCAGCGCACCGGAGAAGACCGCCTCGATGGCGGCCGGGCCGGCGTTGAAGGTCTTCGGGTCCAGCTTGACGTCGGTGCCGAGCTTCTCCGCGAAGATGCCCTTCTCCACGCCGACGACCGCCGGCGCGTGGGTGATGTTGGGGAAGTAGCCGAGGCGCAGCGTCACCGGGCCGGAGCTGCCGCCCGTGCCCTCGCTGTCGTCGCCGCACGCGGCGGTGCTGCCCAGGGTCGCCGCGCCGACCACGGCGAGGGTGGCCAGGGTGACCAACCGGCGCAGGGGGAGCCGTCTCATCGTCCATCCAATCCGCAGTATTCCTACTTAGTTGGTAGGAAGAGTGGGCCAGGCTGCGGTCAGCGTCAAGACCCATCCACATGGCGGGATGGCGCGTCTCAGTCATGTCTGTATTTCCTACCAGCTTGCTAGGGTAATCGGCATTCGGTCACCGGCAGAGAGGCGACTTCGCGATGACCTTCCACTGGTTCCTGCCCACCTCCGGCGACGGCGACCAGGTCGGCGCCGCCACCGTCACCGCGGGGGCTGCGAGGCACGACCGGGCCGCGACGGTGGCCTACCTGGCCGAGGTTGGCCGGGCCGCCGAGGCGAACGGATTCACCGCCGTTCTCACGCCGGTGGGCGCCGGCTGCCCCGACCCGTGGATCGTCTGCGCGGCGGTCGCCCAGCACACCGAGCGGCTCGGCATGCTCGTCGCGGTCCGGGCCGGTTTCGCGCTGCCGACCCTGATCGCCCAGCAGGCCGAGGCGTTCCAGGCCGTCTCGGGTGGCCGGCTGTCGCTCAACATCGTCACCGGGGGCGACCCGGCCGAGCAGCGGGCGTACGGCGACTTCCTCGAGCACGACGACCGCTACGCGCGCACCGGCGAGTTCGTCGAGGTGCTTCGCCGCGCCTGGGCCGGCGGGCCGTTCGACTACGCCGGAAAGCACTACCGGATCGACGGCGGGGGCCTGGCCACCCCGCTCGCCGCGCCGCCGCCTGTCTACTTCGGCGGCGCGTCCCCGGCTGCCGAGACGGTGGCCGCCCGACAGGCCGACGTGTACCTGATGTGGGGTGAGCCGCCGACGTCGATCGCGGCCCGCGTCGCCCGGGTCCGGGCGCTCGCCGCCGGGCACTGTCGCACGTTGCGCACGGGCCTCCGGCTGCACGTCATCGCCCGGCCGACCGGCGCCGAGGCGTGGGCGGAGGCCGACCGGCTGCTGGTCGGTATGAGCCCCGAGCGGATCGCCGCCGCCCAGGCCCGATTCCGCCGGATGGACTCGGTGGGTCAGGCCCGGATGGCCGCGCTGAACACCGGCCGCACCGACGGGCTCACCGTCGCACCGAACCTCTGGGCCGGCGTCGGCCTGGTCCGCGAGGGCGCCGGCACCGCGCTTGTCGGCAGCTACGCCGAGGTCGCCGCCCGCATCGACGAGTACGCCGCGCTCGGCGTCGACGAGTTCATTCTTTCCGGCTGGCCGCACCGCGAGGAGGCCGAGCGGGTCGGCGCCGAGGTGCTGCCCCTGGTGACGGCCCCGGTCGCGGCGGCTCCGGGAAGGTCGCGGGTGGCGGAGGTGTCGACGCGCTAGGGTCGACTCCGTGGCGGCGCGGAGATCCAGAATTCCAGCGACGAAGTATCCGGTCGAGCGGTTCACCCTCGACAACGGCCTGCGGGTGGTGCTCACCCCCGATCGCAGTGCCCCGGTGATCGGGGTGGCGGTGGTCTACGACGTCGGCATCCGCTCGGAGCCGGAGGGGCGCACCGGCTTCGCTCACCTCTTCGAGCACCTGATGTTCCAGGGCTCGGAGAACCTGGAGAAGTTGGCCCACTTCCGGCACGTGCAGGGGGCGGGTGGCACCTTCAACGGCTCCACCCACCTGGACTACACCGACTACTTCGAAACGCTGCCGAGCAACGCGCTGGAACGCGCGCTGTTCCTGGAGGCGGACCGGATGCGTGGCCCTCGGCTGACCGAGGAGAACCTGCGCAACCAGGTCGACGTGGTCAAGGAGGAGATCCGGGTCAACGTCCTCAACCGGCCGTACGGCGGCTTCCCCTGGCTGACCCTGCCGCCGGTCATGTTCGACACCTTCCCGAACGCCCACGACGGCTACGGCTCCTTCGACGACCTGGAGTCGGCGACCGTCGCCGACGCCGCAGACTTCTTCCGTCGCTACTACGCCAGCGGCAACGCCGTGCTCGCCGTCAGCGGCGACATCGACGTGGCCGAGGCGACCGAGCTGGTCACCCGGCACTTCGGCGACGTGCCGGCCCGACCGGCACCACAACGGCCCGACTTCACCGAGCCCGACCTGACCGCCGAGCGGCGCACCTCGTACACCGATGCCCTGGCGCCGCTGCCCGCGGTGGCCGGCGCCTGGCGCGTGCCCGACCCGGTCACCGACTTCGCCGGCTACCTGCCGTACGTGGTGCTGGCCGAGGTGCTCACCGACGGCGACGCGTCGCGGCTGGTCGAGCGGCTGGTGCAGCGTGACCGCACGGTGACCAGCCTCGGCGGATACCTCGGTTTCATGGGCGACCCGTTCGACGTCCGTGATCCCACCGCGCTGCTGTTGCAGGCGCACCTGCCGCCCGGGGGCGACGTGGACAAGGTGCTGCGCACCATCGACGAGGAACTGGACCGGCTGGCCGCCGACGGGCTGACCGACGGTGAGCTGGCCCGCACCCAGGCCCGGATGGCGACCCACCTGCTGCGGGACACCGACGCGGTGCTCGGTCGGGCGCTCCGGATGGCAGTGCTGGAGCAGCAACGCGGCGAGCCGGGCCTGCTCAACGAGTTGCCCCGGCTGGTCGGCGAGGTCACCGAGGAGCAGGTCCGGGCCGCCGCGGCCACCCTGCGCCCGGAGCGTCGGGCCGCCATCGAGGTAATTGCCGGAGGTGTTCGGTGAGCGCGAGGAGTGAGCCGGTTTTGCGAGCCCCGCAGTCGCGAACGAATTGTGGCCCGGTGAGCGCGAGGAGTGAGCCGGTTTTGCGAGCCCCGCAGTCGCGAACGAAGGTGGCACAGTGACGACCACCACCACCGCTCCGGTCGGGCCGCGTACGCTGCCGCCGCTCGGTCCGACCCGCAAGCTCAAGGTGCCCAAGCAGGCCGAGCGCACGCTGCGCAACGGTCTCACCGTGATCGCCGTACGCCGGCCCGCCGTACCCCTTGTCGAGCTGCGGCTCTGGGTGCCGTTCGGCCGGGTCCACCTGGCCCGTGGCGCGATGCTTTCGCAGACCATGCTCTCCGGCACCGAGTCGATGACCAGCGTGCAGATCGCCGCCGAGTTGCAGAAGGTGGGCGGCGGCCTCTCCGCGGGCGTCGACCCGGACCGGCTGATGCTCTCCGGCGCCGGCCTGGTCACCGGTCTGGACCGGATGCTGGAGTTGCTGGCCGAGGTGCTGACCGGCGCCAGCTACCCCAGTGACGAGGTGGCCACCGAACGGGACCGGCTGGTCGACCGGATCCAGGTGGCGCAGAGTCAACCGGCGCACCTGGCCCGGGAGGCGCTGCTGAAGCGAATCTACGGCCGACACCCGTACGCGACGCAGACGCCGGAGCCCGGCCAGATCCGTGCCGTCCGACCGGCCGCGCTGCGTGCGGTGCACTCGGAGCGGGTCCATCCGGCCGGCGCGCAGTTGGTGCTGGTCGGTGACGTGCAGCCGGAAAAGGCACTGGACGCGGCCGAGCGGGCGCTCGGTGGCTGGTCGGGTGCCGGGCGTACGGCCGAACTGCCCGCGACCCCGCCGCTGGAGCCGGGGCCGCTGTTGCTGATCGACCGGCCGGGCTCGGTGCAGTCCTCGCTGCGGATCGCGCTCCCGGCGGTGTCGCGCACCGACCCTGACCATGCCCCGCTGCAACTGGCCAATCTGATCTTCGGCGGCTACTTCTCCTCCCGGTGGGTGGAGAACATCCGCGAGGACAAGGGCTACACGTACGGCCCGCACTCGGTGATCGAGCATTCCGTCGCCGGGTCGGTGCTGGTCGCCGCCGCCGACGTGGCCACCGAGGTCACCGGTCCGGCATTGCTGGAGACCACGTATGAGCTGGGTCGTTTGGCGTCGCTGCCACCGAAGCCCGAGGAGTTGGAGCAGGCCCGGCAGTACGCCCTGGGCACCCTCCAGCTCGGCATGTCCACCCAGGCCGGGTTGGCGGCGTTGACCAGCGCGTACGCGGGCAACGGCCTGCGCCTGGACTTCCTCGCCGAGTACGCGGCGAGGTTGGCGAAGGCGAGCATCGACGACGTCGCGCGGGCCGCGGCCCGGTACCTGGCACCGGCTCGGGCGGCGATCGTGGTGCTCGGCGACGCGGAGCGGGTCACCCCGGGGCTGGCCGCGCTGACCACGGTGCAGACCGAGCAAGAGACGTGAGCGAGCGAGCCATGGGGTTCAGCAGCGGAGCGCTGGCGTGAGTGGGGAGGCGGCGCCGCCGTTGGCGCGGTCCACGCTGGATCGGGCGGCGCACCGGCGGGGCGATTCGCAGTGGCTGACCGAGGCGTGGTTGCGCGCCCGGGTGCTGCTGCTCGACTCGACCGACGAGGGTCGGACGCTGGCCCGCACGGAGGCGTCGCCTCCGACGTTGGTGCTGTTCGGGGCGGGCGACGTGCCCGCCGGGTCCGAGTCGACGGCGATGTTCCTGGGTGTCGAGCCGGACGGGGTGCCGGTCTTCGCGGTCGACGCGCCGCTGCCGGCGATCCCGGGCACCCGGCCGGTTCACCTCCGGGAGGTGGGTCACCTGCTCGCCGACCGGGAGGCCGGCATCTTCACCACCGCGCTTGCACTGGTCAACTGGCACACCCGACACGGTTACTCGACGAGCACCGGGGCGCCGACCGCGATGGACGAGGCCGGTTGGTCCCGGGTGGACCGCAATGGTGGGCGGATCTGGCCGCGTACCGACCCGGCGATGATCGTGCTCGTCCACGATGGTGTGGACGGCGCGGATGGTCGCTGCCTGCTCGGTAACAACGCCAGCTGGCAGGGCACCCCGGGTGGCCGTCGTTACTCCTGCCTGGCCGGCTACGTGGAGCCGGGCGAGTCGGCGGAGGCGGCCGTGCTGCGCGAGGTCCGCGAGGAGGTGGGCATCGGGGTCGAGCGCATCGGGTACGTGGGCAGCCAGGCATGGCCGTTCCCCGGCTCGCTGATGCTGGGCTTCCTGGCCACCGCGAACCCGACCGAGCCGGTGCGTGTCGACCCGTCGGAGATCGCGTACGCCAGGTGGTTTTCCCGCCGGGAGGTCGGGGCCGCGTTGGCGGGGGAGACGGTGGACGTGGGCGATGGGGCCCGGCTGATCCTGCCGCCGCCGTCGTCGATCGCGCTGTTCCTCATTCACCGTTGGCTGGACGGCTGGGTGGACGCCGACCGCTGAGCACGGTCCCGACCCGTGGCCGCCGTTGCCGCGGCGGTCACGGGCCGGGAACACGGGCCGTCGTGGTCGGCGGGTGCGAGTAACGCGGCGGGGGAGCCGGTCCGACCACGACGGACGACCTGTGGAATCAGGTGCCGATGCGGCCCGGTCTGTGTCGGAAGGCGGGCCGCGGCTCGATCAGCGGGAGGACCTTGACCCGCTGCTTGCCGGCGCGGACCGCGCCGACAGTGGCCAGGGCGCGGGCGAGCAGCAGTGCGGCGTCCCGGTCCTCGGCGTGCACGATCTGCCGTCGGGGCTCGGGCGCGGTCGTCTCGTCGCGAAGTCGGTGGCCGTCCGCCCAGGCGGCGGCGATGTCCCCGTCGGCGACGGCGCGGATGTCGGTGCGAACGATCAGGAACCGCATGAGGGTCTCCGGATGAACCGCGACGGATGAGCCAGTGTGGAAGTTCCACGTTCTCGAAGGCCATGTTACGCCCCGTGTTCGTCCCAGCAACTGAAACGCGCCTATCGGTTTCGAGCCTCGTCCGATCAGTGGATGGCTGCTCAGCAGGGTCGCCGGCTCGCAGAGTGACGGGGCCGGCGGGGGTGTGACACGACGGGGCCGCCGGCTGTGCGCCGACGGCCCCGTACCCGGTCACCGAATCAGTTCAGATCGAACTGGCCCTTCTTCGCTCCGGTGATGAAACCGAGCCACCCCGTGCGGTTGAACAGCAGCACCGGGCCGCCCCGGTCCTTGCTGTCGCGCAGGGCGACCGCCGACGGGCCGGTGGCGAGCGGTGCGACCTCCACGCAGTTGGAGGTCTGGCTGCGTGTGCTGGTACGCCACGGGGCGTCCGCCAACGAGTGGGCGGAGACGGACGGCGTGTTGCGGATGTCGTTCATGGCTCTGCTCCTGATGTGCAGCGATCCGATGGGACGAGTGGTGCCGCACGTCCCGACGGAGGGTCCCCCGTGGATCACCGGTCCGTCAGTCGCCCCGAGTCCCGGCGGCGTTGGGTCGGCGCCGTTGCCGGCCCGAACGCCACTGTGGATGGGGGCGTCGCCTCGGTCAGCCGTCCCGTCGCCTCGATCAGCCAGGAGAGGGTGTCCGAAGCGTTAAGTGCCGCCGTGCATAGCCACTCGAACACCACTTTATAGCGATTTAGCGTGATTGCCTCGGTCGACATGACGTCGGTGAAGCCACCTTCGATGGTTAATGTCTCCGGATCGAGGGGATCGGCGAACCGATAGACCGAGAAAGCGGTCGGCGGAAGGTACCAATCGCCGATCTGGGTGTCCCTGGGCAGCACGTGCAGGGCCACGTTGGGCAGCAGAGCCAACTCGCAGAGTTGGAGCAGCTGCTCGTGCAGTACCTCCGGCGGCCCGGCCCGGCGGCCGAGAGCGGCCTCCTCCAACACTGCTGTGTATTGCGGAGCGTGCGGCTCGCGGGTCAGCAGCGACTGGCGGGCCAGCCGCGCCTGCACCTCGATCTCCGGCTCGTCGCCGGGCTCCGGCTCGCCCGCGCCCGCGTTCACCTGTCCGGCCGACACGATCCGGAGCTGGGCGTACCCGGGGGTCTGCAACAGGCCCGGCACCAGCACCGGGTTGTACTCGGAGATCTCCGCGCAGCCCGCCTCCAACTCGGCCCAACCGCGCTGCTGCTGTGTCATCACCGGGAAGTTCTTCAACCAGCCGCGCATGTCGCCGGCCTCGTTGGTGATGCCCAGTAGGTCGTCGTGCAGCGCCTGGTCGGCGCCGTAGAGGTCGAGCAGGTCGCCGACGTCCTGCGGGTCCGGTCGGCTGCGGCCGTTCTCCAAGCGGGACAGTTTGGACGCGGAGGCCCAACCGATACGCTCGATGACCTGATCGCCAGTGAGGCCCGCGGCCTCCCGCAGGCGGCGCAGCTCGATGCCCAACCGGCGACGACGCAGGATCGGGCTGGGTGCGGCAGGAGGCACAGTGTCCTCTTTCCCGTCGACCGCCGCAGACGCGACGGTAACTGTATGAAATTCGCCCCCCACGGTCAGTATGGACGGCGCGACCGGTGTCGGAGGTTCCGGCGAGGGCGTGTCTTGCGAAAATCGCACCACGGGAATGCCGGACGACGACGGACCCGCGGTCGCGGCCCGTCGACCTCGCCCATCTGGGCACGCCATCCCGCCGGAGGGACCCCATGCGCACGATCCTGCGCCGACCCGACTTCCGCCTGCTCTTCGGCGGCCTGCTGGCCAGCATCACCGCCGAGTCGATCCTGCTGCTCGCACTCGCCATCTGGGTCAAGGATCTGACCGGCTCGAACGGGTTGGCCGGTGCCACGATTTTCGCGGTCATCGCGCCGATGACGCTGGCGCCGCTGGTCGGCTGGGTCGTCGACCGCTACCCGCGCCGGCCGTTCTTCGTGGCCGCGAACGTGATGACCGCGGCCCTGCTCGCCCCGCTGTTCACAGTCCGCGACGCGGGCGACGTCTGGGTCGTCTATCTGGTGGCCGCCCTGTACGGACTCTCGTCCATCACGCTCGGCGCGGCGCTCAGTGGGCTCATCCGCGAGCTGGTGCCGGTCGAGCTGCTGGCCGAGGCGAACGGCGTGCTCCAGACCGTACGCCAGGGGATACGGCTGGTCGGCCCGTTGGTGGGCGCGGCGCTCTACGCGGCGCTCGGCGGGTGGGCACTGGCCGGAATCGGCATGGTCGGATTTCTGACCGCGGCGGCGGTGGTGACCGCGCTACCCACCCCGCAACAGGTGCCGCCGGCCGTACGGCTGCGGTGGCCGGCCGAACTCGGCGCCGGCCTGCGGCACCTGGCCGGCGAGCCGGCGCTGCGGCGGGCCCTGCTCGGCTACGGCCTCGGGTCACTGGTGATGGGCTTCAGCGAGTCGCTCATCTTCGCCTACGTCGACCAGGGGCTGAACCGGGACGCCGCGTTCGTGGGCGTGCTGGTCACCGTGCAGGGCGTGGGTGGGTTGCTCGGCGGGCTCTGCTCACCGACGCTGGTTCGCCGGCTCGGAGAGGTCGGCACGCTCGCCGCAGGGGTGGCCTTCTTCTCTCCGGCCGCGCTCGCGCTCGCGTACCCGGATCTGCGGCTCGGGTTCGCGGCGGTGCTGCTGGCCGGGGTCTCGCTCCCGCTGACGATGGTGGGGTTGCACACGCTCATCCAGCGTCGTACCCCGCCCGCGCTGGTCGGCCGGGTAGCCGCCGCCACCCAGGCGGTGGTCAGCGGGCCGCAGGCGTTCTCCATCGGGGCGGGTGCCCTGCTGGTCGGGTTCCTGGACTACCGGCTGTTGTTCGTGCTGGTCGGGATCGCCACCCTGGCCGCCGGGGCCTACCTGTGGCGGGGCCGGCACCTGAGCGCGCCGACCGGGGTCCGCCCGCCGACGCCACCCACCCGCCCGACGCTCCCGGCGCCCCGCCGGCCGGCCGAGGACACCGACCTTCCCGGGCTGCCGGCACCCACCGACCGTCGCCACCGTGGCCCGTACCCGAACACGACGAACGGCCGCCCCGGGTGGGGCGGCCGCGCACCGAGAATGAACCGGCAGATCAGGCGTTGAGCGTCTCCAGGTGCTGCTTGACCTGGGTGATCGAGGGATTCGTCAGGGCACTTCCGTCGGCGAAGCGCAGCGTCGGCACCGTCTGGTTACCGCCGTTGACGCTCATCACGAACTCCGCGGCCTTCGGGTCCTGCTCGATGTCGACCACCTCGTACCCGATGCCCTCCCGGTCGAGCTGCGACTTCAGCCGGTGGCAGTAGCCGCACCAGGGGGTGGAATACATCGTCAGCATGGTCGGATCCTCCAACTGCTCCGGCCGCGGCTTGCGGATCAAGCCGAGGCTGTTCGCTGCAACGTTAGGGGGAGCTGAGATGATTCCTGGTTGTGGTGGTTCACTCAGCGTCGGAACAGGTGCTCGCCGGGCTGGACCCGGAGCAACGCTCCGCGGTGACCGCACCCGCCGGCCCGGTCTGCATCCTGGCCGGCGCCGGCACCGGTAAGACCCGGGCGATCACCTCCCGGATCGCCCACCGGGTGCTTTCCGGCGAGATCTCCCCCCGGCACGTGCTCGCGGTCACCTTCACCGCCCGCGCCGCCGCCGAGATGCGGAGCCGGCTCACCGTCCTCGGGGTGGGCGGTGTGCAGGCCCGGACATTTCACGCCGCCGCGCTGCGGCAGGTGCGGTACTTCGCGCCCCGGCTGCTGTCCGGCCGCGCCATGCCCGAGCTGCTGGACAGCAAGGTACGGCTGGTCACCCTCGCCGCCGCCCGGGTCGGCCTACGGACCGACCGGGCCGCCGCGCGGGACCTGGCCGGTGAGATTGAGTGGGCCAAGTCGTCGCTTGTCGAGCCGACGGACTACGTGGTGTCCGCGGCCCGGGCGCTGCGCGACACACCGCACGAACCGGCGAAGGTCGCCGACGTGTTCACCGCGTACGAGCAGCTCAAGCGCGCGAACGGGGTGATCGACTTCGAGGACATGCTGCGGGCCGCGGTGTGGGGGATCGAGGAGCACTCGGACGTCGGCGAGCAGGTCCGCACCCAGTACCGGCACTTCGTGGTCGACGAGTACCAGGACGTCAACCCCCTCCAGCAGCGGTTGCTCGACGCCTGGCTGGCTGGCCGCAACGACCTGACAGTGGTCGGGGACGCCAGCCAGACGATCTACTCGTTCACCGGGGCCACCTCGGCGTACCTGGTCGACTTCCCCCGCCGGCACCGCGGCGCCACAGTGGTCCGGCTGGTCCGCGACTACCGCTCCACCCCGCAGGTGGTCGGGCTGGCCAACGCGGTGATCGCCCAGGCCCGGGGCACCGAGGCGCGGCTGCGGCTGGAGTTGAGCGGGCAACGCCCTCCCGGCCCCGAACCGGACCTGCGGATCTTCACCGACGAGCCGGCCGAGGCGAACGCGGTGGCCACGCGCTGCCGGTCGCTGATCGACGCGGGCACGCCGGCGAAGGAGATCGCCGTGCTGTTCCGCGTCAACGCGCAGTCCGAGGCGTACGAGAAGGCGCTCACCGAGGCCGCGGTGCCGTACGTCGTGCAGGGCGCGGAGCGGTTCTTCGAACGGACCGAGGTGCGCCAGGCGATGGTCGCGCTGCGCGCCGCCACCCGCTCGATCCCGGGGGAGACACCGTTGCCGGCCGCCGTCGTCGAGGCGCTCACCGCGGTCGGCTGGGCCCCGGACGCGCCCCCGGCCGGCGGCGCCGCCCGCGAGCGCTGGGAGGCGCTGTCCGCGCTGGTCCAGCTCTCCGAGGAGTACGCGGCCACCCCCGAGGTCGTGCCGATCGGCGAGGCCGCCTCGGTGGAGCGCCCGGTCACCCTCTCCGGCTTCACCGAGGAGTTGGCGCGCCGGGCCGCCCAGCAGCACGTGCCGACGGTGGACGGCGTGACGCTGGCGTCCCTGCACTCGGCGAAGGGCCTGGAGTGGGACGCGGTCTTCCTGGTCGGCCTCGCCGAGGGCACCCTGCCCACCACGTACGCCAAGACCGTCGAGCAGGTCGAGGAGGAGCGGCGGCTGCTCTACGTCGGGATCACCCGCGCCCGGGAGTGGCTCTGGCTGTCGTACGCCGCCGCACGCTCCCCGGGCGGACGGGCCCGACGGCCGTCGCGGTTCCTTCCCCAGCTGGACCGCTCCGGCGGCACCGAACGGGCCACCGGCGGCGCCGGTCCGGCCAGCCGTCCCGAGCGGCGGCGAACGCAGATCGTCTCCTGCCGGATCTGCGGCGCCACCCTGCTCGCCGGCCCGGACCGCAAGCTCGGCCGCTGTCCGACCTGCCCGTCCGACATAGACGATGAGCTGCACGAACGGCTGCGCGAGTGGCGGCAGCGGGTGGCCGGTGCGCAGAAGGTCCCGGCGTACGTGGTCTTCACCGACGCGACGCTTGTCGCGTTGGCCGAGCGGCGACCCGGCCGGTCGGAGGAGTTGATCGCCATCGCCGGTATCGGCCCTCGCAAGCTGGGCCTCTACGGCGAGTCGGTGCTGGCCCTCGTGGCCGGCGCCGGGGTGGACGATGTCTGCCCGGAGAAAACTTTCGAAATCTCGTCGTAAATTCGTTTGCCCTCGCCCCGGCGCGAGGAATAGCCTCAGGACACACCACGCGAGCGGCGCCATTCCGGCTGCTCACGGGGCCGGTCCAGTCGATACGAGGAACGTGAGGGAGGTGGCACCCGTGAAGATCTTCACCTATGAGCGTCTGACGGCGATGCCGTCTGTCCACGCCCCGCTGTCGGCTGTCCGGGTGGCCCTTACGGCCGCACGACCGTCGGTTCCACAGGTGCACCAGGTTCAGGCCGAGCTGATCCTGACCGTCGCGCCCGCTGGAGTCGAGGGGACCAGTGGCTTCACGGGCAATGGCATCCGAGTCGCCAAGAAGCGCATGGATGTCCGCGGCGTTCCACCTCGAGGTAAACCGGTCTGACCATCAGACTCCGGCTCACCTCGAGGCCGCGGAACCCGCTTACCGGGATCCGCGGCCTCAGTTTTTTGCCCGCCGTAAGTACGTCGGAATGCGATCCACGAGATCGAAGTGAGAGAGAGGTGACCGGGAGATGAGTCTGGCGTTGGCCCCCCTCGACATGAGCGTCGAGATGGAGGCGAACCTGCCCTGCCGGAAGTTCGACCCCGACCTGTGGTTCTCCGACTCGCCCACCGAGCTCGAGCTGGCCAAGTCGCTCTGCGGGGACTGCCCGCTGCGCGTCGAATGCCTGGCCGGAGCCGTTGAGCGAGCGGAGCCGTGGGGCGTCTGGGGCGGCGAGATCTTCGAGCGTGGCGCGGTTGTCCCGCGTAAGCGGCCCCGTGGCCGTCCGCGTAAGGAGGACGTCGCCCGTGACGCCGAGCTTCGCGTCGAGGCCGAGGCGCGCCTGGCAGCCAGTGGGCTGTCCGAGGTGCGTGGCGCGGTCCGGCTGGCAGCCTGACATGTTCCCGACCCGTACCAACTACGCCGGTGCCACACCGGCAGTGAGTGAGAAAACGATGTTGAACGTTCCGAGTGGAGCCTTCGAGATGCAACTACTCCACGAAGCGTTGTCCCGGGCTCGAATGCGCCGGCCTCAGGCCGGTCGTACCACCACGAGCACTGAGGCAACCCGATCCGCCCGTACCGTCGCCATGACCGGCCGCAACCAGGCGGCTCGCGACCTGGGCATTCT
Organism: Micromonospora ureilytica; assembly: GCF_015751765.1. Classification (NCBI taxonomy): domain Bacteria; kingdom Bacillati; phylum Actinomycetota; class Actinomycetes; order Micromonosporales; family Micromonosporaceae; genus Micromonospora; species Micromonospora ureilytica. Next base: position 6,599,930 of record NZ_JADOTX010000001.1, read on the forward strand.
CTAGTACCACCCCACACGGAAGGGCGGGTGCCGACCGGCACCCGCCCTTCCCCATGTCGTCTCTTGACGCGCTCAGGCGACCGGGGCGAAGCCGGGCAGCCAGCGCTCCAGGATGCTCCGGTAGGGGGCCTTCGCCTCCAACTGGCAGAGCACCCCGATCGACCCGAGTGTCACCCGGTGGATCAGCAGGTACGACGGTGGCAGGTTGAGCTGCCTGCTCAGCTGGTACGTGGGGGAGCGGGGGCTGGCCAGTCGACCCGCCTCGCCCCGCAACCAGGCCCGGGTGAAGCGGAAGCCGTCCGCCGCGATGGGTTCCAGCATGGGGCGGATGAAGTCGAGCACCCCCTCGGCGTCGATCTCCTCGGCCGAGCCGATGAACCCCTCCGACCGCAGCCCCGCCACGACCTCGTCGGCGTCGCCGCGCAGGGCCATCGCCGCGATACGACCGATCGGCTCCGGAGTGCCCTCCGGCATCCGGGCCACCGCACCGAAGTCGATCACCCCGAGCCGACCGTCGGGCAGCAGCCGGAAGTTTCCCGGGTGCGGGTCGGCGTGCAGCAGCCCAGCCCGCTGCGGCGCGGAGAGGTGCAGGGTGGCCATCAGCCGGCCCGCCTCGTCGCGATCCTCCTCGGTGCCCTCGCGGATGATGTCGGCCAGCGGGGTGCCCGTCACCCACTCGGTGACCAGCACCCGGGGCGAGGCGTTGACCACCTCCGGGATGAAGATCTCCGGGTCGTCGGCGTACGCGGCCGCGAAGGTGCGCTGCGACTCGGCCTCCAACTCGTAGTCCAACTCCTCGGTGATCCGTTCGCGCAGCTCGGCCAGGAGCGGCTTGACGTCCAGGCCGGGCTGGATGGCCCGGAACATCCCGCCCAGTCGGGAGAGCTGCTTGAGGTCGGCGAGCAGGGCGTCGCCGGCCCCCGGATACTGGATCTTGACCGCTACGTCGCGGCTGTTCGGAGCGCCCGACTCGTCGAACCCGGGCTCGCGCCAGCGCGCCCGGTGCACCTGGCCGATGCTCGCGGCGGCGGCCGGCACGTCGTTGAACTCGACGAACAGGTCCCGCCAGTCGGGGCCGAGTTGCTCTGCCAGCACCTTGTGCACGCTGGCGACCGGCAGCGGTGGCGCCGCCTCCTGCAACTTCGTCAGCGCCTGCCGGTAGGGCGCGGCGATCTCCTCCGGCAAAGCCGCCTCGAAGACCGACAGCGCCTGGCCGAACTTCATCGCCCCGCCCTTGAGCTGGCCCAGCACGCTGAACAGCTGCTCGGCGGTGCGCTGCTGGATCTCCGCGGAGATCACGTCGGAGGCGAGCCCGGTGACGCGCTTTCCCATGCCGAGAACGGTCCGGCCGGCGAAGCCGAGCGGCAGGGCGGCGAGCTTGGCGGTGCGGGACACGGCGCGGCGCGGGATGTCGGTCACCCGGTCATTGTTACCGACCGGAGGGCCCCGCTGCTGCTCTGCGGCCGGGCTGGTGCGGACACTCGGCCCTGCGAGCACCCGCACGCCGGGTGTGGCGGCCAACCCCGACGACGGAAACGGCAGGTACCGGTGATCTCCATGGCGCCACCCAGCGTCTCCGGCTGACCTCCGTCCAGCTGCGTCAGCACTTCGGTCAGCGCGTACCCGCAGGCGACGAGCAGCGTGCCGGTCGTTCCGGCGGCCGGCGGGTCGGCGACGGCGAGTTGTGCGGCGAGCCGCGGCCAGTCCGGGTCGCGGTCGGCCCGGTGCAGCTCGACGCAGTGCAGACAGGGCCCGGCGGGTGGGCGGACCAACGGCCCGATCACCGGTACGCCCTCGCGCAGCGTGACCAGCAGGTGCGGCTGCCGGCGCTGGGCGTGACCGGCGGCGAGCAGCGCGGGAGGCCGGTCGGTGCCGAGCTGAATCACCAGGTCGATCCGTCCGGCGCGGCTCGGATGGGTGCCGGTGCCCGGTGCGACGCGGTTGAGCGCGGCCCGCACCGCCGGTGCCAGTGGGCTACCCAGCTCGGTGGCGGGGATGCCCGTGCCGATCAGGTCGACGGCGCGCACCAGGCCGGTGAGCTGGGGAATCACCTGCCCCACACCGGACTGGGCCAATGCCACCGCCAGCGGCCCGCCGAGCGCCCCGCCGCCGGTGAGCAGGACGCGGGCCGCCCGCCGCCGACGCAGGACCTGCGCGGGCGTGCCGGGCAGTCGGGCGGCGGTCAGGGCCAACGCGCCGGCCTCCGCCGCGAGCCGGGCACGGACCGGGCCGGTCAGGTCGCGGGGGATCAGGCTGTGCGCGGGCACCAACAGGCCGGCGGCCCGCAGGGTGTCCAGCAGGGTACGCGCGTCGTCGGCGTCGACCTGGGCGCTCGCCGCCTGGGCCAGCACGGCGCGCTCGCTGCGGGTGCCGTCGAGCAGGTCGAGCAGGTGGGCGGCGCGTGGGTTGGCCAACTCCAGCAGAGCGGCCGGCGCACGGCCGACGCCGAGCTGGAGTGTGTGCCGGTCCCGCCAGAGCCGGTTGAGGCCGGGCAGCAGGGTGGGGCGCGGTAGCACGGTGCGGCTCATGGTCACGAATCGTGACCGCATCTTCGCGTTCAGTCGATCGTTGTCCACAGGTCGCCAGGCCGCTGTCCAGCGCTATCCACAGGATTTCGCGGGTTTTCCACAGCCTGCCATCGCCGTTGTCGGTCACCCGACAGGGCTACCGACGCCGGTGGCACCGCACTCCCGATCGGCAACGGGGGTGGGATGGCCACCGGCCGCCCCACCCCCGTTCACCCGTTCGGGTCAGACCTTGGCCTTGCCCAGGATGCGGTTCACTGTTGTTCCGCATACCGGACACTTGCCCTTGGCCATGTTCATTCCGGTCTTCGAGACCTCGACGTGCCCCTCGAAGTCCCGCTTCTCCTTGCACTTCACGCAGTAACCGTTGTAGGTCGTCTGGGCCTGGTCGGCCACGGTGCCCTCCTCGTCTCGTCCGCCGGTCAATGCCGTTCCGGCGGGGTGCCCGGCGGCGGGCCACATGGGGCGCCGGCGCTGGGTCTCACTCCGCGGCCACCTTCGTGACCGCTGGTCCGCGGACCCTACCCAGGTCTGGGCAGTTCCATGTCAGCTGTGCATCGACACTGTGAGCAAGTCGACGTCGAGAGTGTGCATGGCGAAATAGGTCGGATAAGTCAGTTTGGCGGGGACACGCCGACCAAACCCTGACAGCCACCCGTGCGAGTGCCCCTGCGGAGGCATTCGGGACGCTGATCACCTACGGTGGGGACGTGTCGTGTACCGGCGCTATCGGCGTTCACCAAGGGTGACGAGATGGCGCGATGGCGCTGCGGTCAAGAAATTTTCGGGACGCCTGGCGACCAATCACCATTTTCTGGGCGCGTGTCGTGCGGTTGACTCTTGCGGACCCCTGGTCAGTGGGCATTAGCTTTCCTTCGTGACACGTAGTCGAGGCTGCGCGGGCCAGTGATGGCGGGGACGCGCAAGCCGGTCGTCGAGGTGCGGCGCAGCCAGCGTCGACGACGCACGGTGTCCGCGTACCGTGACGGTGAGCGAGTGGTCGTCCTCATCCCCGACCAGTTCTCCCGCGCCGAGGAGAGCGAATGGGTCGACCGGATGCTCGCCCGCCTCGCCGCCCGGGAGGGCCGCCTCGCCCGCTCGGACGCCGAGCTGGTGGCCCGCGCCAACCGGCTCATCGACCTCTACCTCCCCGGGTACGCCACGAAAGCGGTGCCGGCCAGCGTCCGATGGGTCACCAACCAGAACGGCCGATGGGGCTCCTGCACGCCGGCCGACCGCAGCATCCGAATCTCGCACCGCGTCCAGGAGATGCCTGAATGGGTGATCGACTACGTGTTGCTGCACGAGCTGGCGCACCTCATCGTGCCCAGCCACAACGCCCGGTTCTGGGCGTTGGTCGGTCGCTATCCCAAGGCGGAACGCGCCCGCGGCTACCTCGAAGGGGTCGCCGCCGCCTCCGGCGCACCCCTCCCCACCTGATCGACACCCCCTCCTGACCCGCCTGGGTCCCGCGCGCGCCGAGCCCCTGGGTCCGGCGCGCGGAGCCCCTGGCCCCGGCGCGCGGAGCCCCTGGCCCCGGCGCGCTGAGCCCCTGGTCCCGCGCGCGCCGGACGCCGTCAGAGGCGCGATCGGCCTAGATCGACTCGGTTTCCTGGATACCGTGCTGTCGATGGCCCTGGGACCCCGCGACTTCCTTGAACCGAGTCGATCATGTCTGCGGGCCCACGTCAGGGCGTTCCGGGTCGGGTCCGAATGGTCCGGGGTCGGACGCTTGGGGCGGAATGGGCTCAGGTAGGTGGGTCCGGCAGGGTGGGACAGCTGTGCCGGGCGGTGCGATGGCTGTGCCGGGCGGGTGGGTTGGCTGTGCCGGGCGGGGCGCTAGGGTCGGGGGATGGCGCGACGAGTGGTGGTGGCGTTGCTCGGGCCGGCTGACTGGTCGCCGCCGGGCGTCGACCTGGCGGAGTGGCGAGCGGCACTCGCGGAAGACGTCATCGACCTGCTCGCCACCCTCAATGAGGTGGAGGTCGCGGTCGCGGTGACCCCGGCCGATCGGGCTCTGGCCGATGCGCTGGTGTGGCCCGGCACGGCGGTGTACGAGGTGGCCGAGGCGACGCCGAACGCCGTGTTCGCCGCGCTGGAGGGGTACGACCAGGCGGCTGTGCTGGTAAGTGACGTGCCCGACCTACCCGCCCTGACCGTCGGCAAGCTGCTCCGCCCGCTCACCACCCGACCGGTCGCGGTGGCTCCGGTCGAGGGCGGCGGCCCTGGCCTGCTCGGGGTCGCGGTACGACTGCCCGCGCCGGACTGGCTACCGACCCTGGAGCTGGACACGGCGACGCCGGCTGATGCGCGCGCCAATGCTCCGCGCCCGGGCGACGTGGCGGTCACCGCAGGCTGGCGACGACTGCGCGGCCCGGCTGACCTGGCCACGCTGGACCCAGCCTTCGAGGGTTGGGAAGCGACCCGCGCCCTTCTCTCTGGGTCGGGCCGCCCCGCCTGAACCGTCAGCCGGCCGACAGGACCAGAGTCACTGCCCGCCGACACGGCTACCCCGCGCTGGCCGCTGGCCCGCCTGCCCGGCCCGCCTGCCCGGCCTGCGCTGCCTGCCCGGCCCGCGCTGGCCGCTGGCCCCGGGCCGCCCGACCGGCCCCGCGCTGCCCGCCCGACCTGCCGACAGGCCAACCCTGCGCGAACGCGTCCGGGTGCCCGCTGTCGATCATGCGGGCACCCGGGCGCGGTTCGTCGACGCGCGGACGTCAGGACTTGGCGTCGCCCTCGCCGTCGGTCTCGCCCGACTGACCGGACTCACCCGACTGACCGGACTCACCCGACGGGCCGGCCTGACCCGGGGCCTTCTCCTCCACCCCGCTGGGGGCGGTGAAGTCGAAGCTGTCCAGCTCGCTGAGGTCCATGTCGTTCATCGCGAAGGCGACCGGGTCGGCGAAGTCGTCGTCCGACGGGAGCAGGTCCGGGTGGCCCCAGACGGCGTCGCGGCCTTCGATGCCACGGTGCTGGGTGAGCGCGGCCCAGAGCGCCGCGGCCTCGCGCAGGCGGCGGGGGCGCAGTTCCAGGCCGACCAGTGCGGCGAAGGTCTGCTCGGCGGGACCGCCGGCGGCCCGGCGACGGCGGAACGCCTCGCCCAACCGGACGACGTTGGGCAGCCGGTCGCTGGCGGCGTTGTCCACGACGTGGCACACCCAGCCTTCGACCAGGGCGAGTGCGGTTTCCAGGCGGGCCAGTGAGGCCTTCTGCGCCGGGGTGTCCTCCGGGGTGAAGATGCCTTCCAGGGCGATCGCCTGCATCGACTCGGGGTCGGTCGGGTCGACCCGGCCCATCGCCTCCTCGATTGCCTCCCGGTTGACCCGGATGCCCGAGGCGTACATCTCGACCGCGCTGAGCACGTGCCCACGCAGCCACGGGACGTGCTGGAACAGCCGCTGGTGGGCGGCTTCGCGCAGCGCCACGTAGAGGCGGACCTCGTCCTCGGGCAGTTCCAGGCCCTCGCCGTACGCCCGGATGTTGGCCGGGATCAGCGCGGCCGTGCCGGCCGGGCCGAGCGGCAGCCCGATGTCGCCGGCGGAGAGCACCTCCGCGGCGAGCGAACCGAGGGCCTGACCGAGCTGACCGCCGAAGAGCGCGCCACCGAGGGAGGCCACCATCGACTGCATCGGGCCGAGCTGGGCGCGCGCCTCCGGTGGCACCAGGTCGCCCATCGCGCCGACCATCCGGCTGGCGACCGGGTCGCACAGCTTGCGCCACACGTCCAGCGTCTTGAAGATCCACTCGTTGCGGTTCCACGCAACCGGGTTCTGGATGCCGGAGGGCCACGCCGAGGCGGGCTCCAACCACAGGTCGGCCAGGCGCAGCGCCTCCTCGACCGCGTTGCGCTCGTACATCGACACGGCCGGGTCACCGGCGGCCGAGAGCTGGCTGGCTGCTACCTGCCGGGCCAGGTCCCAGTTGACCGGCCCGCTGCCCGGCGCGGAGAGCAGGTGCTGCAACTGCGACATGAACTGCTGCATCTGCGCGGGATCGTTGGGGTCTGGTGGTTGCCCACCCGGGAGCGCGAAACCGAACGGAATATCAGGCACGACATCTACGGTACGCGGACCGCGCCCCAGGTAGCCGCCACCGGCGTTGCGCTGAGGGCGAAGTCGCGTGGCGCATCCGGCGGGTGGACCGCGACCGGTCGGTACGCTCTGCGGCATGAGACGTCGTGGCCTGACGGTCCTGCTCGGTGCCCTGTTCACCGCCCTGCTGAGCATCGGGGTGCTCCGGGTGCCGATCCCGTACGTGGTGCTGGGCCCGGGTCCGACGGTCAACACCCTCGGCACGACCGACGGTAAGGAGGTCATCCAGGTCTCCGGTCGGGAGACCTCGACCTCGGCCGGCCAGTTGCGGCTGACCACGGTGGGGGTGCAGCCCACTGTGCGGTTGCGGGGGGCGATCGCGGGTTGGTTCTCCGACGACGAGGCGGTGGTGCCGCGCGAGCTGGTCTACCCACCGGGGGAGTCGACGGAGCAGGTCGAGCAGCGCAACGCCGAGGATTTCAAGGCGTCGCAGACCAGCGCGGAGACCGCCGCGCTGCGGGAGTTGGGCTTTCCGGTGCAGGTGGTGATCAAGACGGTGGCCGGAGACGGCCCGGCGGCCGGGGCGCTGAAGGCCGGTGATCTGATCACCTCGGTCGACGGCCAGCCGGTGCCGGTGGCCTCGAAGGTCACCGAGCTGGTCCGGACCAAGCCGGCGGGGACGGCGTTGTCCGTCGGCTACACCCGTGACGGCGTGCAGGCCACCGCGACGGTGACCAGTCAGGAGCAGGACGGCCGACCGCGGATCGGTGTCGAGATCGATCAGCAGCAGCCGCACCCGTTCACGCTCGGCATCGACCTGGGGGACATCGGTGGGCCGAGCGCCGGTCTGATGTTCGCCCTGGGGATCGTGGACAAGTTGACCCCGGCCGACCTCACCGGCGGCCAGGTCATCGCCGGCACCGGCACCATCGACGACGAGGGCACCGTCGGCCCGATCGGCGGGATCGCCCAGAAGTTGGTCGGCGCCAAGCGCGCCGGGGCCAAGGTCTTCCTCGTGCCGGCGGACAACTGCGCCGAGGCGGTCCGCAATCCGCAGCCCGATCTGCCGCTGTTGCGGGTGGGCTCGTTGGACGAGGCGATGACCGCTCTGGAGACGTTGCGTGCGGGCGGACAGCCGACGCGTTGCTGACCGGTGTGACCGTGCCCCGACACGCTCAGGAACACCCCGTACTCTGGGTGCCTGGTCGGAGCCGATCATATCGAGCGTGCGGAGCCAACAGTGGTCATGCGTAGCAGCAGCCCCCTCCCGAGGATGAGCCGGCGCGGGCGCGTCACCATCGCTGTCCTGGTCGGGGTGTTCGTGCTCTTCACCCTGCTCGGCTGGGGTGTCCAGGCGTGGACCGACTGGCTCTGGTTCGACGAGGTCCGTTACACCGAGGTCTTCACCGGCGTCCTGCTCACCCGGCTGGTGCTCTTCCTCGCCATCGGCCTCGGCATGGCGGTGATCGTCGGTGGCAACCTGTGGCTGGCCTACCGGTTGCGGCCGCGACTGCGTCCGCACTCGGTGGAGCAGGCGACGCTGGAGCGCTACCGGATGGTGCTCAGCCCGCGTCTCGGCACCTGGATCTCGCTGGCCGCCGCGGTGGTCGGGCTCTTCGCCGGCCTCTCCGCGCAGAACCGGTGGAACCAGTGGCTGCTCTTCCGCAACGGCGGCGACTTCGGCATCAAGGACCCGGAGTTCGGGGTCGACATCGGCTTCTACGTCTTCCAACTGCCGTTCTGGCGTTACCTGCTCGGGGTCGCCTTCACCGCTGTGGTGCTGGCCGTGATCGGCGCGCTTGCGGTGCACTACCTCTTCGGTGGGGTCCGCCTCCAGGGCGTCGGCGATCGGATGAGCAACGGGGCCCGCGCGCACCTGAGCACCCTGGTCGCGGTCTTCGTGCTGTTGAAGGCGATCGCGTACGTGTTGGACCGGCGGGCGATGCTGCTGGAGTACAACGAGGGCGCCAAGTTGTACGGCGCCGGCTACGCCGACGTGAACGCGTTGCTGCCGGCGAAGGAGATCCTCGCCTACATCTCGATCGTGGTGGCGATAGCGATCCTCGTGTTCTCCAACGCCTGGATGCGGAACCTGGTCTGGCCGGGGATCTCGTTGGCGCTGCTCGGCGTGTCCGCGGTGGCCATCGGTGGCATCTACCCCTGGGCGGTGCAGACCTTCGAGGTCAAGCCGAGCGCCAAGGACAAGGAAGCGCCGTACATCCAGCGGAGCATCGACGCGACGCGTGCGGCGTTCGGGTTGGGGGCCACCGAGACGACCCCGTACGCGGCGAACAACCTCACCCCACCGGGGAACCTGGCCACCGACACGTCGGTGGTGTCGAACGTGCGGCTGCTCGACCCGCAGTTGGTCAGCGAGACGTACACCCAGCTCCAGCAGGTGCGTGGCTTCTACGACTTCGGTCCGAAGCTGGACATCGACAGGTACGGGGTGAACGGCAAGGTCTCCGACTACGTGGTCGGCGTCCGCGAGATCAACTACGGCGAGTTGACCGACCAGCAGAACACCTGGATCAACCGGCACACCGTCTACACCCACGGGTACGGGCTGGTGGCCGCGCCGGCCAACCAGGTGGTCTGTGGCGGGCAGCCGTTCTTCGTCTCCGGCTTCCTCGGCGAGAAGACCCAGGAGGCGTGTTCCTCGCAGACCGAGCAGATCCCGGCCAAGCAGCCGCGCATCTACTACGGCGAGCGGATGGCGGCCGACGACTACGCCATCGTCGGGCAGGCCGACCCGAACAAGAAGGCCGAGTTCGACAGGCCGGTCGGTGAGGGTGGCGGCGAGTCCTACACCTACACCGGTGAGGGCGGTGTGGAGATCGGTTCCTTCACCCGGCGACTGCTGTACGCCATCAAAGAGCAGGAGTCGAACTTCCTGCTCTCCGAGGCGGTCAACAAGGACTCCAAGCTGCTGTACGTGCGTAACCCGCGCGACCGGGTGGAGAAGGTCGCGCCGTTCCTCACCCTGGACGGCGACCCGTACCCGGCGGTGGTCGACGGTCGGGTGCAGTGGATCGTGGACGGCTACACCACGGCGGCCTCGTACCCGTACGCCGAGAAGGTCAACCTGCAGACCGAGACCACCGACGAGCTGACCAACCGGGGCACCTTCCAGCTGGCCCGGGAGGACGTCAACTACATGCGCAACTCGGTGAAGGCCACCGTCGACGCGTACGACGGCACTGTGAAGCTGTACGAGTACGACGACACCGACCCGGTGCTCAAGGCGTGGAACAAGGCGTTCGGCGGTGACCTGGTGCTGCCGAAGGCGGAGATCCCGGTCGAGCTGACCGAGCACCTGCGCTACCCGGCGGACATGTTCAAGGTGCAGCGCAACCTGCTGACCAAGTTCCACGTGACGAACCCGGGTGACTTCTACTCGGCGCAGGACTTCTGGCAGGTGCCCAACGTGCCGGACGCTCCGGACAGCGGTCAGAAGCAGCCTCCGTATTACCTGTTCACCCAGTTCCCGGGGCAGGAGAGCCCTCGGTTCCAGCTCACCTCGGCGGTCACCCCGAACGGCCGGCAGAACCTCGCCGCGCTGATCTCCGGGTCGTACGTCGAGGGGAAGCCCCGGCTGGAGGTGCTGGAGTTGCCGGATCAGACCCGGATCTCCGGCCCGGTGCAGGTGCACCAGCAGATGACCAACAACGCGAACATCCGTCAGCAGCTCAACCTGCTCTCCAGCAACCAGGCGCAGGTGCAGTACGGCAACCTGCTCTCGTTGCCCTTCGCCGACGGGATGCTCTACGTCGAGCCGGTCTACGTGAAGAGCAACCAGCAGGACGCGTACCCGCTGTTGCAGAAGGTGCTGCTCTCGTACGGTGACGGTGGCTCCTTCGTGGCGCTCGCCGACAACATCAACGACGGCATCAAGCAGTTGGTCGAGCAGGGCAAGAAGGCCGGGCAGGGCACGTCGCCGCCTCCGACGACCGGAGGCAATCCGACGACTCCGACGCCGACGCCTTCGGGGTCGGCGGCACCGACGCCAACGCCGACGGGGACCCCGAGCCCCGGCACCCCACCGCCGGCCGGTGATCTGGCTGCCGCCGCGGACCGGGTGCAGACCGCGATCACCGAGGTCCGGGCCGCGCAGACGTCCGGCGACTTCGAGCGGTACGGGCGTGCGCTGAAGGCCCTCGACGAGGCGCTCACCGCGTTCCAGCAGGCGCAGCAGGCCGCTGGTGCGCCGGGTGCCACCCCGAGCGCCGGCGGCTGACCCGCCACCGGCGGGAGTACGTCTCGGAGCCCTCGTCGTCGGACCGCACCGGTCCGACGGCGGGGGCTCTGCCGCGTCCGGAGCTGTGCCCGCTGTCACCTCGCGGACAGGCGCAGCCGGGCCGCAACCTGCGACAGCGGTCCGCCGTCCTCATTTGCAACGGGGTGGATGAGGGGGAGCAGTTGTGAGGGATGGGCAAAGCTTCGATGACTTCTACCGCAGCACCACGCGGCGGATGATGCGGTACGGCTACGCGGTGGTCGGCGACTACAACGAGGCGCAGGACCTGGTGCAGGAGGCGTATGCCCGGGCCTGGCGGCAGTGGGCGAGGTTGTCGGCGCATCCGGCGCCGGAGGCGTGGCTGCGGCTGGTGGTGTCCCGGTTGGCGACCGACCGCTGGCGGCGGCTGCGCGGTCTGCGGGGCGCGTTGCGGTTGGCCGGCCCTCCGCCGTCGGTGTCTCCGCCCAACGAGGACAGCGTGTTGCTGGTCCAGGCCCTGCGTCAGCTGCCGGCTACCCACCGGCGAGCGTTGGCGCTGCACTACCTCTTCGACATGCCGGTCGAGGAGATCGCCGAAGAGATCGGCGTACCCGTCGGCACGGTGAAGTCGTGGCTTTCCCGCGGCCGGGCCCGACTCGCCGCCTTGCTGCCCGATCTGGCTGTCGTGGAATTGGAGGCCACCGATGTCGCGTGAACTGTCCGAGCTGTACAGGTCCCTCGCCGCCGACGCTGACGCCCGCGATCTGGGCCTTCCTGACGTCCTGCGGCACCAGGCGGACCGCCGGGCCCGATTCCGTGCGGCCGGGAGCACCCTTGCCGTGGGGCTGGTGGTGGTGGGCGTGGTGATCGGTGCCCAGGTGATCACCCCGCCGCCGGCGTCCGTACCCGCGCCGGCCGGGACGCCGACGCCGTCGGCGTCGCCGTCTCCGAGCGCGACCGGCGGTTCGCCATCGCCGTCCGTCTCGCCGACGACGCCCGACCGCTCTCCGGGTACGGCGGTGACGGTTCCGGGTGGCACCGGCACGCAGCAGCCCAGGACGCCGACGCGCATCCCGGATCGGGCGTTCTTCGCGCTGGCGCCGGCAAACCAGATCGGCATCGCGCCGGAGTTCCGGGACGTGGCTGCGCTGCCGGGCCTGTGCGGGGCAGACATACCGAGTGAGGCGGCCGTGCATCGCCGAACCCGGCTCCTGACCTACAAGCTGCCGCAGAACCCCGGCGAGGGGTACGTCCCGGACGGCACCTACACGCACTCCATCGCGATCTACCGGGCCGGGCGCGCCGACGACGTGCTGAAGGAATTGCGGCAGGCGGTGCGGGACTGCCCCGACCAGAAGCGGCCTGGCGACAGTTCGGTGCGGAGCCGGCAGCGGCTGCTTCCCGACAGTGGGTTCGGCGACGAGTCGGTGCTGTTCGAGATGCGCAGCGCGGGTCAGGACGTCAACGGCGACCCGACCGGTGTGGAGGACGTTCGGCTGGTCCGGGCGATCCGGATCGGCGACGTGGTGACCATCCTCTGGGAGCAGGGCTGGGAGAACACCTCCAGCCAGCGGGCGCAGGTCGACGCGGACAGTCGCCGCGCGGTCGCCGCCATCCGGAGCTGGCTTGGTTGACCGGGGTGTGCCGACCGCTGTCCGGCGGATTCGGACGTCGTTTTGCGGGGCCCGGGGGTGGTGCGCTACGGTTAGCGAGCCGACGCGGGGTGGAGCAGCTCGGTAGCTCGCTGGGCTCATAACCCAGAGGTCGCAGGTTCAAATCCTGTCCCCGCTACAAGAAACATCGAAAGCCCGTTTCCGGTCCACCGGAGGCGGGCTTTCGACATTCCTCCGCACGCTCGTCAGCGCGGTGTACGGCATCCGCAGTGGTTGACGACCCCCCCGCTGATCATCGCCGGAACGGATGGGTTAGTCTTAACCAGTCGACGCGGGGTGGAGCAGCTCGGTAGCTCGCTGGGCTCATAACCCAGAGGTCGCAGGTTCAAATCCTGTCCCCGCTACCACTGAAAGTGAAACAAGTCCGGCCCCCACAGTGTGGGGGCCGGACTTATTTGGTGCCGCTGCGGAATGCGGGCCCCCAAGGGGGCCGGCACCACGCAGGCGCCGGCCCCCGGGCGGGTTCTACCGCAGGCCGAAGGCCCGGGTGACGGTCTGGGTGACGCCGCCACCGTTGCGCTGCTTGGCGGTGACCCGGATCGACACGAAGTCGGCCCGGTGCGGCGCGTTCAAAGACGCCTGCCAGGTGCCCTTCTTCTCCTTCAGGCCCTGCCGCTGCCAGGTCGCCCCGTCGTCGTAGGAGATCTCCAGCTGGAGCGACGACACGGCGTCCCGAGCCGCGGTGCTGCCCACCACCACGGGCGTGATCGCGAAATCGGTTCGGCGCTTCGTCCGACCCACGAGGTCCACGTCCGTTCCGTAGTCCAGTTGGACCAGCGGGATGGCCTGCACCTCCGTGCTGCCGCCGGAGACGAAGTTCCACTCGGTGTGCGTGGCGGTCGAGTACGGGCTGAACTCGGGCTTGCCAGTGGTCTCGACGACCAGTCGGTACGGCAGCTTCTCCGGTGACAGGTCACCGGCGCCGACCTCGGGCCAGCCGTCGAACTGGGTCAGCTGCTTGTCGCCCTGATAGAACGTGGCGATCTGCGACATGCTGGCCCCGCCGCTGTGTGCGGCGCCCGCGTCGCCGAACCCCTGGATGTACGCGCTCATTGCGGTCTCACCGCGGAACGGGATCTCGGTGCTGAGCAGCCGTGGTCGGGTGATGGGCCCGAACCAGCGGTCCTTCTGGACGCTGCCCGGCCGGTAGGCGATGGCCTCCGTGTTGGACCGCGCCCAGTCGGCGACGTCGGCGTACTGCATCCACTTGATGCCACCGCCTGCGGAGACCCAGTCGGTACGCGGGCCCGGCGCGACCGGCTCGAACGGGAACGGGCGTGCCGCCGCGTACTCGTACGGCGGGAAGTCCATCCGCGTCTCGCTGGACTGCTTCCCCGGGGGCGGGGAGAAGGTCAGATCGATCCGGGCGAGGTTGCGGGGGTCGGTCTTGGCGGACGGGTCCTTCGGCACCCCGCCGCGGTGGTAGTCCACCAGGTCGTACAGGTACTTCGCCGTGGGGTGGGCGACGACGACCAGTCGTACCGTGTTGCGGCCCGCAGCGGTGATCTTCTGGATCAGCGCCTCGCCCTCGTCCATGGTCACCGAGGCCACCGGGATCGGTCCGGTCGTCACGGCGTCGGGGTTGCCGTACCAGTCGCTCTTGCGGCCCGGCCGGTCGTTGACCACGACGAGCATCGCCGCACCGGCGGTGTGCGCCGCCGCGGCCTGATCCGTGGGGGTCACCGAGTCGTTGCCGCGGACGACCACGGCCTTGCCGCGGGCGGAGAGGCCGGCGTAGTCGGCGGTGCCGCCGACGCCCGCGAAGACGGCGTCCAGGCGCGAGGTGCCGTCGGGCAGCGGCGGGGAACCGGGCTGCGCGAGCGGGTCGCTGAGGTGCCGGCCGTGGTAGCTGATCGCCAGCGGCGTCTGCTCGGCGCGGATCCGGGTGGTGAAGACGAAGCTGCCCTTCTTCACCTTGTCCCCGGTCGGCAGGGCCCACAGGCTGTCGTAGGCGGTGCCCGGCCAGAACGTCTCGCGGAGGGCGCTCCAGTCGGTGGGTGTCGGCTCGCTTGAGGTGAAGGAGCGGTAGACGTCGATTCTGCTGTTGACGACGGCGGTCGGCTGGGGTGTCGCCACCTTCACCTGGCGGGCCCGCGCGGCGTCGAGTTCCACGACCCGGTTGGCCGTCAGATCGACCTCGGGAGCGGTCAGCATCGCGAGCCCGAGGGAGCGGGGCCCGTGCAGACCCTCCACGTCGGCCGCCGCGACGACCGTGTAGGAGCCGGGCGCCAGGCGGGCGGTGAGCTTTCCGTCCGGCACCCACATGAAGGCGGAGCCGGTCTCGGCGTTGACGACCTCGACCTCGCCGCTGATCGGCCGGCCGGCGCGGTCCTTCAGGTGGATGGTGAGGTCGTACTTCTTGGACTCGACGGCGACCCCGACGGCCGTGTGCACCTCGCCGGCGGCGAACCGGGCCGTGACCTGGGCGGAGTACCTGCCGGAGGGAAGGCCGGCCGGGGCCACCACGACATCGACGGTCGCGCTCCCGTGAGCGGGCACCGTGACTCGGTCGGCGGTTGCGGTGAACGTCTGTGCGGGGGCGGTGCCGCGGTCGACGGAGAGTTCCGCCGTGATCGGGCTGTCCGTGGTGTTGGTGTAGGTGATCGTCCGCTTGATCGGCTGTGGTGCGGTGCCCCAGCCGACGAGTCCGGCGTCCACCGACCCGGATGCGACGACCTGGTCCTGGTGGTAGGCGGCGGCGACGTTCAACCGACCGCTACCGGCCTGGTAGGCGTTGTAGTCGGGCGTCCGGACGCTGGTGCCCATCAGCGCGTCCTTGATCTGCCGCGCACTCCAGGTGGGGTGTTTCTGCGCCAGCAGTGCGGCCGCCCCGGCGACGTGCGGCGCCGCCATCGAGGTGCCACTGTCGACGTAGTAGTAGCCCTCGCCCCAGGAGATGTGCTGCGAGCGTGCCGCCAGCACGTCCACACCGGGAGCGGTCATGTCGGGCTTGAGGGCCTCGTCGTTCATTCGGGGTCCGACGCTGGAGAAGTCCGCCAGGTGGTCGGAGGCATCCACCGCGCCGATGGTCAGCGCGGCGTCCGCGGTGCCCGGCGCGCCAAGGGTGTACGGATCTGGCCCGCTGTTGCCGGCAGCGACGACGAAGAGCGCACCCGTCTCGGCGGTCAGTTGGTTGACGGCCTGGCTCAGCGGGTCGTCCTGGGTGTGCCACGCGCTCACGCCGAGGCTCATGTTGATCACTTTGGCGTGCTCGGCCCGCGCCGCCCACTCCATGCCCGCGATGATCCCGGAGATCGACCCGCTGCCGTACTCGTCGAGGACCTTGCCGATCACCAGGTCGGCGTCGGGGGCCACGCCCCGTTCCTTGCCGCCGGAGGCGGCGCCCGTTCCGGCGACGGTGGAGGCGGTGTGGGTGCCGTGCCCGTTCCGGTCGATCACGTCCTGGCCGGGGATGAAGCTTCGGGAGGCCACCACCCGGTCGGCGAGATCCGGGTGGGTGGTGTCCACCCCGCTGTCCAGGACGGCGACCCGGACACCGTCGCCGGTGCCACCCGCGGCCCACGCCGCGGGTGCCCCGATCTGGGCGGTGGTGTCGGCCAGGGTGGCCTTCGCCTTGCCGTCGAGCCACACCTTGTCGACGCCCGCCGTGAAGGAGGGTGCCGGGGCGGCAGCGCTGCGGCCGGTCGGCGACTGTCCGTCGGTGAGGGCCGACCAGAAGTCCGCGGCCTGCGATCGGCGGGTACGGATCGCCTCACCACGGACCGAGGGAAGCTCCATAGTGGTCCGGGCGCCCGGCAGGGTGGTGCCGGTCCTGAGCTTCGCCGAACCCGTCGTGCGGGTGACGATCAGGGGGAGTTCGGCGGCCCGCGTGTCGTCGTAGCCCTCAGCGATGAGCTGGGTGACGTCGAACAGCTGCTTGTCGAGTCGACCGGTCGCGAGGTAGGGCACCGCCTCGTCCGGGTACACATAGGTGTCCCGGCCCTCGGTGGAGATGCGCACGGAGCCGGTGGCTCCCGGCGCGCGCTTGACGTCCACCGAGGGTGTCGCCCCCTGGACGCCCGGGGTGACCGTCACCCGGTCGCCGGTGATCAGGGTGACAGTGACGGGTGTGCGGTCCGCGTTGCCGCTCGGAGCGGGTCTCGTCGGCGGCGGTGTGGGCGGCGGGGCGCCGTGTGCCGCCGTGGGGGTGAGGAGTGCGGCGACGAGGGTGACGCCGACCGCTGCCGCCGCAGATCTTCGGGTGCGAGAGATCCGCGCACCGTCTACAGAGTTGACCATGAGGCGAATCCGATCACCTCAGGAGATTCATGTAAAGATCATCGTCTTTGCCAGGACGTTGCCAGCACGTTGCGCGCTGACCGGGAGGCTTTCGGACGATCCGGTCCCGTGATTCGGCGTGGACCGACGTGCCGAGGTTGCACCCTTCGGCGAGGATGGGCACATGTCTTCATTCGGTAAGTGGTGGGGCCGCCTGAGCGCGGTCTTCGGTGCGGTAGTACTTGCGGTCTTCGTCCCCGTCGCGGCCTGGGCGTCCACGGGCACCGGCGAACTCGTGGTGGAGGCCGCCCGGCGGCGAGGCCGCAGCGGCTTCGGGATACTCCCGCTGCTCTGCTGCCTGGTGGTGGTCGCGATCGTCGTGTTCCTGGTGCTGCGTCTGATGCGCAACCGCCGGGGTGGCGGTGGCCCGCAGCGCTGACTTGGTCGGCGGCGCCGATGGGTCACCAGCGGCCGGCTCCGGGCTGGCCGCCGGTGCTCACGGCCGCCAGGGCCGCGATGGCCTGGGACAGGAAGCGCGCGGTGGCCTCGCGGGTGCCGTCGCGCTTGACCCGGATGCGTTCGGCGGCGGTGACCAGCAGGGTGCGCACCTTGGCGTGCCCCTGGGGCGGCGGCGCCGGCGCCGGCCCGAGCAGGTCGGCGATGCTGGCGCCGAACACGGCGGCCCGTCGCTGGGCCGGGTCGGTGATGCTGCCCTCGGCGTAGCGACGGACCGCGGCGCTGGCGTTCAGCCCACGCTCGTGGCCGAGGACGGCGCCGACCTCACCATTGTTGGTCAAAAAGTTGATCACGTCGGCGACCGTGTCCGGGTGGCGGGTGCCCCGGAACCCCGCCCAGTACATCGACGCCCGCGCCCACTGGGCCCCCGGCGGGCCGGGGAAGCCGACGATGCCCAACTCGGACTCGGTGAGTCGTTGCAGCTCCGGTAGCTGGTGCGACCAGGCGAAGGACGCGGCGGTCACCCCGTTGACCACAAGTTGTCGGGCCGGCTCGCCGCTGTCGGCCTGCTCGACAAGCGCCGCGCTCGGCGTGGCCCGACCCCTGCGGGCCCGCTGCCACAGCTCGAACCACGCGATCAGCTCGTCCGCGCCGAAACCGAGCTGGTTGCCCCGGTAGAACTCACCGCCCTGCGACCGCAGCCAGAGCCAGAGTGCCCGGTAGTCGCCCGACCCGTCCATCGTGCCGGCGACCCGGCGGTCGCTGGCCTCGGTGACCTGCGTGGCCCAGGAGATGTAGTCGGCCCAGGTCATCCCGGCGCGTGGCTCCGGCATGTGCAGCTCCCGCAGCAGGTCCCGGTTGAACACCACGACGGCGTGGGTCTGCCCGGCGGCCACCGCCATCGTCCGCCCCTCCACCGTGCCGTAACGGATCAGACCCTCCGGCAGGCCCCGAAGATCCAGGTGGTGGTCGGTGAGGTCGAGGATGACCTGACGTTGGGTGTACTCGGTCAGCATGGCGTCGTCGATCTGGATCAGATCCGGTACGTTCCCGCCGCCCGCCTGGGTGGCCAGCCGGTCGTAGTAGCCGTCGGCGCCCTGCCAGGTGACCCGGAAGGTGACCCGGGGGTTGCGATTCGAGTAGAGCCGAAGCGCCTTCTCGGTGAGCTCGGCCCGCTTGGTGCCACCCCACCAGAAGACCGACAGCTCGACGGGCCCGTCCTGGGTCGAGGAGGCAGCGTCGTCGCTGCACCCCGCCAGCCCGCCGGACGCGAGCAGAGGTGCGCCGAGCAGCGCGCTGAGCAGTCGGCGCCGGCCCGGGTCTGCGCCGAGGCGGTCGAGCTGCTGTCGAACAACGGGCACGGGGCTCTCCTGGACCTACGGGGGTGGCGGTCGGACCATTCACGCAGGCAGCGCACGAAGGTGTCAACGTCCGTCCGGTCACCCTCCGGCTGGGTGGTCGAATCAGGGCCTTCCAATGTCGCGTGGTGTACTAGGGCGCGTGGAACTTCTGCACTCGGGCAAGGTTCGGGACATCTACGCCGACGGCGACGACCTGATCCTGGTGGCCTCGGATCGCATCTCGATCTACGACGTGGCGCTGCCGACGCCTATCCCGGACAAGGGTCGCCTGCTCACCGCGCTCTCGCTCTGGTGGTTCGAGCAGCTCGCCGACCTGGTGCCGAACCACGTCATCTCGGCCACCGACGTGCCCGCCGAGTTCGCCGGGCGGGCCATCCGCTGCCAGCGGCTGGACATCATCCCGGTCGAGTGTGTCGCCCGCGGATACCTGACCGGTGGCGGCCTGCGGGAGTACGAGCGGACCGGCGCGGTCTCCGGTTTGCCACTGCCGCGAGGGCTCGGCGAGGCGTCGATCCTGCCCGAGCCGATCTTCACGCCGTCGAGCAAGGCGCCGGCGGGTGAGCACGACGAGCCCATCACGTACGACGACGTGGTGGACACTGTGGGTCAGGCCACCGCCGAGCGGCTGCGCCAGATCACCCTCGACGTCTACCGGCGCGGTGCCGAGCTGGCCGCCGACCGGGGCATCCTGGTCGCCGACACCAAGATCGAGCTGGGCTGGGCGCCGGACGGCACCCTGGTCCTCGCCGACGAACTGCTCACCTCCGACTCGTCGCGGTTCTGGCCGGCCGAGTCGTACCAGCCGGGCCGGGTGCAGTTCTCCTACGACAAGCAGTACGTGCGGGACTGGGCCACCGGCAGCGGCTGGGACAAGCAGGGCCCCGCACCCGACGTGCCGGCCGAGGTGGTCGAGGCGACCCGGGCCCGCTACGTGGAGGTCTACGAGAAGCTCACCGGCAACCGCTGGGAGTGACCGCCGGACCGGCGATCACTCCACCCAGTCGAGGGTGCGCCGCACGGCCTTGCGCCAGTTGTGCAGCTCCCGATCGCGCAGGTCCGGGGCCATGGTCGGCTCCCACTGCGCGTCGGAGCGCCACTGGGCCCGCAGGGTGGCCAGGTCCGGCCAGAAACCAACCGCCAGACCGGCCGCGTACGCGGCGCCCAGGCAGGTGGTCTCGGTGATCCGGGAGCGGACCACCGGCACGTCGAGCACATCGGCGAGGAACTGCATCAGCAGGCCGTTGGCGGTCATCCCGCCGTCCACCCGGAGCCGGCGCAGCGCCACATCCGAGTCGGCGTTCATCGCGTCGACCACCTCGCGGGTCTGCCACGCCGACGCCTCCAGCGCCGCGCGCGCCAGGTGCCCCTTGGTGATGTAACCGGTCAGGCCGGCGATCACCCCGCGGGCGTCGCTGCGCCAGTGCGGAGCAAACAGCCCCGAGAACGCCGGCACCACGTAGCAGCCGCCGTTGTCGTCCACGGTGCGGGCCAACTCCTCCACCTCGGCGGCCGTGGAGATCAGCCCCAGGTTGTCCCGCAGCCACTGGACCAGTGAGCCGGTGACCGCGATGGCGCCCTCGAGGGCGTACGCCGGTGGTTGGTCCTTGATCCGGTAGGCGACCGTGGTGAGCAGGCCGTGCGTCGACGGGACCGGGCTGGCGCCGGTGTTGAGCAGCAGGAAGCTGCCGGTGCCGTAGGTGCACTTCGCCTCACCCGGCTGGAAGCAGGTCTGCCCGAACAGGGCGGCCTGCTGGTCGCCGAGCGCACTGGCCACCGGCACCCCGGCGAGGACCCCACCGGCCGTGCCGTACACCTCGGCGGAGCAGCGGATCTGCGGCAGCATCGCCGCCGGCACGCCCATCGCGTCCAGCAGCTCCGGCGCCCAGTCCAGGGTCGTGAGGTCCATCAGCATGGTCCGGCTGGCGTTCGTCACGTCGGTGACGTGCTCGCCTGTCAACTTCCAGATCAGCCAGCTGTCCATGGTGCCGAAGAGCACCTCGCCGCGCTCGGCGCGCCCGCGCAGGCCGTCGACCTCGTCGAGCAGCCAGCGCAGCTTCGGACCGGCGAAGTAGGTGGCCAGCGGCAGGCCCGTGCGGGCCCGGAACTGCTCCTCGCCGTACGCCGAGGCAAGCTCGCGCAGCAGCGGCCCGGTCCGGGTGTCCTGCCAGACGATGGCGTTGGCCACCGGGCGGCCGGTGGCCCGGTCCCAGACGACAGTGGTCTCCCGCTGGTTGGTGATGCCGACGGCGGCCAACCCGGACGGGTCGGTGCCCGCGGACCGCAGCGCCTCGGCGACCACCTGCTGGACGTTGTCCCAGATCTCCTCGGCGTCGTGCTCCACCCAACCCGGTCGGGGGAAGATCTGCCGGTGCTCGCGCTGGGCCACGGCGACGATGTCCCCGGCCCGGTCGAAGACGATGCACCGCGACGAGGTGGTGCCCTGGTCGATGGCGGCGACGTACTGGGGGGTCACCGCAGCACCGTACCCGGACGGCGGCGCGGCGCGACAGGCGTCACGGTGGGTTCCGGCCCGCCGCCGACGGTGGCGATCCGCTTCGCCTACGATGTGCGAACGTGCGCGACATCGCAGTTTTCAGTGGAACCGCCCATCCCGACCTGGCTGCCGAGATCTGCGCCCACCTGGGGGTGCCGCTGCACCCGGTGCGGGTCTCCCGGTTCGCGAACGACTGTCTGGAAGTCCAGTTGCAGGCCAACTGCCGGGAGCGGGACGTCTTCCTGATCCAGCCGCTGGTGCCGCCGGTGCAGGAGCACCTGGTCGAGCTGCTGCTGATGATCGACGCCGCCCGGGGTGCGTCCGCCGGTCGGATCACCGTGGTGCTGCCGCACTACGCCTACG
Source organism: Micromonospora ureilytica (assembly GCF_015751765.1). NCBI lineage: Bacteria > Bacillati > Actinomycetota > Actinomycetes > Micromonosporales > Micromonosporaceae > Micromonospora > Micromonospora ureilytica. Next base: position 6,621,267 of record NZ_JADOTX010000001.1, read on the forward strand.
CCCGGTCGGACAAGAAGGACGCGCCGCGGATCTCGATCGGCGCGCGGCTCGTCGCTGACCTGCTCACCTCGGCCGGGGCGGACCGGGTGCTCGCGATGACCCTGCACTCGCCGCAGGTGCACGGCTTCTTCAGCGTCCCGGTGGACCACCTGCACGCGCTGCGGGAGTTGGCCACCCACTTCCGCCGCTACGACCTCAGCAACGCAGTGGTGGTCTCGCCGGACCTGGGCAATGCCAAGGAGGCCGCGGCCTTCGCCCGGCTGCTCGGCACGCCGGTCGCGGCCGGGGCGAAGCAGCGGTTCAGCGACGACCTGGTCAAGATCAGCGCGGTGATCGGTGACGTGGCCGACCGGGACGTCATCGTGCTGGACGACGAGATCGCCAAGGGCAGCACTGTGGTCGAGCTGATGGAGCATCTGCGCGGCCTGAAGGTCCGGTCGATCCGGCTCGCCTGCACGCACGGCCTCTTCTCCGGCGACGCGCTGCAGCGGCTCAGCGACCAGGAGGGCGTCCTGGAGATCGTCTGCACCAACACGGTGCCCATCCCGGACGCCAAGCGGGTCCCCAAGTTGCAGGTCCTGTCGGTGGCTCCCGCCCTGGCCGAGGCGACGCGCCGAATCCACAACGGCGAATCCGTCTCCGCCCTCTTCGCCTAACTAGCCACTCCCTCGCCGCACAGGGGTTAGCTGGGGGTGGGGTTGTGGTTGTTCAGGCCTGTTGTGATGCGGACTGTGGTGCCGACGGTGCCGGTGACGACCTCCATCGCGTCGGTCAGCTCGCGGGCCAGCCAGAGGCCCCAGCCGCCGGCGGTGTCCGGGGTCGGTCGACTGCGATCACCCAGCCGCTGCGGGCTGATCCCGTGCCCGTGATCGGCGACCTCGCAGACCAGCACCCCGGACTCGCGCCAGAGTCGCAGCCAGCCGCGCCCGCCGCCGTGTCGCACCGCATTGGTGATCAATTCATTGATCGCGAGCACGAAGTCGTCAAGCCGTTGGCCGCTGAGGCCCGAGGCATGCGCGCAGGAGGTGACCGAGTGTCGAATCTCGGTCACCTGGGCCTGGTCAAAGGCTTCGGCGATCAGGAGGGCAGGTTCGATGGGCACAACCGTACGCGGTGCGTGCGGATCTGCGTTCGTCATGGGCCCGTCCCGGCGGCACATCTCGGAGTATTTCGCGGCTTTTCCACCGTACGTCAGGGTTCTGCGAACCGCACTCGCTGCTCGCCGTGCGGCCGGGCGGTTGTGGCATCCTGACCGCCATGCCGTCGCCGCCGGGTGGGTTCGAGGTGCCGCTGTGGCGTGCGCTCACCGTGTTCAGGCTGGCCTCCCTGGCGTACGTCTGCGCGCTCGCGGTGCGCGACGCCGACCGGTACGCCCACCCGTACGCCGTCGGCGCCCTGATCCTGCTGATGATCGCCTGGACCGGGGCGACGACGATCGGGTACGCCCGACCGGCCTGGCGGCGTTGGCCGCTGCTGCTGGCCGACCTCGGGGTCGTGGTGGCCATCGTGCTGGCCACCCCGTGGGTGGTCGGCCGGACGGCGCTCACCCACGGCGTACCCACCCTCGGGGTGGCTTGGATGGCCGGCCCGGTGCTGGCCTGGGCCGTCTCGGGTGGCCGGCGGCGGGGCACTGTCGCCGCGCTGCTGGTCGCCGGCGCGGACCTGGCCACCCGGGAGCGGATCGGCCAGTCCTCGTTCACCGGGGTGATCCTGATGCTGCTGGCCGGGGTGGTGGTCGGGCACGTGGCCCGGCTGGCGGCGGGCGCCGAGGAGCGGCTGCAGCGCGCGGTGGAGTTGGAGGCCGCCACCCGGGAGCGGGAGCGGCTGGCCCGGGGCATTCACGACTCGGTTCTCCAGGTGCTGGCGCTGGTGCAGCGGCGCGGCGCTGACCTGCCCGGGGAGGCTGGCGAGCTGGCCCGGCTGGCCGGTGAGCAGGAGGCTGCGCTGCGGGCGCTGATCGCCGGCACCAGCCCGGCCGCCGCGAGCCTCCCGGACGGCGGCGAGGCGGTGGACCTGCGGACCCTGCTCGGCCGGTACGCCTCGGCGGCGGTGGCGCTGTCCGCCCCGGCCACCCCGGTGCCGCTGCCCCGACGGGTGGCCGGCGAGTTGGCCGCCGCGACCGGCGCGGCCCTGGACAACGTGGGGCGGCACGCCGGTGGGCGGGCCTGGGTGCTGATCGAGGACGAGGGGGCGACGGTGACCGTGTCGATCCGCGACGAGGGGCCGGGCATCCCGGACGGCCGGCTGGACGAGGCGGCCGCCCAGGGGCGGCTCGGCGTGACCCAGTCGATCCGGGGCCGGGTGGCCGACGTGGGTGGGACGGTTCGGATCGTGTCCGCACCCGAGGCGGGCACCGAGATCGAGCTGAGCGTGCCGAGGTCACCGCGGTGAACCCGATCCGGGTGATGGTGGTGGACGACCATCCGATGTGGCGGGAGGGGGTGGCCCGCGACCTGACCGAGGCCGGGTTCCTGGTGGTGGCGACCAGCGGCGAGGGGCGCCAGGCCATTCGGGTGGCCGCCGCCGCCCGGCCCGACGTCGTCGTCCTCGACCTGCAACTACCGGACATCTCCGGCGTTGAGGTGATCCTGGGGTTGCGCGCGGCGCTACCCGCCGTACGGGTGCTGATGCTCAGCGCCAGCGGCGAACAGCAGAGCGTGCTGGACGCGGTCAAGGCCGGGGCCACCGGTTACCTGGTGAAGTCGACAGCGCCCGCCGAGTTCCTGGAGGCGGTCCACCGCACCGCTGCCGGCGACGCGGTCTTCACCCCCGGCCTGGCCGGGTTGGTTCTCGGGGAGTACCGCCGGCTGGCCGCCGGACCGGGGCGGGAGACCGGCCCGGCCGGCGCTGCCGAACCCCCGACGCCCCAGCTCACCGAACGGGAGACGGAGGTGCTGCGGCTGGTGGCGAAGGGGATGTCGTACAAGCAGATCGCCCAGCGGCTCGGCCTGTCGCACCGCACGGTGCAGAACCACGTGCAGAACACCCTGGGCAAGCTGCAACTGCACAACCGGGTCGAGCTGACCCGGTACGCCATCGAACGCGGCCTGGACGACTGAACTGTCGTCAGACCGAGCGCGGCGGCTCCGTCTCGTGGATGGCCAACTCCTCGGCGGTCGCGCCGCCCCCGGCCGATCCGGCGTCGTACGCCACCGAGTCGGTCTCCTGGTCGGTGTGCGACCCCTCGTCCGGTTCCACAAGCCGGCCCACTGTGGCGTCGGCGACCGTGCCGAGCTGACCGTGGTCGTAGAGGGAGACCGGTGAGTTCGGGTCCGAGGTCGGCCCGGGATCCATCACGTCGGCGTCCAGCTGGGCCTCCGCCGCGGCTTCCAGGTTGTCCGCCTCGAAGGCGATCTTCGGGTCGATCGTGCCGGCCAGCGGGTCGTCCGCCGGGCGCTCGTAGACCTCGCGGTCGAGCTTGTAGTCCAACGACTCACCGTCGAGTTGCTCCTCGGCGGTCGTTCCGAACCGGTCCACAGCCACCGGCGTCCGGTCGCCGGGCAGCTGGGCCGGGTCCGGGCCGTCGGCCTCGCGCCCGGTGAGGACGTCGTCGTTGGCGGTCGAGTCGTCATCGGCGGTGTCGGGCAGCCCTTGCGCCTCGGTGTCGGACACGGGGGTCGGGTACTCGTTGTCGCGCATGTCTGATCACTACCCGCTGCCCTGCCGCCATAACCGGGCGACCTTCGGCGGTACGGCGCCGAACCGGGCGTCGACGGCGAAAGCCCCGTCAGGCGAGCTCGTCGTCCGGGTGCAGCACACACCAGACGACCTTGCCGTCCGGTACGGCGCTGCTGCCCCAGCGACGGGTCACCGTGTCGATCAGCAGCAGACCCCGGCCGCCGGCCCGGGTCGGCGGGGATATCCCGGCGAACGTCGGCCGACGCGGGGAGTGGTCGCGAACCGCCAGGTGCAGGGTGCTCTCCTGAGGTGCCAGCCGAACAGTCATCGGGGTCCGGGCGTGCGCCACCACGTTGTTGACCATCTCGGTGATCGCGATGCACGCCGGGTCGGTGAGCGTCGGCATGCCCCAGCGCTCGCAACCTGTGTTGACCAGCTCGCGGGCCTGCCGGGCGGCTCCCACCGCCGGTGCCAGTTCGGCGGTGAGCACCGCCGCCAGTGGTGTCGCCGCGACCGCGGCCAGCGCGCCGTCGAGCGTCGGCCAGGCCGGCACGCCAGCGAACGCGGCGTCCGGGTGGGCGGGCCCGTCGACCGCCGCCGGGTCGCACAGCAGCAGATCCGCGGCGGGCCAGTCGGCCACCTCCCGACGAATGTCGGCGAAGACGCCCCGCCCGGCCGCGTCGACGACCCGCAGACCTGTCACGTCGGCCACCACCGGACCGGGCCGGGCCACGAGGCGGGCGAGCAGCGCGCCGCGTACCGCCTCGGCTCCGGCGGCGTCGAGCACACCGGTCAGCCGGACCACCGCTGACGAGTCGTCGATTTCCACGAGACAGCTCGACATGATCGCCCCATTGTGCGCGCCGGTGACGGTCAGCGCATTCGGGCGCTCGACATCGGCCATCAGCGTTCCAACCGGGAGCGGCGGTTGATGGCGGCCAGGGTGCCGACAGCGGTGCCGGCGGCGGCCAGACCGAACGCGGCGGTCATCCGCACCAACTGTCGCCGTCGACCGTGCCAGCCCCCGTCCTGGTGCGCCTGGGCATCGGCGTGGAACACGTTGCCGCTGCTGTCCACCCGGGCGCCCGGCCCGAACTGGGTGCGGTGGGCGTACCAGCCGAGGGTGCGCTCCACCAGCGCGGGCGCCAGCCGCCACTGCAGGCCGATCAGCCGGGCCGCGCCACCGGCGTACGCCTCGCGGCGGGGCCGGCGCAGCAGCCGGACGATGGTCTCGGCGACCACCTCCGGCGGGTAGATCGGAGGAGGCGGCACCAGCGCCCGGCCGCTGTGGTTGCCCGTGTGCCGGAAGAACGGGGTGTCGATCGTGGCCGGCAGCACGGTGCAGACGGAGATGTGACCCCGACCGGTGACCCGCAGCTCCTGTCGGACGGTGTCGGCCAGCCCCCGGATGCCGTGCTTGGTGGCGTTGTACGCCGACTGGTACGGCATGGCCACCTCGGCCAGCACCGAGGCGTTGTTGACAAGCACACCGCCACCGGCGGCGCCCAGGTAGGGCAGTGCCGCCTTGATGCCGTGCACGGCCCCGAGCAGGTTGACCTCCAGCACCCGGCGGAACTCGGCGACCGGGATCTCGTCGAACAGACCCACGGCGCTCACCGCGGCGTTGTTCACCCAGGCGTCGATCCGGCCGAACTCGGCCGCCGCCTGATCGGCCAGCCGCCGCACCGACTCCAGCTCGGTCACGTCGGTCGGTACGACAAGCGCCCGGCCGCCCAACTCCCGGCAGCGCCGCGCGACCTGTCGCAGGGCGGGTTCGCTGCGGGCGGCCAGCACGACGGCGGCGCCCCGGCGGGCCAGTGCGTACGCGGTCGCCGTGCCGATCCCGCTGGACGCGCCGGTGATCACCACGGTCGATTCGTCGAGGCTGCGGGTCAGCGGCATTCTTCAGCGGTACCCCCGGCCGGGCCTGGTCACACCGATCACGGGTTGTCGATCATCCTCGAACCGTGCGGTGGCGTGCCGCGTGTGCTTGCCGTGGCGCAAGTGTCGGTGGCACTCGCGCTGACTCTTCCTGATCTGCCAGGTTTCGGCTCAGCGTCGCGAGGTTAATGGGACGCTCTGACCGGGAGGACCACCGCCGAGGAAAGATCGCAGGGAGGTGACCCATGCGCGTCGGCCTCGTCTGCGCGCACGCCAGTTCCTACCGCCACGCCGACGGCCCGCCGGTCGGCACCCGACAGCACATCGCGCGGGTCGCCGCCGAGCTGGCCGAGCGAGGCCATGACGTCCGGCTCTACGACCGCCGGGACGACCCGTCGCTGCCGGCGACGATGAACGTCGACGGCTACCAGGTGCACCAGGTGCCCGCCGGCCCGCCCACCCCACTACCCACCGCCGAGCTGATCCCGTACGTGACGGAGGTCGGCCGCTGGCTGGCCGACGAGTGGTCGGGCGCCTGGCGGCCGGAGGTGGTGCACGGGCATTACTGGGTCGGTGGCCTGGCCGCCGCGCACGCCGTTCGGGAGACCGACATCCCGGTGGTGCAGACGTTCCACTCGCTCGGCATCGAGCAGCTGCGCCACCTGGGCGGTCACTACGACGGGCCGGGACAGCGGATCACGCTGGAGCGCGCGTTGACCCGGGCTGTCGACATCGCCGTGGCCCAGTCCAACGACGAGGTCGACGAGCTGACCCGGATGGGTCTGCAACGCAGCTCGGTCGCGTTGGTGCCGGCCGGTGTCGACATCGAGCAGTTCCATCCCGACGGCGAGGCCGCACCGCGCGAACAGCGACCCCGCATCCTCTCGGTGGGCTCGCTCGCCGCCGGGCACGGCCAGGAGGACCTGATCCGGGCGATGCGGCTGGTCGGTGACGCCGAACTGGTGATCGCCGGCGGGCCGCCGGCCGACCAGTTGGCCAACCACGCCGAGGCGCGACGCCTGCGCCAACTGGCCGAACAGATCGGCGTCGTCGACCAGGTACGGCTCGTCGGGGCGGTGCCGCACGACCAGATGGCCACCTGGTACCGGTCAGCGGACGTGGTCGCCTGCACGCCGCACTACTCCTCGGCCGGGCGGGTCTCGCTGGAGGCGATGGCCTGCGGGGTGCCGGTGATCGGCTACGCGATGGGTGGCCTGGCGGATGCCGTCGTCGACGAGGTCACCGGCCGCCTGGTGCCCCCCGGTGACGTACGCGCACTCGGGGTGTCGCTGCGCCGGCTGCTCGCCGACAACGCCGGCCGGTTCGCGTACGGGCACGCCGCCGTGGACCGGGTTCGCAGCAGCTACACCTGGGAGCGGACCGCCGGCGCGTTGGAGCGTCTCTACGAGCGGGTGGTCAGCCGCCGCAAGCCGGTCGAGGCCTGAGCCAAGGGGTGCCACGGCACCCTTGTCGTGGTGCGGTGCCGGATGGTCAGCCCGGCCGGCCGGCACCGACCATGGCCGGGTCCCGACGGCGTGCCACCGGGCGATGCTGCTGCGGTTCGGCGTACCTGGTCAGGCCGATCACCGCGGCCAGGGTGACCAGGAAGCCGACCGCGGCCAGCCACTCCCGCCCCGGCCAGATCTTGTCGTTGAGCAGCAGCAGGCCGACGATCGCGGCCGGCACCGCGCCGGCCGCGTCCATCGCGGCGACCGCGGCGGTCGTCGAGCCGCGCTGCATGGCCAGCCCGAGCAGCAGCTGACCGACGATCGAGTGGGCGATCAGCAGGTAGAACAGTGGGTCGGCGAGGAACGCCTCGGCGGACGGCGCGGAGGCCAGTGGCCGGGCGGCGACCGCGGCCGAGCTGAACGCCAGCCCGGCCAGCGAGCCGAGAGCCACCGAACCCGGCGCCCCGTGCAGCCGGACGGCGAAGAAGCCGAGCACCGCGATCACGCCGAGCGCCACCAGCAGGGCGATCGAGCCGGCGGTGCCGAGCTGCTTCGACGGCGCCGGCCGGGCGGACAGCACCAGCGCGGTGATCCCCGCGAAGAGCAGCGCCAGCAGCACCACCTCCGCCGCCGGTAGCCGCCACTTCAGCACCAGCACCCCGAGGATCGCGGTCACCCCGAGCCCGGCGGCCACGCTGGCCTGCACGAGGAACAGCGGCAGGTCCCGTCGGGCCAGGAAGGCGAGCACGAACCCGCCGATCTGGCAGCCGAGGCCGACCAGGTACGTCCGGTGCCCGGCGAGGCGCAGCAGCAGACCCGGATCGAAGGTGTGGTGGACCGTGGTGCGGGCCGCCGCCACCGACTGGAGGAGGTTGGCGAAGCCGTACGCGACGATCATCGCCGCGAGGAAGCACCAGCCGGAGGAGACCACCTGGCGAGGATAGAGGTTGCCGGGGGTCAGCGCTCGGCTGGTCGATCGAGGCGGGTGAGGATGTCGGCGTGCAGCACACCGTTGGTGGCCACCACGCTGCTGTCGGTGCCCGGAGCGCCGGCGGGCGCCGGTTGTCCGGTCAGATCCGTGACCGTGCCACCCGCCTCCGTGACGATCGGCACCAGCGCCGCCACGTCCCACAGGGACAGCTCCGGCTCGGCCATCACGTCGAGTGCCCCCTCGGCCAACAGCATGTAGCCGTAGAAGTCGCCGTACGCCCTGTTGCGCCAGCTGTCCCGGATCAGGTCGAGTACCGCGTCGAGCCGCCCGGCGCTCTCCCACCCGTTCAGTGACGAGTAGCAGAAGCTGGCGTCCGAAACACCGCGCACTGCGGACACACCGATCCGTTCGCCCGCCGTGGGGCCGGGCCCGGCGTACGCGCCCGCGCCCGCGCTGGCCCACCAGCGTCGTCCGAGCGCCGGTGCGGACACCACGCCGACCGCCGGCCGGTCGCCGTCGTAGAGCGCGATCAGGGTGGCCCAGATGGGCACGCCACGGACGAAGTTCTTGGTGCCGTCGATCGGGTCGATGATCCAGCGGCGGCCGTTCGGGTCGGCGGACGGCTGCGCGCCGTACTCCTCACCGAGCAGCCCGTCGGCCGGCCGGCGCTCGGCCAGCAGGGCGCGGATCTCCCGCTCCACTGCGGTGTCCGCGTCGGAGACCGGTGTCAGGTCGGGCTTCGCCTCGACGCGCAGGTCGAGCGCGCGGAACCGGGCCGTGGAGATGGCGTCGGCCCGGTCGGCGAGCAGGTGGGCGAGGGCGAGGTCGTCGGCGTACCCGGTCATGCCGGCAACCTAGCCGACGCCCGTCGGCTCACTCGTCGGGCCCGCGCCGGTCACCCTCGCCGGGCCCGCGCTGGTCGCTGTCGCCGCGCGAGTCACCCTCGCCGGCGCGGGAGGCGAGCAGCCGACGGTACGAGGCCAGCCGGCGCGGGTCGGCCTTACCGGCGGCCACCCAGGCGTCCAGCCCACAGTCGGCCTCGTCGGCCGTGTGCGGGCAGTTCGGCGGGCAGTCGACGGTGCCCTCGACCAGGTCCGGAAAGCCGTGCAGCAGACTGTCGGCGGAGACGTGCGCCAACCCGAAGCTGCGGATCCCGGGGGTGTCGATGATCCAGCCCGGGTCGGTGTCGACCCCGTGCACCGGTGGCAGCCGCAGCGCCACCGCGCTGGTCGAGGTGTGCCGACCCCGGCCGATCGCGCTGACCACGCCGACCGCGCGCAGCGCGTCCGGAACGAGGCGGTTGACAAGCGTCGACTTGCCCACCCCGGAGTGCCCGACCAACACCGACACCTTGCCGCTCAGCAGCGTACGGAGCGCGTCGAGGTCGGAGTCGGGGCGGTTGAGCACGTACGGCAGCTCCAGCTCGGTGTAGTAGCCGAGCACCTCCTCGGGCCCGGCCAAATCGGCCTTCGTGAGGCAGAGCAGCGGCTCCACGTCCGCGTCGTACGCGGCCACCAGGCAACGGTCGATGAACCCGGTGCGCGGCGGCGGGTCGGCCAACGCGCTCACGATCACCAACTGGTCGGCGTTCGCCACCACCACCCGTTCCAGCCGGCCCTCGGCGGTGGTCTCGTCGTCGTCAGCGGTGCGGCGCAGCACCGAACGGCGCTCGGCGATCCGGACGATGCGGGCGAGAGCGCCCTCCGCGCCGGACGTGTCGCCGACCAGGCTGACCCGGTCACCGACCACCACCGACTTGCGGCCCAGCTCGCGGGCCCGCATGGCGGTCACCGTGGGCAGCTCGGCCCCGACCACGCCGCGCTCGGCACCGGCCAGCACGCACTGGTAGCGCCCCCGGTCCACGGCGATGACGAACCCGTCGACCGCGTCGGAGTGCTGCGGGCGGGTGCGCGTACGTGGGCGCGACGACTTTCCGGGTCGGACCCGTACGTCGTCCTCGTCGTACTCCCGCCGTTTGGTCGCCAGGACCTGTCCTCTTCTCGCGTCAGCTCTTGCCGGTCACCATCGCTGACCATAGCGCCGGGAACTCGGGCATGGTCTTGGAGGTGCACCCCACGTCGTCCACCTCGATGCCGGGAACGGCGAGCCCGGCCACCGCGGCGGCGTGTGCCATCCGGTGGTCGTGGTAGGTGCGGAAGACCCCGCCGCGCAGCGGGCGGGGCCGGATCTCCAACCCGTCCGGCGCCTCGGTGATGTCCGCCCCGAGCGCGGTGAACTCGCGCGTGAGCGCGGTCAGCCGGTCGGTCTCGTGGCCACGGATGTGCCCGACGCCGGTGAACACCGACGGCGAGTCGGCAAGCATGGCCAGCGCGGTCAGCGCCGGGGTCAGCTCGCTGACGTCGGAGAGGTCGGCGGTCAGGCCGTGCACCACGCCGGTGCCACGGACGGTCAGCCCGTTGGTGGAGAGGGTGACCTCGCCGCCCATCCGCTGGAGCAGCGAGCGGAGTTGCTCGACCGGCTGCGCGCTGCTGTGCGGCCAACCCTGCAGGGTCACCTCGCCGCCGGTGACCAGGGCGGCGGCGAAGAACGGCACGGCGCCGGAGAGGTCCGGTTCGATGTCCCAGCCGCGCCCGGTGAGCGGGCCGGGCTCGACGGCCCAGACGTCGGGGGTGCTGTCGTCGACCGCCGCGCCGGCGGCCCGCAGCATCCGCACCGTCATCCGAAGGTGCGGCGCGGAGGGCACCGGCGGGCCGACGTGGCGGACCACGACGCCCCGGTCGAAGCGCGGGGCGGCCAGCAACAGCCCGGAGACGAGCTGGCTGGAGGCGGACGCGTCGATCACCACCTCGCCCCCGGCGACCCGGCCGGTGCCGAGCACTGTCAGCGGAAGGCTGCCGGTGCCGGTGACGTCGATCCGGACGCCCAGCGAGCGCAGCGCGCCGACCAGCGGGCCGAGCGGCCGGGTGCGGACGTACGGGTCACCGTCGAAGGTGACCTGCCCGTCGGCCAGGCCCGCCACCGGTGGCACGAACCGCATCACGGTGCCGGCCAGGCCCACGTCGACGTGCGCGGGGCCGACCAGCGGGTGCGGTCGGACCAGCCAGCGCTCGTCGTCGCTGATCGAGACGTGCGCGCCCATCGCCCGCAGGCCGGCGGCCATCAACTGGGTGTCGCGGGCGCGCAGTGGCCGGGCCAGCGTCGACGGGCCGGCGGCCAGCGCGCTGAGCACCAGGGCGCGGGCGGTCATCGATTTGGAACCGGGCAGGCGCAGCGTCGTGGCCACCGGGTCGGATGCGGTCGGTGCGGTCCACGGCTGCGGCGGCCGGGTCGCGGTCAGGTTCCCCACGGTTACATTCTGCCGTGTCGGCGGGTGGGCGGCGGCGCCCGGCGTTCGTACTCCCGGTTGGCGGGACAGCCGACGGGGCCTCCGACGCGTTAGCGTGTGCCCCATGTGCGGCAGGTACGCGACGACCCGGAGCTCCGGCGAGCTGAGCGCGCTGTTCGAGTCGTCCGACGACTCCGACGGCCTGGTCCGAGCGGATCACAACGTCGCGCCGACCGATCCGGTGCCGCTGGTCCGGGTGAGCCCGGAGGGGCATCGCAGCCTCTGTGTCGGCCGCTGGGGTCTGCTGCCGCACTGGTCCCGGTCCGCCTCGGGCGCCGCCCGCATGATCAACGCGCGGGCGGAGACGGTGGCCACCAGCCGGGCGTACGCCGGCTCCTTCTCGCGTCGCCGCTGCCTGGTCCCGGCCGACGGCTGGTACGAGTGGGTCCGTCTGCCCGAGGGCGGCCGACAGGCGTACTTCATGACCCCCCGGGACGGCTCGGTGCTCGCGCTGGCCGGCATCTGGTCGGTCTGGGAGTCCGACGCCGAGACCCGGCTCACCTTCAGCGTGCTGACCACCGCGGCGCTCGGCGACCTGGCCGAGGTGCACGACCGGATGCCGGTGCTGCTGCCACCCGAGCGGTGGTCGTCGTGGCTCGCGCCGACGGACGAGCCGGGGCGGCTGCTCACTCCGGCGTCGGCGGAGCAGTTGGCGGGGTTGGAGATCCGCCCGGTGGGTGCGGCGGTGGGAGATGTTCGCAACGACGGGCCGCACCTCAGCGCCCGGGTGGCGGCGGCGTCGACGGTGACACCGCAGGAGTTGACCCTGTTCTGACGCCGCCGCATCGTCGGCCGCCGATTTGCGAGGGTTCCGCGCGATTCGTCTCCTGACTGTTCAGTCATGTTCCCGGCAGACCCTTGTCCCGGTGTTGTGAAGTGCGATAGAACACAGCGCCGGTAGTGGCTGTCGATCCGCACGGGGCGGACGACGTCCACAGATCTTGCCGGTCCCACGGGGGAGGTGGGTGGATGACACGGGCACGTATGCCGCGCCCGCACGAGGTGGCGGCGGCGCGGCGAGATCCGCGACTGCTGCGGGCCGTGCGGGAACGGCGACAGGACGACGCGTGGCGCACCAGGGGCACCTGTCAGAGCGTCGATCCGGAGACCTTCTTTCCGGCACCGAACGAGCCGGCGGACGCCGCCGTCGCGCTGTGCCGCAGTTGTGACGTGCAGGGGTCCTGCCTGGCCTGGGCCCTCGACGTCGGCGACTGCCATGGTGTGTGGGGCGGCACCACGCCGCGGGAACGGCGGGCGATGCTTGTCGCCTGGCGTGGCGAGGTCGACCCCGACCCGGACGCCATCGACGACGCCGGCCCGCCGGTGCGCGATCGCCTGCTCGCCCTGGTCCCGCTGAGCTGATCGGCGGCCCGGTTCACACCCGTCGCCCGTCCGGCGGCGCAGAATGGGCCGGTGCCACCCAGCAACGAGATCGACACACCGCGCGGTCCGGCGCGGATCGACACCGACCTGCCGGTCCGCCCGGCCACCGCCCTGCTCGTCCTCGGGCACGGCGCGGGCGGCAGCGTCGACGCGCCCGACCTGCTCGCGGTCCGGGACGCGTCGGTCGCGGCCGGCCTGGCGGTGGTCCGGGTGACCCAGCCCTACCGGGTCGCCGGTCGACGTGCGCCGGCACCGGCAGGTCACCTCGACGAGGCCTGGGCGGCGGTGCTCGCCGTGCTGCGTGACCGGCACGCCGACGTGCCGACGGTGGTGGTCGGTGGACGTTCCAGTGGCGCGCGGGTGGCCTGCCGGACGGCCCGTGCGGTGGGCGCGGTGGGCGTGGTCGCGTTGGCGTTCCCGCTGCACCCGCCCGGCCGGCCGGAACGCTCGCGGGCCGCCGAACTGGACACCGGCCTGCCGACGTTGGTCGTCAACGGTGACCGGGATCCGTTCGGGACGCCGGAGCCGGGGCCGGCCGTACGGGTGGTGAGCCGTCCCGGTGAGACGCACGATCTGCGCCGGGATCCCGCCGGCACCGCCGCCGCCGTGCGCGACTGGCTGTACGCCCAGGGCTGGGCGGCCGACTGACCCGTTCGCGGCCGGCTCGCCGGGGCGACCGTTTCCGGCGCGGGCACGGGTCGTTGCATCCGATGGTGCCGTCGGCCCGATTCGGGCCGTTGACACCAGTCCTCCCAGGCCCTTCCTGGTCCCAGCGCCGGCCGCCGTCGGGGCCGGGACCAGGAACGGGAGGGCTGGCCGGAATGCCCCAGTGGTCATCTCGCGTTACTACCCCCGGACGACTTTTCTGTGAGGGGGGTGACCGGTGCCAACCGAGACACGAAGCCTGGAACGGGACGAACGGGACGCCCGGCAGCTGAAGCGGCTGCTGGATGGCCCGGAGTGGCCCGCGACGGCGGGACCGGGCGGGGTGGGTGCGGTGAGCACGGGCACACCGGCCGGAAGTGAATCTGCGGGCAGGGCCGTGCGCGTATCCTCGGCGGGAAAGCATCCGACGCGAGGGGATGTGCGGTTGACCACCGAGAAGACGGACGAGCGCAGGGCCCGGTTCGAGCGGGACGCGATGCCATTCGTCGATCAGCTCTACGCTGCTGGGCTGCGGATGACACGCAACCCGGCGGATGCCGAGGACCTGGTCCAGGAGACCTACCTGAAGGCGTACGCGGCCTTCCACCAGTTCGAGCAGGGCACGAACCTGAAGGCCTGGCTCTACCGGATCCTGACCAACACCTACATCAACTCCTACCGCAAGCGGCAGCGCCAGCCGATCCAGGCGCCCACCGAGGAGATCACCGACTGGCAGCTCGCCGAGGCCGAGTCGCACACCTCTAGCGGGTTGCGCTCCGCCGAGACGGAGGCACTGGACCGGCTTCCGGACAGTGACGTCAAGGAAGCCCTCCAGCAGTTGCCGGAGGAGTTCCGCCTGGCCGTCTACCTCACCGACGTCGAGGGCTTCTCCTACAAGGAGGTCGCGGACATCATGGGCACGCCGATCGGCACCGTGATGTCGCGTCTGCACCGGGGGCGTCGTAATCTGCGCAAGCTGCTCGAGCGCTACGCGGGGGAGCGGGGCTTCAGCGCTGCCCGCTCGGCGAAGGGCTCGACCGCCGCCGCTGCCGGCCGGGAGGTGTGACGTGAGCTGTGGGGAGCCGCACGAGACGGACTGCCGCGAAGTGCTCGCGGAGGTGTACCTCTACCTGGATCTGGAGTGCGCCGACGAGCGCCGCTCGCTGATCCGGCACCACCTGGACGAGTGCGGGCCCTGCCTGCGCGAGTACGGGCTGGAGCAGGAGGTGCGGGCGCTGGTGGCTCGTTGCTGTGGCAACGAGACCGCGCCGGACCAGCTGCGCGAGCGGCTGCGGATCAAGCTCACCGAGCTGGTGGTCTTCGAGACCAGCGACTCCCGTGAGCTGGCCGACTGAGCGACTGAGCTGGCCGACCGAGCGTTGGCACCAGCTGGCAAGACCGGTGGCCCGGGTCGATCTCGACCCGGGCCACCGGTGTACCCGGCCTCGGCCGGCTGAGCGGCGACGGGCACCCGGCCCGTCGACCCGTTCAGGAGTTGGGACGCTTGCCGTGGTTCGCGGCGTTCTTCTTACGAGCCTTCTTCTTCCGGGACTTCTTCGCCATGCTGACCTCCTCGTGATGGGTCGGATCCGTCCTGCGCACGACCTCGGCGCGGATGCGGCCACCGGCGGTCCGGCGTCGGGTCCGACCCGCTGATGGTAGTGCGGTCGACACCCGCCGCCTTCCCCAGGGCGGGCCTGCCATCCCGGCTGTGCCGCTGCGCGCCCACCGCCGGTCGACGCATGATTGGATACATCGGCAGGCACGTCGCGAAGAGGGAGGGCCTGGACATGGCCGAGGAGATCCGCGCCGAGATGGTGGCCAACGTCTGGAAGGTCGTCGCCACGGCCGGTGACACGGTGGCTGAGGGTGACACCCTGGTGATCCTCGAGTCGATGAAGATGGAGATCCCGGTCGTCGCCGAGTCCGATGGTGTGCTCCAGCAGCTCGTCGTCAACGAGGGTGACGTCGTGCAGGACGGTGACCTGATCGCGGTGATCGCTTGACCGGGTTGCGGGTCCGCCCGGCGGAGCCGGCCGACTTCCCGGCGGTGGCCCGGCTGACAGTGGCCGCGTACGAGGCGGACGGCCAACTCAAGGGCGAACACGGGTACGGCGAGGTGCTGGCCGATGTGGCGACCCGGGCCGCCAGCGGCGAGGTGCTGGTCGCGGTGGACGAGCTGACCGGCGCGGTGCTCGGCTCGGTCACGTTCGTGCTGCCGGGCACCCGGTTCGCCGAGTTGTCCGGGCCGGGCGAGGCGGAGTTCCGGATGCTCGCTGTCGACCCGGGCGCTCAGGGGCGGGGTGTCGGCGCCGCGTTGGTCGAGACGTGTGTCGACCGTGCGACCGAGTTGGGTTGCACGGCGATGGTGATCTGCGTCCGGGCCGGGATGGCCGATCCGGCGCACCGGCTCTACTCGCGGCGCGGGTTCGTCCGTTCGCCGGAGAAGGACTGGACTCCGGCGCCGGGCGTGGACCTGCTGGGCCTGCGGCTGGAGCTGACCCGCGGCTGAGTCGCCGGCCGACGACCCCGGGCTGTGGCGATCACACCCGGGTCAGGCGCCGGGCTGCGTGCCGATGGCGGCCAGCAGCTCGTCGGCCACCTCCAGGGCGAGCTTGCGGCGTTCGTCGTCGCTGATGTGCGGCGCGCGGACCGCGAACCAGCTGGTGTGCACCGCGAAGATTGACAGCGCGGCGCGCAGTTGGGCGGCTGGGGAGTCGTCGCCCCGGCAGAGCGCGTCGGCCAGCTCCAACATCCGACCGCGCATCTTCTGGCCGGAGGAGAGGCTCTTGAGCGCGGTCTGGTTCTGCTCGAAAAAGCGCATCACCGACGGCTGGGTGCCGTCGAACATCGTGTCGGCGTACCGGGAGATCAGCTCGCGCCGGGTGTCCAGGGTGGCGGGCTGGGTGGCGGCCCAGGCGATCAGCGCGTCCATCCCCTCCAGCCGGTCCTCGACGAAGCTGGCGACGATGTCGTCCTTGCTCTTGAAGTGGTAGTAGAGCGCGGCCTTGGTGACGTTGAGGCGCTCGGCGATTTCCCGGAGCGAGGTCTTCTCGTACCCCTGCTCGGTGAAGAGTTCGAGCGCGACGGCCTTGATCCGTTCCCGCGTGCCGCCGCCTGTGCTCTCGCTCACCTACGCCCTCCAAATGGCTTGACCGTTGCTCGTACCCAACTTACCGTGCGGCTAGTAAGGTGACTAGCCGGGCGGCAAGTAAGTATGACAATCCTCGGGGGGAGCTTACCCATGACTCAGGCAACCCAGGCCGGCACGCGACCCAACAACATCCGGGTCGTGCTGTTCGGGCTGATGATCGCGATGATGCTCGCGATGCTCGACAATATGATCGTCAGCACCGCGTTACCGCGGATCGTCGGCGAGTTCGGCGGGCTCAACCACTTCACCTGGGTGGTTACCGCGTACGTCCTCGGCACCACCGTCTCCACCCCGATCTGGGGCAAGCTCGGTGACCTCTACGGCCGCAAGTCGGTCTTCCTGACCTCGGTCGTCGTCTTCCTGGTCGGCTCCGCCCTCTGTGGCATGGCCGGCTCCGGGATGCTCGGCGGCCCAGAGGACGGCATGGTCCAGCTCATCGCCTTCCGGGCCGTGCAGGGCCTCGGCGCCGGCGGCCTCATGGTCGGCGTGATGGCGATCATCGGTGACCTGGTCCCGCCCCGCGAGCGCGGGCGCTACCAGGGCATGATCGCCGGCATCATGGCCATCGCCATGGTCGCCGGCCCGCTGGCCGGCGGATTCATCACCGACCACCTCTCCTGGCGCTGGGCGTTCTACGTGAACCTGCCGCTGGGCGGAATCGCGCTGCTCGTGCTGATCACCACCATGCACCTGCCGAAGTACCGCACCGAGCACCGGATCGACTGGCTCGGCGCAGGGCTGCTCTCGGTCGGCATCACCGCGATCGTGCTCATCACCACCTGGGGTGGCAACGAGTACGACTGGACGTCGCCGCAGATCCTCGGCCTGGCCGTGCTGGCCGTCGTCGCGTTGGCGGTGTTCGGGATGGTGGAACGCCGTGTCCAGGAGCCGATCCTGCCGCTGGCGCTCTTCGCCAACCGCAACTTCGCGCTGATCTCGGTGATCGGCTTCCTGCTCGGCTTCGCGATGTTCGGCGCGATGAACTTCCTGCCGCTCTACCAGCAGACCGTGCAGGGGGCGTCGGCGACCAACAGTGGTCTGCTGCTGCTGCCGCTGATGTTCGGCATGCTTGTCGTCTCGCTGGTCATCGGCCGGGCGATCACCCGCAACGGCAAATACCGGGCGTACCCGATCATCGGTGGCGTGGCGATGACGGGGGGCATGGCGCTGCTGTCCATGCTCGACACCGACACCAGCAAGCTGATGTCCTCGCTGTACATGATCGTGCTCGGCGTCGGCATGGGCTTCCTCATGCAGACGTCGATGCTGATCGCACAGAACAGCGTGGAGCAGAAGGACCTCGGCGCGGCCAGCGGCGCGGCCACCTTCTTCCGGTCGATCGGTGGCTCGTTCGGCATCTCGCTGTTCGGCGCGATCTTCGCCAACCGGCTGGCCAGCTCAGAGGGTGGCCGGGCCTTCGGTGGCGAGTCCGGCGGCTCCGGGATGGACCTGGAGAAGCTCAAGGAACTGCCCGCCCAGGCACGCGAGGTGGTGCTCGGGGGTCTCTCCGACGCCATCTCGCACGTCTTTCTCTGGGCGGTGCTGTTCACCATCGTGATCCCGGTGCTCGCCTGGTTCATCAAGGAGATCCCGCTGCGCACCGCGAACGAGGCGCCGCCGCAGGCCACCCCGGAGGAGGACGCCGAGGTCGCCCTCGGCAAGGCCCCGGTCGCCTGACCCAACCGCGACACGCGCCGCGTCGACCGTCACGGTCGGCGCGGCGCGCCCCTGTTCAGGAGCTGCCAGAGCCGGCGCAGCGGGTTGCGGGGGCGGGGGAGTCGGGTGGAACGCGTGCCCAGCAGCTCGGTGGCAAGTGCCGCCGTCGCCGGGTCCAACTGCGGGGCGGCGAGTGCCAGGTGGGCCAGCGAAGCGGCGATCGGGACCGGTCGGCTCCGCGCCACGGCAGCCGCGTCGGCCAGCCGCTCCGCCACCACCCGGGCCACGTCCGACCGCACCGAGGGGTCCACCCAGGCGGCGGTGACCAGGGCGAACAGCGCTGCCTCGGTGACCCAGTCCTCGACGCCCCAGATCAGATCGAGCAGCACGCGGCGTCGGGTCGAGCCCTCCCACGGCTCGTCGGTGCGGTGGTGCAGCAGCCCCAGGCAGGCCCACACCTGCACCCCCCGGACCCAGACCGACGGGTCGTGGGCGGCCAGCAGCCGACCCACCGCGTTGGCCGGCGCCGCCGGCGGGTGCACCAGCAGGCCGAGCAGGTCGCCCAGGTCGAGGCCGGCCAGGCCCACCGCCGCGTCGTACGCCGCCGGTGGGTGCGCCCACGCCGGGTGAGCGATCTGCGCGATCCGTTCGACCGCCGTCGCCGAGGGCGCCGCCAGCGCGGGCGTGGGGACGACATCCGCGTAGTCCCACAACCGCTGGGCGGACGCCCGTCGGGGCTCGCGCGGATCGGGCTCCGGCGTGCCGACGACCTCGATCCGCAGCCCGGGGGCCGTGGAGATCGCCGTCCCGACCGCGCTCGGCGGGGCGGCGGCGGGTAGGCGTACGGCCCCGCCGAGACCGTTGTCGTCATCGGCGACGGCCTGGCGCATCGCGTCGACGAGGGGCCCGCCGGCCGGGGTGAGCTGGCCGAGCCAGGGGCGGCCTCGGCAGCACTGGGCCAGGTCGCCGTGCTCGTGGCTGTCGTCCGGGTGGTCCCGCACGAAGTCGGCGAGCGCGACCAGGTGGGCGAGGTCACCGTCGCGCAGGTGCCGCAGGCGGTGGGCGGTGTGAACCGCGCAGTCGAACGACGGATCGCGCGCCAACGCCCGCTCGGTCCACTCCAGCGCCTCGTCCAGCCGGCCGATCTCGGCCAGGGTGCCGGCGATGTCCGCGTAGATCGCCAGGTCGTCGGGGTCCAGCTCGACGGCCCGACCGAGGGCCGCCAGGCCGTCGCGGGTCCGGCCCGAGCTGCGGTACGCGTACCCGAGCCACACCTCGCCCATCTTGGAGGGCTGTGCGCGTACGCCTCGGGTGGCCCAGCGGACCGCCAGTTCGGCCTCTCCGAGGCGGCGGGCCAGCGCGGACGCCGAGCCCAGCAGCAGGCCGTGTTCGGGGTGCACGGTGGCCGCGTTGCGGGCGAGCGTGAGGTACGGGGTCAGCGGGGCCCGGCCGATCCGCGGCACCGGGTCGGGCAGCGCGGCGCAGACCTGCATGAGGACCCGGGCGATGCGCTCCGGGTCCAGTCGTTCGGCCAGCTCGGGCGCGGTGACCCAGGGCACTCCGGCCCACTCGGTGCCGGGTGCGTACGTCGTCGCCGCGGCCAGCAGCTCCAGCCCCTCGGCGGGGCGGCCCGCGGTGGCGAGGAGGTGGGCGCGGGCGACCACCGCACCGACGAAGGTGTGGTGGTTGATCGGGAAGAGGTCGAGGCCGCCGCCGTTCGTCGTGGCGAGCCGCGCCAGTGTCTCGTGCACCTCCGGGAGGGTGGGGGCCCGGGCCAACGCGCCGGCGAGGTGGCCGGCGGCGTGGTGCAGGTCGCCCTCGTCGAGTGCCAGCCGGGCCAGCGCCAGCTCCTCCGTCACGGAGAGCGCGGGGTCGTCCGTTCCCTCGGGCACGTCGTCCTCTCGTCGCGGGCTAGACCGGGTGTAGCGGGTAAAGCTTAGTTGATATTGAGATCAACTGGTGATCAGCTGCGCAATCCTGCTCGTTCGATTGCTGAGATACGCTTAAAAGTGCAAGACTGAGCAAGAATCGCGCGGCAACCGCGCAGGGGGAGGGGTTTCCGTGACACGTGCAGGGGCTGGCATGGCCGCCGACATCGACGAGCAGCCGGCTGGCTACGCGCGGCTGCTCTCCGCTGCCAACGCCGCCGAGATCGCCCAGGTGGCGGCGGTCATCGCCGAACGTCGGCCACGGCACGTGGTCTTCACCGCGCGGGGCACCTCCGATCACGCGGCCCTCTACGGGGCCTACCTGACCGAGATCCGGCTCGGTCTGCCCGCCGGGCTCGCCTCGCCCAGCGTCGTCACCCTGTTCGGGGCCCGCCCCGACCTGTCCGACGCGCTGGTCGTCGGGGTCAGTCAGAGCGGTGGCTCGCCCGACCTGGCCGAGGTGCTGCGCGCCGCCCGAGCCTCCGGGGCGCTGACCCTCGCGGTCACCAACGCCCCCGACTCGCCGCTTGTCGACGTGGCCGAGCTGAGCGTCGACATCGCCGCCGGGCACGAGCGGGCGGTGGCCGCCACCAAGACGTACACCGCCGAGCTGCTCGCCCTGTTGATGCTGGTGGAGGGGATCCGGGCCGGCGACGGCGTGCTCCCGCAGGCCGAGCGGGAAGCGCTCGACGCACTGCCCGAGCTGGCCGCCCGCACCCTGGCCGACGGCACCCCGGCCCAACTCGCCCCGCGCTACCGGTTCGCCCGCCAACTGGTCACCACCGGCCGGGGGTACGCCTACCCGACCGCCCGGGAGGCCGCGCTGAAGCTGATGGAAACCTCGTACCTGCCGGCGCTCGCCTTCTCCGGCGCCGACCTGCTGCACGGCCCGCTCGCGATGACCGACCCGGAGGTGCCGGTGCTCGCCGTGGTCGGCTCCGGTCCTGGTGGCCGGTCGATGGGTGAGGTGCTGCCCCGCCTCGGTGAACGCCGCGCCGACGTCGTGGTGGTCGGCTCCGCCGACGTGCCGGGGGCCACCCGACTGGCCGTCCCCGAGGTCGACGAGCGGTACGCCCCGCTGCTGGACATCCTGCCGATGCAGCGGCTGGCGCTGGCCCTGGCGCTCACCCGAGGCGAGGACCCGGACGCGCCGCGCGGGTTGAAGAAGGTCACCGCGACGATGTGAGGCGCGGCGTGGCACCCTGGTCACCGTGTCCACGCTGCGCGACCTCGCCGAGGAGCACACCCATCTCCGTCCGGCCGACATCGACCACCTGCACCGGATCGCGGGCGACTGGCAACTGCTCTCCGATCTGTCCTTCGCTGACCTGCTGCTCTGGGTGCCGGTCGACGCCGACGGCACGTTCCTCTGCGTAGCCCAGGTCCGACCGACCACCGCACCGACCGCCTACCAGGACGACCAGGTGGGTCGGATCGTCGGCGGGCCGGAGGTGGCCCACCTGGGGGTGGCGTACTCCCAGGGCCGGATCTGGCGCGAGGGCGACCCGGTCTGGTACGGCGACGTGCCGGCCCGGCACGAGGCGATCCCGGTCCGGCTGCGTACCGCCGAGGGGGAGGCCGGCGAGGTGATCGCCGTGGTGGGGCGGGACACCAACCTCTCCACCGCCCGTACGCCCAGCCAGTTGGAGCTCAACTACCTCACCACTGCCGACGACCTGGCGCAGATGATCGCGGACGGCACCTTCCCGCCGCCGAGGCATCCGGGCGAGACCACCTCGGCGCCCCGGGTCGGCGACGGCCTGGTCCGGCTCGATGCCGGCGGCAAGGTCACCTACGCCAGCCCGAACGCCCAGTCCGCGTACCGCCGACTGGGATACGCCTCCCACCTGGTGGGGGAGGACCTGGCCGCGCTGCACCGCCGGTTGGCCGGTGACCCGCTGGACGGCACCGAGGCATCGAACGGCATCCTGGCCGCGCTGCGCGGTGAGGCGCCGCCCCGCCGGGAGATCGACGCGCGAGGCGCCACGATGCTCACCCGGGCGCTGCCGCTGATGCCGGCCGGGGTGCCGATCGGCGCGCTGGTGCTGGTCCGGGACATCACCGAGGTCCGTCGCCGGGACCGGGCGCTGATCACCAAGGACGCCACGATCCGGGAGATCCACCATCGGGTGAAGAACAATCTCCAGACGGTGGCCGCGCTGCTGCGGTTGCAGGCCCGCCGGGTGGCGATGCCGGAAGCCCGTGTCGCGCTGGAGGAATCGGTCCGTCGGGTCGCCTCGATCGCCCTGGTCCACGAGACGCTCTCGATGTCCAGTGACGAGGCGGTGGAGTTCGACGGCATCGTCGACCGGGTGGCAAGCGCGGCGACCGAGGTCGCGGCGACCGAGGTGAGCGTCGGCATGCGGCGGCGAGGCAGCTTCGGCGTACTGCCGGCGGAGATCGCCACCTCGCTGGTGATGGTCCTCAACGAGTTGCTGCTCAACGCCGTCGAGCACGGCTTTCCGCCGGCGGACGAGGCCGAGGAGGCCCCCGTACCCGCGGCCTCGGGCATGGTGCCGGTCGCCGTTCCCGAGGTCGACCCGTCGCTGCGACCCGAGGTGGTGGTCTCGGCGCACCGGTTCCGCAAGATGCTGCACGTCTCGGTGACCGACAATGGGCGCGGCCTACCGCCGGACTTCGATGCCGAACGTGGCAGCCGGCTCGGCCTCCAGATCGTCCGAGCCCTGATCACCGGTGAGCTGCGCGGCACCATCGAACTGCGCGCCGGCGCCAACGGTGGCACCGAGGCCATGCTCGTCGTCCCGCTGGCCCGCAACGCCCACGACGGCCGCTCGCAGCCCTGACCGCCGCCCGCCGGCCGGCTTCGGCCTCCCGCTCCCGCTCCCGTTCGGGCGGGTCCGCGTCGGGGAGCGGATGTCTGGATGAGCGTGATGCCGGTGAGTCATTTTGATGACTCACCGGCATCACGCTCAACGAGGTTCGCGGACCGCCGGCCTGCCCATGGACGGACCGGTCAGCGGTCGGGGCGGCTGGTCAGCAGGGCGACGGTCAGGCCTGGGCGCTGCCACACCTGCGTGACTGTGAAGTCAGTGCGGAGCGCGTCGCCCTTGGCGTCCGGCACGGCGGCCAGCGGCTCGGCGTGCCGGCCGGAGACGACGAGCCATACCCGCGTCGTACCGGCCAGGCACTGTGCTGGCTGGGGGCACTCGGCGGCCCACAGGTCGCCGCGGCGCACCTCGTCCTCGGTGACCAGCACGTCGCGTGGTGGGTCGTCGAGGTGGTACTCGATGCCGAGGTCGAGGAAGAGCCAGCTGTGCCGGGGCGAGTAGACCACAGCGTCCCCCGGTCGTTGACCGTCGGCGATCACCCGTGCCGCGCCGGCGTAGTCCACCGGCGCGCTGCGCGGCCACTCGTGGGTCCGTCGCAGCGCGGCCTGGTCGGGTAGGCCGAGCAGCCCGGCCAGGACCACCACGACGAGCGCGGCCGGCGCGGCCACGGCGGCCAGCGCCGCGCCCGCCAGCAGGCACGCGAAGGGCACCACGAAGACCAGGTACCGGGGCACCCACAGTGGTACGACAGTGCCGGCGGCGAAGAGCAGCAGTACGGGCAGCAGCACCGCGCTCACCGGCAGCAGGGCGCGCCGCCCGAGCCGGGCGGCTCCCAGCGCGGCGACCCCGACCAGTAGGCCACCGACCACGCTGCTCTGGGCGACGCCGCCGGGCAGCGCGGTCAGGTCGTCCAGCCGGGCCAGGTGGACCCAGTTCAACTGTCGGGACTGCTGGGTCCGGGCCTTGACCAGCAGCGGGCCGGCCAGCAGCGCGACCGGCACCACGGCGACCAGCCACCGCCACACCCGCCGGTCCCGCTCGGCGTCGACGTGCGCGCGGGTGGCGACGCCGGCCGCGGCCGGGCCGCGCCACCAGGCGATGAGGACGACAAGCGCGTGGGCGGCGAGCACTGTGAGCGCGATTAGGTGGATGAGCCCGAGAGCGGCCACGGCGGCGGCGTAACCGGCCCAACGGGCCCAGCTCGGTCGACGCAGCGCGGTCACCAGCAGCACTGTGGCGAGCACGGCGAGCATGGTGGCCAGCGCGTAGGGGCGAGCCTCCTGCCCGTAGCGGGAGGTGCCGGGGAGCACCGCGAACAGCAGCCCGGCGAAGAGGCCGCCGCGCCGGTCGACGAGCCGTGCGCCGAGCACGGCGAGCAGCCCGGCGGCCACTGTCATCGCCAACACCGCAGGTACGCGCAGGGCGATCGTGGAGTCGCCGACGACGGCCGTCCAGACGTGCATCAGCAGGTAGTACGGCCCGGTGGCGGCGTCGATGGTGCCGGCCAGCCGGGCCAGGTCGCCGGGCGACCGGGTGGCCGCGCTCCACGTCGCCAACTCGTCGCGCCAGAGCTGGGCGGAGCCCAGCCCGGTCAGCGTCACCGCCACTGTCAACAGCGCCGGGGGGAGCCAGACCGGCACGCGGCGCAGGTGCTCCCACGCCGCCCCGGCCGACCTCTCGGACAATTGCCCCACGGTCCGAGCCTGCCACGGCCACCCCCTCCGTGGGCGTCAGCCGGCGCTCTCCCTGTTATGCCCGAACTGTCCTTGGTGACCAGCTGGTCGGCTGACCCCCGGCCCGTGATGTGGGATCCAGCACGTGGACATTGGCCGGCCCCCTTGGGGTGTGGCAGCATGGGCGCATGACCGCCGCAGTCGTCCGCCGCTTCGTGGCACGTCGCCACGTCGATTACGGCCGCGTGCGCAGCGCGATCTGTCCGGCCTACTGACGACGCCCGACCAATCTGTCTCGGGCGCGCTCCGCGCCGGCTGTCTCAGACACCGTTGTCCCGCCCGCTTCGCCGGGCCGGCCGCCGCGCCCCGCGTATCCCGAGGCACAGCAGACAACGGAGGACGCCGCGATGGCGGTCAGCAGCATCCCGGCCCGTTCCGAGGACCCGACGGCTCGCCCGACCCGAGCGCCGCGCCGGCCACGGGGTGAGGGTCAGTGGGCGCTCGGGCACCGCGAGCCGCTCAACCCCAACGAGCGGATCAAGAAGGACGACGACCCACTCAACGTCCGGGCCCGCATCGAGAACATCTACGCGCACCGCGGCTTCGCCTCCATCGACCCGCAGGACCTGCGGGGTCGGTTCCGCTGGTGGGGCCTCTACACGCAGCGCAAGGCGGGCATCGACGGCGGGCGCACCGCCGTGCTGGAGCCGCACGAGCTGGAGGACGAGTTCTTCATGCTCCGGGTCCGCATCGACGGCGGTCAGCTCAGCCTGGCCCAGCTGCGGGTGATCGCGGACATCTCCCGGGAGTTCGCGCGGGACACCGCCGACATCACCGACCGGCAGAACATCCAGTACCACTGGATCCGGGTCGAGGACATGCCGGAGATCTGGCGTCGGCTGGAGTCGGTCGGCCTGCAGACCACCGAGGCGTGCGGCGACTGCCCGCGGATCGTGCTGGGCAGCCCGGTCGCCGGGGTGGCCCGCGACGAACTGCTCGACCCGACCCCGGCGATCGACGAGATCGTCGCCCGGTACGTCGGCGACAAGCAGTTCTCCAATCTGCCCCGCAAGTTCAAGACGTCGATCTCCTGGCTGGTGGACACCCCGTACGAGTCGAACGACATCGCCCTCCTCGGCGTCGACCACCCCGAGCACGGGCCCGGCTTCGACGTCTGGGTCGGCGGCGGCCTCTCCACCAACCCGATGCTCGCCAAGCGGCTCGGCGTCTGGGTGCCGCTGGCCGAGGTGCCGGACGTGTGGGCCGGGGTGGTGGGGATCTTCCGCGACTACGGCTACCGCCGACTGCGCAACCGGGCCCGGTTGAAGTTCCTGGTGGCCGACTGGGGCGTGGAGCGCTTCCGCGAGGTCCTGGAAAAGGACTACCTCGGCCGTACGCTGCTCGACGGCCCGGCGCCGGTCCTGCCGTCGAAGCCGGTCGACCACGTGGGCGTGCACGAGCAGGCCGACGGGCGGCACTACGTGGGCGCCGCCCCGGTGGTCGGGCGGGTCTCCGGCGCGCAGCTCAGCCAACTGGCCGACGTGGTCGAGGCGCACGGCAGCGACCGGGTGCGGCTCACCCCGTACCAGAAGCTGCTGGTGCTCGACGTGCCGTCGGAGCGGACGGAGTCGCTTGTCGACGCGCTGCGCGGGATCGGTCTGGAGGCCCGGCCGTCCGCCTGGCGGCGCGGCACGATGGCGTGCACCGGCATCGAGTACTGCAAGTTGGCAATCGTCGAGACGAAGGCCCGCGGCGAGGAGTTGGTGGCCCGGCTGGAGCAGCGGCTGCGCGACTTCGACGCGGACATCTCGATTCACATCAACGGCTGCCCGAACGCCTGCGCACGCACCCAGGTGGCCGACATCGGGCTCAAGGGTCAACTGGTGGTCGGGCCGGACGGCCGGCAGGTCGAGGGTTTCCAGGTGCACCTGGGCGGCGGGCTGGGCATGGCCCAGGGGCAGACCGCCGGTTTCGGCCGCAAGCTGCGCGGCCTGAAGACCACCGCCGAGGAGCTTCCGGAGTACGTGGAACGACTGGCCCGTCGCTACCTGGCCGGTCGGAGCGAGGGCGAGACGTTCGCCAACTGGGTGATCAGAGTCGACGAGGAGGAACTGCGGTGAGCAGCGAGAACCGAGCGGCACCTCTGTACTGCCCGTACTGCGGCGAGGAGGACCTGCGGCCGCACGAGGCGGGGCACGGCGCCTGGGAGTGCCACGCCTGCACCCGGGTCTTCTCGGTGAAGTTCACCGGGCTGCTCAGTCGGACGGTGACCTCATGAGTCTCGTCTCGGCCGCGAGCCTGCGCCTGGTCGGCCCGGGCGGCTCGACGCCGGCAGACCCGGCCCGACGTGACCCGGACGAGCTGCGGGCCCTGGCCGAGCAGGCCGCTCGGGACCTGGAGGGCGCCCCGGCGCTGGAGATCGCCCGCTGGGCGGCGCAGACGTTCGGTGAGCGGTTCTGCGTCACGAGCTCGATGGCCGACGCCGTGCTGGCGCACCTGGTGTCCCGGGTGGCCCCCGGGGTGGACGTGGTCTTCCTCGACACCGGCCTGCACTTCCCCGAGACGCTGCGGGTACGCGACGAGGTCGCCCGGACGCTGCCGGTGAACGTCAGGTCGATTCGGCCCCGACTCACCGTCGGCCAGCAGGACGGCCAGTACGGCCCCCGGCTGTTCAACAAGTCACCGGACGACTGCTGCCAGCTGCGCAAGGTGGAGCCGCTGGAGCGGGCGCTGACCGGGTACGACGCCTGGGCCGCCGGTCTGCGTCGGGACGAGTCGCCGAGCCGGGCCAACACGCCGGTGGTGACCTTCGACGCGCGGCGCGGCAAGGTCAAGGTCAACCCGATCGCGGCCTGGTCGCAGAAGGATGTGGACTCCTACATCGCCCGCTTCAACGTGCCGGTCAACGAACTGTTCAAGCAGGGTTACGGGTCGATCGGCTGCTGGCCGTGCACCCGCCGTACGAAGGCCGGCGAGGACGCGCGGGCCGGCCGGTGGGCCATGTTCGAGAAGACCGAGTGCGGGCTGCACGTCTGACCTCGTCGGCGACGACCCTGACCGGCCCCGGTGCGGCCGGCGGGGCGGAGCCGGTGGTGTTGGTGGCGCACGGCAGCCGTGATCCGCGGGCGGCCGATGCCACCCGGGCGCTGGCTCGGGCGGTGTCGGCGGCCCGGCCGGGCACACAGGTGTGGGCGAGCTGGCTGGACCACACCGAGCCGGGGCCGACCGAGGTGCTGCGGGACCTGGCCGTGGCCGGTCACCGCCGGGCGGTGCTGGTGCCGCTACTGCTGACCGCCGCGTACCACAATCGGGTGGACATTCCGGCGGCGGTCGCCGCGGCGACGCGGGCCGGGCCACCGCTGGCGGTACGGGTCACCGATGTGCTCGGCCCGGCGGACGACACTCCCGATCCGGGGCTGTTGGCCGGGCTGTGCCGTCGGCTGGGTGAGACGCGTCCGGGCCGATTCGACGCGTTGGTGTTGGCCGCGGCGGGCACCCGGGACGCGCGGGCGCGCCGTTCGGTGGGCCGGGTCGCCGACGCGCTGGGTGCGGAGTTCGGGGTGCCCTGCCGGGTGGCGTACGCGTCGGCGGCTCCACCGGCGGCCGGCGTGGCGGTGTCCCGGCTGCGGGCGTCCGGCGCGCGCCGGGTCGCGGTGTCCGCGTACTTCCTGGCGCCGGGGCTGTTCCACGACGCGGTGGCCGAGGCGGCTGGGGCGGCGGGTGCGGTGGCGGTCGCCGCGCCGCTTACCGACGCACCGGAGTTGGTCGAGTTGGTGCTGCGCCGGGTCGACGACCGGCCGGTGCTGGCGTCGGCGGGGTGACCGGGCCGGCACGGTGATCGGTGCCGGACAGCGGAACGCCCCGGTGGGCGGACCCACCGGGGCGTACAGCTGTGTGTTGGGAATCAGGCGGAGTGAGCGCGCAGCACCCGGAGACCGCCGCGCCGCTTGACAGCGCGCCGCTCCTCCTCGCTCATTCCGCCCCAGACGCCGGCGTCCTGACCTGACTCGAGTGCCCACTGCAGGCACTGGTCGGTCACGGAGCAGCGCCTGCAGACGGCCTTGGCCTGCTCGACCTGCAGGAGAGCCGGACCGGACGTCCCGATCGGGAAGAACAGCTCCGGGTCCTCGTCACGGCAGACACTATGGTGACGCCAGTCCATGGCGGCAACACTCCTCATTCTGGATGGGTGGCAACAATTGCTTGGTCGTGCTTTTCCTATATGCATCCGCGTGCCGATGGTGACGGTTAGCGTCCGTCCATTCGGCAGTGCGTGAGCAGGCAGTTAGTGCCGGGGACCTGCTGGAACAGCTCAACCTGACGAGCATATCCAGGCAATGTCCCGGTAACTCAAGTTCGCTTGTGAATACTTTCACGAACAGTCGTGATGTCAAGGGTGACGCTCGGAAAAACTCCGGGCGGTGAGCAAGCCCACAACCCATTTGTCCGGGTTTCAGTGCTTTCCTGGTTACCCGCCGTGCCACAGTCGAGGATCAATATAGTACAGTCCGCGTGACATTGCTGACATTTCCGGCACCTGTCCTCGGTGTGGCGGCGACCAAGTCGATCGGTTGTGGCCACCGTGTCGACCAAGGGCAGTACCCCGAGACCTAGCAGATTACTCTCAGTGCGGCGGGAACGGAGGTGAATCTGACTTTTTCCCGCTCGCCGAGATAGTCCCCGTCCAGCTGGAACGCCTGCGGACGGCTGGAGACCAGCGTGAACTCCGCCGTGTCATGGAGTCGTAACACCTGCCGGCCGCGTGGATCCGGTTGCCGGGACAGGAACTGCGTCACTGTCCGTGTTGTGCTAGCAACCCGGAGCTGACGCAACGCCAGCACATCCAGCCCGAGATCGAACGACGCCGCCGGGTTCGGGTTGACCTCCCGGTCGCCCAGGTACGTCCACGGTGCCGTGTTCTGGATGATGACGGTGGCCAGCTCGGCCTCCGCCGGCTCGCCCGGCCGCTCCAGGACGATCGCCGGGTGCCGCCGGTCCGAGGCGAAGAAGTACTGATTCATGATCGAACGCAGATAGAGCGACGGCGTGGAGACCCGCCCCTTCCGCCGGGCCTGCTCCACCCGGTGGATCACCGCGGCGTCCAGGCCGAACCCGGCACAGAAGGTGAAGTAGCGGTCGTCGGCGAGGCCCAGCCCCACCGTCCGGCTCCGGCCCAGCCGCAGCCCTTCCAGGATCATGCTGGTCGCCTCCGGCCACTCCCGGGGCAGACCCACCGCGCGGGCGAACACGTTTGTCGAGCCACCGGGGACGGTCGCCAGCGCGGGCAGTCGCTCGGCCATCGGGGCATCGCCGGCGCGAGTCGGCGGTTCGGCAGTCATCAGGCCGTTCACCACCTCGTTCACCGTGCCGTCGCCACCCAGGGTGACGACCAGGTCGACCCCCTCCGCGGCTGCCTCCCGGGCCAGCGCCACGGCGTGCCCGCGCCGACGGGTGTAGCGCACGCTGAGATCGACTTCGCTGCGCAGCGCCCGGACGAGCACGTCCCGGCTGCGTTCGCTGGTGGTGGTGGCCTTCGGATTGACCACCAGGACGGCCCGCATGGGCGGCACTGTACCTTCCGGAAGCCCGGGTATCGTGGCGCGCGTGACCATCGACTCGGACCCGATCCCCGTCACGCTGCGCTGGGCGGTCCGGCTGCTGTGGGCAGAGGCGGCCGTCGTCGGGCTGATCGCCGTCTGGCTGGTCTGGGCCGACCTCACGGCCACCCGCACCGACCTGCTGGCGGCGTTGCTGGTGACCGTGTTCGCCGTCGGGGCGGCCGTGGCGCTCTGGGCGCTGGGCCGCGCGCTGCTGCGCCGTCAGGCGGGCGCACGGGCCCCCGCGATCGTGCTTCAGCTGATGCTGCTGCCGATCGGGTGGTTCATGATCCAGGCTGGGCTGGGCTGGCTGGGCGTGCCGCTGATGGCGCTCGGCCTGGGCGTGGCCTGGCTACTGATCTGCCCTCCGACGACCCGCGCGCTCGGCTTCGAGTGACCGCGCCGGTGTGTCGGGCCGGTCAGTAGCCGCCCGAGCGGCGGGTGAGCAGCGCGATCGTGGCCCGACCGTCGGCGGACGTGGCCGCCGCCGAGGTGGTCAGCGCGGTGAGCACCTTCCAGGCGAAGGACGACTCGGCGGGCAGGGTGGCACCGCGCACGGTCGGCACTGTCACCTCGACGGTCAGCGCGTCCTCGGTGACCGCGAAGCGGCACTCCAACTCGGCGTCGCGGGTGGCGATGGCGAGCAGCATGGCGCACGCCTCGTCGACAGCGATCCGCAGATCCTCGATCTCGTCGAGCGCGAACTGCAACCGGGCCGCGAGGCCGGCGGTGGCGGTGCGAAGCACGCCGAGGTAACCGCCGTCGGCGGGCACCGTGAGGTGCACCACGTCATCGTCGGTCGCTGGCTGGCCAGTCAGTTGAGTCACGCCTCATCCCCCCGGTCGGGGACTCTACCCGGTCAGTCGGCCGTACGCGTGTCGGCGGTGGTGGCGTGGTCGGCCAGCGCACGGAGCGCGTCGCCGCTGAGCCGGTAGGCAACCCACTCGCTCATCTGCTCGGCGCCGATCGCGGCGTAGAAGCCGGCTGCCGGATTCCAGTCGATCATCGACCAGTCCAGCCGCTGGTAGCCGCGCCGTACGCAGATGTCGGTCAGAGTGGCGAGCAGCAGTCGACCGGCCCCGGTGCCCCGGGCGGCCGGCCGGACGAAGAGGTCCTCCAGGTAGATGCCGTGCACGCCGGCCCAGGTGGAGAAGTTGAGGAACCACAGGGCGAAGCCGACCGGCTCGTCGTGCTCGTCCACCGCGACGTGACCGAAGAGCGCCGGCGCAGTCGCGAAGAGCGCCGAGGTCAGCTGCCCGGTGGTGAGGTGGCACTGCTCCGGGGCACGTTCGTACTCGGCCAGCTCGTGCACCATGGCGACGACGGCCGACACGTCCTCGGGACGTGCCGGCCGGATCGTCGGGATGACCGGTGAGGTCACGCCTTCTTGGTCTCCCAGAAGATCTTCGAGATCTCGTCGATCTTCGCGAGCAGCTTGTCGGCGGTGGCCGGGTCGAGGCTGCCCTTGACGCCACTGGCGCCGGCGAGCTTGGTGGCCTCGTTGAACAGGCTGTGCAGGTTCGGGTACTTCTCGAAGTGCGGCGGCTTGAAGTAGTCGGTCCACAGCACCCAGAGGTGGTGCTTGACCAGCTCGGCGCGCTGCTCCTTGATGATGACGGCGCGGGTGCGGAACTCCGCGTCGGTGTTCGACTGGTACTTCTCGCAGATCATTTTGACCGATTCGGCCTCGATCCGGGCCTGAGCCGGGTCGTAGACGCCGCACGGTAGGTCGCAGTGAGCGCTCGCGGTGACGCGGGGCGCAAGGATGCGCGGAAGTCGCATCGAGATCCTCCATGGGAAGTTTGCGATGATCAAAGGCGACATTACTCCTGGGAATGCTCCCCGAACGGGGTGGAGGTGAAACCAGTGGCCGCCGATCACCCGGCTGAGGTGCCCCGGTTGCGGAGGCCGCTGACCGCCGTTCTGGTGACCGGTCCGTCCATGGCCCCGACCCTGCGGCACGGCGACGCGGTGCTGGTTCGTCCCGGTGGACGCCCGATCCGAGCCGGCGACGTGGTGGTCGCGGTCTTCCGGACCCGGCCCGATCTGCTGGTGGTGAAGCGTGCGGTCCGGCCGCAGGACGGCGGCTGGTGGCTGCGCGGGGACAACGATCTGATCACCGACGACTCCCGGGCGTACGGGGTGGCCGACGTGCGCGGACGGGTGGTGGCCCGCTACTGGCCGCGCCCCGGACGGGTGCCTCGCCGCCAGTTATGACCCTGCTCACATCCGAGGGGTGGGGTCGACACTATGCTCGGAAAGTGCCCGGGTGACCCCCCGCACCGCGTGCCACCGCTCGCCGCCCACCTCGCGGCGGGGCCCGGCCGCCTCACATCTGCTCGACAGATCCTGGAGTCACCACCATGTCTTCGTCCACCGTGGACCCCGCTGATCCCGTCTTCCTGCTGCACCGGGGCGGCAAGATGGCCGTCACCTCGACCGTGCCGCTCACCAGCCGGGAGGACCTCTCCCTGGCGTACACCCCGGGGGTGGCCCGGGTGTGTGAGGCGATCGCCGCCGACCCCGCCCTGGTGGACGAGTACACCTGGGTGTCGCACACGGTCGCGGTGGTCACCGACGGTTCGGCGGTGCTCGGGCTGGGCAACATCGGCCCCCGGGCCGCGTTGCCGGTGATGGAGGGCAAGGCGGTGCTGTTCAAGCAGTTCGCCGGGGTGGACGCGGTGCCGGTGTGCCTGGACACCCAGGACGTGGACGAGATCGTCGCGGTGGTGCGGGCGCTGGCGCCCTCGTTCGGTGGGATCAACCTGGAGGACATCAGCGCGCCGCGCTGCTTCGAGATCGAGCGTCGGCTCGACGAGGCGCTGGACATCCCGGTCTTCCACGACGACCAGCACGGCACGGCGATCGTGGTGCTCGCCGCCCTGCGCAACGCCGCGACGTTGCTGGACCGCAAGCTCGGTGACCTGCGGGTGGCGGTGAGCGGCGCGGGCGCGGCCGGCGTGGCCGTGACGAAGATGCTGATCGCCGGGGGCGTCAACCCCGACCAGGTGGTGGTCTGTGACTCCAAGGGGATCATCGGCCGGCACCGCACCGAGCTGACCGGCACCAAGGCCGAGCTGGCCGCGAGCACGAACGCCGACGGCCGCCACGGCGACATCACCGAGGCGCTGCGCGACGCGGACGTGCTGGTCGGGGTCTCCGGCGGCCAGATCCCCGAGGCCGCGGTGGCCGGGATGGCGCCCGGCGGGATCGTGTTCGCGCTGGCGAACCCGACCCCCGAGGTGCACCCCGAGGTGGCCGCCCGGCACGTCGCGGTGGTCGCCACCGGGCGCAGCGACTACCCCAACCAGATCAACAACGTGTTGGCCTTCCCCGGGGTGTTCCGCGGCGCGTTGGATGCCGGTGCCACCCGGATCACCGAGGCGATGAAGGTCGCCGCCGCGGACGCCATCGCCGGCGTGGTGGCGGAGTCCCTAACCGCCGACGCGATCGTTCCGTCCCCGCTCGACCCGCGGGTCGCGCCGGCCGTGGCCGAGGCGGTCGCCGAAGCCGCCCGCCGCGACGGTGTCGCCCGCCGCTAGCGCGCATTCGCCGGGGTGCTCCGGCGCGGCCCGCGCGCCGGCCACCTTCTTAACGAGCGCTCAGCTTGTTACCGTGCCGATCATGCGTGCTGCCTTTGCCTCCCGTTTCGACGACGCCGACCCGCTCGCCGCGCTCACCGTCGGCGAGCGGCCCGAGCCCACCCCGCCGGCCGACGACTGGGTGACAGTGGAGTTGCGGGCCACCTCGCTCAACCACCACGACCTCTGGTCGCTGCGCGGTGTGGGTCTCACCGAGGCCCAGTTGCCGATGATCCTCGGCTGCGACGCCGTCGGACTGGACCCGGAGGGACGGCCGGTGGTCGTGTACCCGGTGGTCGTCACCCCGGGGGACCCGCGCGGGGTTTCCATCCTCTCCGAGCACTTCTCCGGGACGCTCGCCGAGCGGGTGGCCGTACCCCGGTCGAACTTGATCCCGCTGCCGGACGGCATGGCGGCGACCGACGCGGCGTGCCTGCCCACGGCCTGGCTGACCGCGTGGCGGATGTTGACCACCAAGGGCCGCGTCGCGGACGCCGACAGCGTGCTGGTCCAGGGCGCGGGCGGCGGCGTGGCCACCGCGGCCGTCGCGCTCGCCGTCGCGATGGGCAAGCGGGTGTACGCGACCAGCCGCGACGCCGCCAAGCGGGACCGGATCTCGGCCCTCGGCGCCACCGCCGTGGAGCCCGGTGCCCGGCTGCCGGAACGGGTCGACGTGGTGATCGAGACGGTCGGCGCGGCCACCTTCGACCACTCGCTGAAGTCGGCCGCGCCGATGGCCCGGATCGTGGTCTCCGGCGCGACCGCCGGGCACGAGCCGTCGGTCAACCTGCGCCGGGTCTTCGCGATGCAGCTGGAGATCCTGGGCACCTCGATGGGCACGCCCGGCGAGCTGTACGAGCTGCTGGCGTTCTGCGCCGACAACGAGGTGCGCCCGGTGGTGGACAGCGTCATCCCGTTCAGCCGGGTCGAGGACGCCTTCGCCCGACTGCACTCCGGCGACGCCTTCGGCAAGGTCGTCATCGACCACACCGCCTGATCCCCGCCCCGCCCCGCCCCGCCGCGCAGGCGCCGGAGCGGGCGGACGTCAGAGGTGGTCGTCGAAGGTGGCGATGTCGCCGCGCGTCGCGTCGGTGGAGATGCGCTTCTTGGCGTCCGGGTCGCCGTACAGCGACCAGCGCAGGAACTCGACAGAGGTGTCCGAGACGACCCGCAACGTCGCGCCGTCGCCGAGCAGCGCCCGCCCGTGGTCGCCCTTGGGCAGGCTCAGCATGGCCTTCGGCCAGGGCACCTTGTCGTACGCGGCCCTGCCCGCGGCGTACTCGACCACCTCGTCCAACTCACCGTGCACGAACAACTGCGGCGCGGCCGCACCGGCGAACGCGGTGCCCACGCCGAGCGCCGTGCCCGCGAACACCACACCCGCGTCCAGTCGCTTATCTCGGCTAGCGGTGAACAGGCCGATGGTGGTCACCCCGCCCGCCGAGTGCCCGGCCGCGGCCACCCGCTCGCCGTCCAACCGGCCGCGCAACGCGTCGCCGGCCCTGCCGTCCAACGCCAACACCTGATCCAACGCGTACGACACGTCGGCGGGCTGGTTGAGCACGTCGAGGACGTTGTTGTCAGCGCCCCGGGAGGTGTGCGGGAAGGTCGGCGCGGCCACCACGAAACCCGCCGCCGCCCAGCGGGTCAGCAACGTGGCGTAGTCGTCCGGCCGCCCACCGAGGCCGTGACTGAACATCACCACCGGGAACCGGCCCTCCGCCGCCGTCGCCGACCGCTTGGCCGCGCCGCCGGACTGCCCGCCCGCCGGGTACCAGAGCGTCGTCGGCAGCGCGCGGCCGTCCCGGTTCAGCTTCAGCTGGCGTACGCCGACCGCGAAGGCGCGCTGCGGGGCCTTGCCGGCGGGGACCTGCGGTGTCGGCGTGGCGACGGGCGGTGGTTCGACCGGCGCCTGCTGGCTGTCGGTCTTCCTGACGTCCGGCGAGCAGCCGACCAGACCGGCCACGAGCACGGCGCTGGCCAGCAGGGCGGGGGTGACGCGACGTGGCATGAATCCGATTGTGCCTTGCCCCGCTGACGTGCCCGGTGGACTTCGACGCGGTGTGCCCGTCGACTCACCCAGCGCTGCGCGCTCGGCTTCAGGCCGCAGCACGTTCGGCGAGCGGGCGTCGCCGTCGTGCGGTGTCGGTCAGTGCGCGCAGAGGGAAGGCGGCGTTGGGGTTGTACCGGTTCGTTCCGGGCGGCACGATCTCGTCGATCCGGTCGAGGGTCGCGTCGTCCAGGGTGAGCGCGGCGCCCTTGAGCAGGTCCTCCAGTTGCGGCATGGTGCGCGGTCCGATGATCGCCGAGGTGACGGCCGGGTGGGCCACTGTGAAGGCGATGGCGAGCTGCGGAAGCGTGCAGCCGATGCTGGCGGCGAGGTCGACGAGCTGCTCGACGGCGTCGAGCTTGGCGGCGTTCTCGGCGATCGTGGGATCGAACTGCGCCGGCCGCAGGGCGGCCCGCCCGGTCGACAGGTCGATCGGTTGATTCCTGCGGTACTTGCCGCTGAGGAACCCGAAGGCGAGCGGGCTCCAGACCAGCACGCCCATGCCGTAGCGCTGGCAGACCGGGAGGGTCGACGCCTCGATCCCGCGGGCCAGGATCGAGTACGGCGGCTGCTCGGTGCGCAGGCGTCCGAGGCTGCGCCGTTCGGACACCTGGTGCGCCTCGACGATCTCCTCGGCCGGGAACGTCGAGCAGCCGAAGGCGCGGATCTTTCCGGCGCGGACGAGGTCGGTGAGGACCGACAGGGTCTCCTCGATGTCGGTCGAGGGGTCGGGACGATGGAGCTGGTAGAGGTCGATCCAGTCGGTGTTCAACCGCCGGAGGCTCCCCTCGACGGCCTTGAGGATCCACCGCCGTGAGTTGCCACGGTGGTTGGGGCTCTCGCCCATTGGAAAGTGCACCTTGGTGGCCAGCACGACGTCGTCCCGCCGCCCGCGAAGCGCCTTGCCCACGATCTCCTCCGACTCGCCCTGGCCGTACATGTCGGCGGTGTCAACGAAGTTGATGCCCTGTTCGAGGGCGGTGTGGACGATGCGGACGCAGTCGTCGTGGTCGGGGTTGCCGACGGCACCGAACATCATGGTCCCGAGACAGCGGGCGCTCACCTCGATGCCGGTGCCGCCGAGGGTGCGATAGCGCATGTCGATGCTCCTTGGGTCGATCCGGTAGTGATCACCGCGCACCCTAGGAGCTAGAGTCGGCTCTAGGTCAACCCTCGTTATCCTGCTCGGCATGGCTGAGGTCACAGCGACTTTGAGCATCGGTCAGGTCGCCGAACGCACCGGCTTGAGCGTGCACGCGCTCCGCTTCTACGAGCAGCAGGGCGTCTTCGTCAGCCCGGTACGCCGTGGGCCTGGCGGGCGGCGCAGCTACACCGAGGACGACGTGGACTGGCTGGGCGTCTGCATCATCCTTCGCGCCTCCGGTATGCCGCTCCCCGCGCTCCGCAGATACGCCGACCTCGTTCGGGAAGGCGCCGGCAACGAGGAGGAACGACTCGCGCTGCTGCGCGAGCACCACGAGCAGGTCACCGGCCAACTCGGCCGGCTCACCCAGTGCCTGGACCTGATCACCTTCAAGGTCGGGGTGTACGAGGATCTGCTTGAGCAGGACAGGTTGTCGCCGGCAGGGGGCGCGCCGAGCGCGGATCGAGGGTGAGCGTACGCACGCCGACGGCGTACGACCCCTCAGGCGCCCGACGCGTCGACGCCGCCCCGGTGACCCCGCCGGCCAGCAGTGGGCCGCCCCCATCGTTCCACGGTAGGTGCCCGGCCGGGCGTAGCAGCCCCGCCGTCCGGCTCGGGTGCGCCCGCCACCCGGTCGGGTCACCTCCGCCGGCCGGGTCCACCCCCGGGAACGCTGTGGGCCGGGGACGGTGCCGCGTGACCAGCTTCGCTAGGGTCACCGGCATGCCTGAGAACTACACGGACCCCAGCGGCAACACCGAGGCGTTCCGCGCCTTCAACCAGACGCCGGAGGCTACGGCGCCGACGGACGCCCCGTCCCGCCTGCCGCTCATCATCGGCGCGGCAGTGGTCGTCGTCGTGCTGGTGGCACTCGTCGCCTGGCTGGCGACCGGCTGATCGAGTCCTGGCCGGTGTCTCGCTGATCGTGTCGCCTGGCTGGCGCTGCACTGAACGGGCTTTACCTACGCGCGCACCCTCGGGCCCACCCGGGGGTGCGCGCCTCAGTGGCGTCAGGTCGCCCCGACCACGTCCCGGGTCTGCCGGGCGATCTCCCGCTCCTCGTCGGTGCGGATGACACAGACGCTCACCTCGGCGCCCTCGGGCGAGATCAACCGGTCGCCCTCGCCGTGGTTGCGGGCGTCGTCCACTGTGATGCCGAGCCGGCCCAGGCCGGCCAGCGCGGCGGCCCGCACCGGCGCGGCGTGCTCGCCGACCCCGGCGGTGAAGGTGATCGCGTCGACCCGACCGAGCAGCGCGTAGTACGCCCCGACGTAGCCGGTGATGCGCCGGCAGTACACGTCGAAGGCCAGCGCTGCCGCCCGGTCACCGGCCGTCCGGCGTTCGAGCACCTCGCGCATGTCGTTGACGCCGGTCAGCCCGAGCAGGCCACTGCGGTGGTTGAGCAGGTCGTCGATGTCGTCCACCGACAGCCCGCCCTCCCGGCGCAGGTGGAAGATCACGGTCGGGTCCACGTCGCCGCTGCGGGTGCCCATCACCAGCCCCTGCAACGGGGACATGCCCATCGACGTGGCGACGCTGCGACCGTTCTCCACCGCGCAGGCGCTGGCGCCGTTGCCCAGGTGCAGGGTGATCGTGTTGACCTGCTCGTACGGGCGGCCCAGCAGCTCGGCGGTGCGCCGGGACACGTACGCGTGTGAGGTGCCGTGGAAGCCGTACCGGCGGATGTCGTACCGCTCGGCGGTTTCCCGGTCGATCGCGTACGTCGCGGCGGCCTCCGGCAGGGTGTGGTGGAACGCGGTGTCGAAGACGGCGACCTGCGGGATGTCCGGCAGTGCCGCGCGGGCCACCTCGATGCCGGCCAGGTTGGCCGGGTTGTGCAGCGGGGCGAGCGGCACCAGAGCCTTGATCGCGGCCAGGACCGTGTCGTCGACAAGCACCGGCGCGCTGAACGTCCGGCCACCGTGCACCACCCGGTGCCCGACCGCGGCCAGCCCGGTCAGGTCCAGCCCGTCCAGGATCTGCCGTACCGCTTCGGTGTGGTCGGCCGGGCCGCCGCCGGGCTCACCAATCCGCTCGACGGTGCCGTGGTCGAGTGCCCGGTCGCCGTCGTAGCGGCGCCACTTCACCGACGACGACCCGCAGTTGAGCACCAGCACCCGACTCACGACGCCTCCTCGGTGGCCGCCTGGATGGCGGTGATCGCCACCGTGTTGACGATGTCCGGCACTCCGGCGCCCCGGGACAGGTCGTTCACCGGTCGCCGCAGGCCCTGCATGACCGGGCCGACGGCGACCGCCCCGGCGGAGCGCTGCACCGCCTTGTACGTGTTGTTGCCGGTGTTCAGGTCCGGGAAGATGAAGACCGTGGCGTGACCGGCGACCGGGCTGCCCGGCAGCTTCGTCGCCGCCACCGCCGGGTCGATCGCCGCGTCGTACTGGATGGGCCCCTCGACCAGCAGGTCGGGTCGGCGCTCCCGGACCAGCGCGGTGGCTGCGGCGACCTTCTCCACGTCCGCGCCGGCGCCGGAGCTGCCGGTGGAATACGACAGCATTGCCACCCGGGGTTCGATACCGAACCGGGCGGCGGTGTCGGCCGACGAGATCGCGATGTCGGCGAGCTGGGCCGCGTCCGGGTCCCGGTTGACCGCGCAGTCGCCGTAGACCAGCACCCGGTCGGCGAGCAGCATGAAGAAGACGCTGGAGGCCACCGAGACGTCCGGCAGCGTACGGATGATCTCGAACGCCGGCCGGATGGTCGCGGCGGTGGTGTGGGTCGCGCCGGAGACCATGCCGTCGGCCCGGCCGGTGGCCACCATCAGGGTGCCGAAGTAGTTGGGCTGCGCCACGATGTCGTGCGCCAACTCGGCGGTGACGCCCCGGTGGGCGCGCAGCCGGGCGTACTCGGCGGCGAAGTCGTCGCGCCACCCGCTGGTGCCCGGGTCGACCACGTGCGCGTCGCCAAGGTCGATGCCCAGCTCCCGGGTGCGGCGGGCGATGTCGTCCGGCCGGCCGAGCACCGTCAGCTCGGCCACTCCACGGCGCAGCAGGATCTCCGCCGCGCGCAGGATCCGCTCGTCGTTGCCCTCCGGCAACACCAGGTGCCGGGGTTTCGAGCGGGCCCGGTCGATCAGCTCGTTCTCGAACATCAGTGGGGTGACCCGCGCGGACCGGCTGACCCGCAGCCGACGGGCCAGGTCGTCGGTGTCCACACAGCGCTCGAACGCGCCGAGCGCGGCCTCCACCTTGCGGGGATTGGCCGCGCTGGGCCGACCCTCGATGCGACTGGACGCGGCGACCGTGTCGTAGCTGTCGAGACGCACGGAGAGCACCGCCAGCCCGGTGTTGAGCCCCTCCACCAGCCGCATGACCCGGGGGTCGGGCTGCTCGCCGAGGGTGAGTACCAGCCCGGCCACCGACACCTGCCCGGCCACGTGCGCGGCGCTCGCGGCGACGAGCAGGTCGGCCCGGTCCCCAGGGGTGATCACCAGGGCGCCCTCGGTGAGGTGGCCCAGCAGGGTCGGCACGTGCGCCGCGCCGACCACGA
Organism: Micromonospora ureilytica; assembly: GCF_015751765.1. Taxonomy (NCBI): domain Bacteria; kingdom Bacillati; phylum Actinomycetota; class Actinomycetes; order Micromonosporales; family Micromonosporaceae; genus Micromonospora; species Micromonospora ureilytica. The sequence goes on from NZ_JADOTX010000001.1 coordinate 6,661,595, forward strand.
AGTCCAGCACGTCGCGACCGAGCGCGGCGTCGTCCCCGGCCAGCAGGGTGGCGTCGAGCGCCGCCGCCACCTCGGCCACCGTCGGCGCCGACACGCTCGGCACCTCCGGGATGGCGTACGCGGGGACCGGCAGGTCGGGCAGCGTCATCGGCCCGGTCACCCGGTTGGCGATCACCGCGAGCACTGTCGCGCCCAGGTCGGCCAGATCGTGGTACGCCCCCCGCACGGCCGACGCGACCGCTGTCGGCTCCTGCTCGAAGCCGTCCACCACCGGCACCACCACGCTGCCGAACTCGGTGGCCAGCCGGGCGTTGAAGGCCAGTTCCCGGGGGCGGGCCGGATCGCCCGGGTCGTCGAAGTCGCTGCCCACCACTACCACCGCCGGGCACTGCCGCTCCACCGCCCGGTAGCGCTCGACGATCGCGGAGATCAGCTCCTCCCGTCGGCCGTCGGCGACCAGCGCCGCAGCTTCGGAGTAACTCGCTCCGGCCAGCTCGGACAGCGGCACCTCGACCCGGTACCGCTCACTCAGCAGGGCGAGGATCGGGTCCTGGCCGGTGTCGGCCACCAACGGCCGGAACACGCCGATCCGCCCGACCTGGCGAGACAGCAACTCCGCCAACCCGAGGGCAATCGTCGACTTTCCCCCGCCCGAACCGACGCTGGTCAGATACACGCTGCGAGCCACGTACCCACCCTAGAAGATCGCGAAGCCCCCCACCCGGGCCCTCCGGCCCCCGCCCCCACCTCTCACCCCCACCCCCCGCCCTGGTGATCATGGAGTTATCGCTCGACACGCCGACGACACGCGCGGCTAACTTCATGATCAACGTGTGGGGGTGGGGGTGGGGGTGGGGGTGGGGGTGGGGGTGGGGGTGGGGGTGGGGGTGGGGGTTGGGCTGGGGTGGGGCTGGGGGTGGGGTTAGGCGTCTTCGTCGTCGGGGTCGTCCAGGCGGGCCAGGTAGGTTGCCAGGCGCTCGATGGGGGTTTCGAAGTCGGGGTTGAGGTCGACGAAGTCGCGTAGGCGCTCGCCTAGCCACTCCAGCGTGACCTGCTCCTCGCCCCGGCGCTCGACCAGCTCCTCGATGCCACGGTCGGTGAAGTACATGGGTACGTCCTCGTGCTCGGCCCGGCTCGGGCCGGGCGGGTGATGGTGGGCCTACGAGAGCCGGGGCAGGACCGCTGTGAAACGGCCCTGCCCCGGCTTCCGTGCTCAGGTCAGGTCACGGGCGGGGGAGAGCCGCCTCGATCAGCGCGTTCTGCTCGACCTCGTGGGTCTTGGCCGAGCCGACCGCCGGGGCGGCCGCGGCCGGGCGGGAGATCCGCCGCAGCCGAACGTCCGTGAGGTGCTCCAGCAGGTTGAGCGCGACGAACGACCAGCCACCCTGGTTGGCCGGCTCCTCCTGCACCCAGGCGAAGTCCTCCGCGTTCGGGAACTCCGCGAGGGCGGCCCGGATCTCCTCCACCGGCAGCGGGTACAGCTGCTCGAGCCGGAGAATCGCGGTGTCGGTGACGCCGCGCTCCTGCCGGGCCTGGAACAGGTCGTAGTAGACCTTGCCGGAGCAGAGCAGCACCCGCTTCACCGCCTCCGGCGCCGGGGCGGCCGTGTCGCGCAGCACCGGCTGGAAGGTGCCGGTGGTGAAGTCCTCCACCGACGAGACGCAGAGCTTGTGCCGCAGCAGCGACTTCGGCGTGAACACCACGAGCGGCTTGCGCTTGGGCGACAGGGCCTGGCGGCGCAGCAGGTGGAAGTAGTTCGCCGGGGTCGTCGGGATGGACACCCGCATGTTGTCCTCGGCGCACATCTGCAGGAACCGCTCCGGCCGGCCGGAGGTGTGGTCCGGGCCCTGGCCCTCGTGGCCGTGCGGCAGCAGCAGGGTGATGGCGGAGCGCTGGCCCCACTTCACCTCACCGGACGAGATGAACTCGTCGATCACCGACTGGGCGCCGTTGACGAAGTCGCCGAACTGGGCCTCCCAGGCGACGAGGGCGTTGATGTTCTCCACCGAGTAGCCGTACTCGAAGCCCATCGCCGCGTACTCGCTGAGCAGCGAGTCGTGCACGAAGAACCGGGAGCGGTCGCCGTCGCCGGTGAGCGACTTCAGCGGCAGGTAGTCGTCGCCGGTGCGGGAGTCGACCACCGAGGCGTGCCGTTGGACGAACGTGCCGCGACGCGAGTCCTGGCCGGCGAGCCGGACGGTGACCCCGTCGTGCAGCAGCGCCCCGAGCGCGATGATCTCGCCGAAGCCCCAGTCGATGTTGCCCTCGACGGACATCTTGGCCCGCCGGTCCAGCAGTTGCTGGATCCGCTTGTGCGGGGTGAAGCCCTCCGGGAGGTTGATGTGCGCCTCGCCGACGGCCTTGACCACTGACGCGTCGGTGGCGGTGTCGACCTGCGGCTCCGGCTCCTCCTCGCGGCGCGGCCGGTTGAGCTGGCGCGGTGCCGAGGCGGCGTCCCGGGTGGCCTTGAAGACCTTCTCCAGCTGCGCCTGGTAGTCGCGCAGCAGCTCCTCCGCGTCCTCCACGGTGATGTCGCCGCGACCGATCAGCTCCTCGGTGTAGAGCTTGCGGACCGAGCGCTTCGAGTCAATGATCTTGTACATCTGGGGGTTGGACATCGACGGGTCGTCGCCCTCGTTGTGCCCGCGCCGGCGGTAGCAGACCATGTCGATCACGACGTCCTTGTTGAACGTCTGCCGGTATTCGAAGGCCAGCCGGGCCACCCGGACCACGGCCTCCGGGTCGTCGCCGTTCACGTGGAAGATCGGCGCCTGGATCATCCGGGCCACGTCGGTGCTGTAGAGGCTGGACCGGCTGTACTCCGGGGCGGTGGTGAAGCCGACCTGGTTGTTGACCACCACGTGCACGGTGCCGCCGGTGCGGTAGCCGCGCAGCTGCGACAGGTTGAGCGTCTCGGCGACCACGCCCTGCCCGGCGAAGGCGGCGTCACCGTGCACCGCCAGCGGCAGCACGGTGTAGCCCTCCAGCTTGAGGTCGATCCGGTCCTGCTTGGCCCGGACGATGCCCTCCAGCACCGGGTCGACGGCCTCCAGGTGCGACGGGTTGGCCACCACTGACACCTTGACGGCGTGCTCGCCGTCCGGGGTGGTGAACTTGCCGTTCTGACCCAGGTGGTATTTCACGTCGCCGGAGCCCTGCGTCGAGCGCGGGTCCAGGTGGCCCTCGAACTCCGAGAAGATCTTCTCGTACGGCTTGCCGACGATGTTGGCCAGCACGTTGAGCCGACCCCGGTGGGCCATGCCGATGACGACCTCGTCCAGCCCGTTCTCGGCGGACGACTCCAGCACCTCACCGAGCAGCGGGATCAGCGATTCGCCGCCCTCCAGCGAGAAGCGCTTCTGGCCGACGTACTTCGTCTGGAGGAAGGTTTCGAACGCCTCGGCCGCGTTGAGCCGGTTGAGCACGTGCTTCTGCTCGTCGGCGGACGGCTTCTCGTACTTGCGCTCGATCCGTTCCTGGACCCAGCGCCGCTCCTCCGGGTCCTGGATGTGCATGTACTCGATGCCGACCCGGCGGCAGTACGAGTCACGCAGCACGCCGAGGATCTCGCGCAGCTTCATCCGCTGCCGGCCGGCGAAGCCGTTGACCGGGAACTCGCGGTCCAGGTCCCACAGGGTGAGCCCGTGCTGGAGGACGTCCAGGTCGGGGTGCTTGCGGATCTTGAATTCCAGCGGGTCGGTGTCGGCCATCAGGTGACCGCGCACCCGGTACGCGTGGATCAGCTCGTGCACCCGGGCGGTCTTGTTGATCTGACCCTCGGAGTTGACAGCGACATCGCGCATCCAGCGCACCGGCTCGTACGGGATGCGCAGCGCGGTGAAGATCTGGTCGTAGAAGCCGTGCTCGCCCAGGATCAGCTCGTGCATCACCTTGAGGAACTCGCCGGACTGCGCGCCCTGGATGATCCGGTGGTCGTACGTGCTGGTCAGCGTGATGATCTTGCTGACCGCCAGCTCGGCCAGGGTGGCCTCGGACATCCCCTGGTAGGGGGCCGGGTATTCCATCGCGCCGACGCCGATGATCGCGCTCTGCCCCTGCATGAGCCGCGGCATCGAGTGCACGGTGCCGATGCCGCCCGGGTTGGTCAGCGAGATCGTGGTGCCGGAGTAGTCGTCCATGGTCAGCTCGTTGCGCCGCGCCCGTCGGACCACGTCCTCGTACGCCTGCCAGAACTGCCGGAAGTCCATCTGCTCGCAGCCCTTGATGGAGGGGACCACCAGGTTGCGGCTGCCGTCCGGCTTGGCCAGGTCGATCGCGATGCCGAGGTTGACGTGTGCCGGGCGGACCACCGCCGGCTTGCCGTTGGCCTCGGCGAAGGAGTTGTTCATCTCGGGGTGCTGGACCAGCGCGCGCACCATCGCGTAGCCGACCAGGTGGGTGAAGCTGACCTTGCCGCCCCGCCCGCGGGCGAGGTGGTTGTTGATCACGATGCGGTTGTCCACCAGCAGCTTGGCCGGGACCGCGCGCACGCTGGTCGCGGTGGGCACGCTCAGCGAGGCGTCCATGTTCTGGACGATCTTCGCCGCGACGCCCCGCAACGGGGTGGTCTGCGGGCCGTCGGCGCTCGGCGCGGCGGCCTTGGCGGCCGGCTTGGCCGGGGTGGTCTTCTCCGGCGTGGCCTTGGGTGTGGCCGGGGCGGCGGGCTTGGCCGGCGCCGACTGAGCGGCGGCCGGCTTGCTCGCGGTCGCCGGCTTGGCCGGGGCGCTCGGCTGGGCGACCGTGGCGGCCGCCTCCGGCTGGCCGTCGGGCTCGGGAGCGGCGGCGGGCTTGTCGGACGATTCGGCGCCGCGCGGGGTGGCCGCGCCCGGTGCCGGTCGGTAGTCGGCGAAGAAGTCGTGCCAGGCCGAATCGACGCTCGATGGGTCGGCGAGGTAACGCTGGTACATCTCCTCGACGATCCACTCATTCGGGCCGAAACCCGCCAGTGGGTTCTCCTGCGAAGTCTGCTGGGTCGACACGGCCGGTAATCGCCTCTTTCACGCGGGTTTGTGTGGCACGCGGTGTGTCCCGTCGCGCCCGATTAGGAGCACGGACTGGACAGCTCCCAGGCTACGCCGTGCCGATCCCGCAGGCATTTCCGCCTCGGTGCCGTGGCCGGTTTCACAGAAGATGCCAGAAGTTCAGCAACGCCTGCGCGTACCGTGTCGAACTGGTAACACCCGGCCCTTGCGTGGCCGGTCGCCGAGGGTGACGCCCGACCCCGGAGCGGCCAGCGTGTCGTTGCCGCCCCGGGGTCGCGGACGCCATCAGGCGATGTCGCGCCGCCGGGTGAGCAGGATTCCGGCGATTCCGCTGACCAGCGCGTAGCCGATCAGCACCAGGGCCCCGACCCACCAGGACGGGGTGAACTCCGAGGTGCCCTCCGTGATCATGACCTGGGATGCCACAGCGGGCCAGACCACCTGCCACTTGAGCACCGCCTGGCTGTCGAGCACGTTCGACAGGAGCAGGAACAGCAGACCCACCACCTGGGTGCCGATCAGATAGAGCACCGCCGCCGTGATCACCGCTCCGAGCTGGTTGGTGATCAGCGTGCCGATGCCCACCCCGAGGATCGTCCAGATGGCGTAGGCCAGCAGGTTGAACAGCAGCGCCCGCTGCACCGGCCACTCGCCGAGCTGAGTGCCGTAGTCGTTCGCGGACAGGAAGATCGCGCCGGCGGCCAGGTCGATGAGCGTGGTGGCCAGCCAGAACATGAAGCCGAGCAGGCTGGCGGCGACGAGCTTGCTGACGATGACCGACGTTCGCCGGGGAGTCGTCAGGAACGTCGTGGTCGCGGTCTGGTGGAAGAACTCGTTGGTGACCATCAGGATGCCGATGAGCATCACGAACATCAGCCCGAGGTACTGCCCCGAGGTGTAGAGGTTCGCCGCCTGCGCCGGCGCGGTCGCCTGCTCGGCGCTGACGCCGATCTCCTCGGCGTCGCCGCCGAGCGTCGTGACGAGCAACCACGCGTTGATCGCGAACGCCAGGGCGATCGAGAGGAACGCGCCGAGGGCCAGCCACCACCAGGTGCTGGTGGTACGGATCTTGAGTAGCTCGGATCGGACCAGGTTCATCGGATGCCCGCCTTTCCGGCCGTCAGCTCCAGGAAGACCCGTTCCAGATCGGGCCGTTCGGTGGTCAGTTCGTGCAGCTCGACCCCGGCCGCGAGGGCGGACCGACCGATCGTCGGGGCGTCCACCCCGCCGACCAGCAGTACGCCCTGCTCGTCGGTCTCGATGGTCGCCGACTGCGCCCTCAGGGCGGCGGTCAGCGCGTCGGCCTGCGGGGTGCGGACCCGGACGCGGGCGCCCTGCGCCATCGACCCGAGCACCTGCTCGACCGGACCCTGCCGGACCAGCTGGCCAGCCGCGATGATCACCACGTCGTCGGCGAGCAGCTGCATCTCCGACAGCAGGTGGCTGGAGACCAGCACCGTGCGGCCCTCGTGGGCGAGGTTCTTGAGGAACCCACGCATCCACCGGATGCCCTCCGGGTCCAGCCCGTTGGCCGGCTCGTCGAGGATCAGCACGCGGGGGTCACCGAGCATCGCGGCGGCGATGCCGAGCCGCTGCTTCATGCCCAGCGAGTAACCCTTGAACTTGCGCTTCGCCGCCGGGGTCAACCCGACCAGGGCCAACGCCTCGTCGGCCCGCTGCTTGGGCAGCCCGGCCGCGGCGCAGATGACCCGCAGGTGGTTGATGCCGGTGCGGCCCTTGTGCGCGCTGGACGCCTCCAGCACCGCGCCGACCTGCCGCAGCGGGGTGGCCAGGTCGGCGTACCGCTGGCCGCTGATGGTGGCCGTGCCGGCGGTCGGCGTGACCAGGTTCAGCAGCATGCGCAGCGTGGTGGTCTTGCCTGCGCCGTTCGGGCCGAGGAAGCCGGTCACCCGCCCCGGCGCCACGGTGAAGGACAGGTTGTTCACCGCCCGGACGTTCTTGTACTGCTTCGTCAGACCGGACACCACGATCTGACCGTCGCTGGTGGGGCTTCGCTGCCCGTCAGTCATCGTTCTCCTCCCGTGTGTGGCGTAGAGGTACGCCGTGGCACAGCGTGACGGCCCGTGGCAACAAGGTCAATCAGGCGCGATCGGTACGTTCGCCTCCGTCGCGGGGTGGAGGCGACTCATCCCTGCGGACGACGGCCCCGGTTCAGCGGGCGATCCAGGTTGCCCGAGCCGCGCCGAGCAACACGCCGTCCGGCCCGTACAGGCTGGTGTGCACGAGCGCCTTGCGCCCATCGACGCCCAGCAACGCGCCGGTCACCACGCACTCGTCGTCCGGCCGGGGCAGCGCAGCGATCACGGCGGCGATCCGGCCCAGCAGGTACGGGCGACCCGGAGCGAGCACCGCCCAACCACCGGGGCAGTCCAGCGCCGCCCAGACCGTGGCAGTACTGACCCGCGCGGGCGCGCGGAACGGCGCGGCCGTCCGACCATCGGCCAGCCGGCCAGGGAAGATCCGCAGCCCGTCGGCCCGCTGCGGCCCGCACACGTAACAGCTGGGGAACGGATGCTCGACCAGGCCGGGGTAGCGGGTCGCGGCGGCCACCGCCGTGTCCAGGTCGACCGGGGGTACGACGGCATCGATCATCCCGACCGGGCGCACCTCGGCCACCAGCTCGCCGGCCGGGTCCCGGACCTCGCGGTCGACAAGGGTCAGGTCGGTCTCCAGCGGTGGTGGCCGACGCAGCGTCACCTCGACCGGCCCGGTGTCGCCCGCCTCGGCGGCGAAGATCCCCGCGCTCCAGCCGCCGTTGCCGGAGCCGGCGGGCCCGTTGTAGCGGGACTCGATGCGCATCGTCGACCTCCGGTGGTGCGTGTCGGCGCCTTCGCCAGCCTGCTCGGGCAGCCTCGCACGGTCGCCACCGGGCGTCGCTAGCGGTCTCGCCTGCCGGCGTTCATCCGATCGACACCGGTGGTCCCCGTGGATGGCAACCCGGGCACCTACACAGATCCCATGGCCGTTCTGCATGCCGCTGGCACACCCCTGAAGACCAGCGGATACACCCTGCTGATCGCCGACGACCCCATCCAGGTCGCGGCCGCGCAACGCCTGCGCCACGAGGTGTTCGCCACCGAGCTCGGCGCCACCCTCCTACCCGGCGAGGCCGGGTTGGACGTGGACCCCTTCGACGAGTACTGCGACCATCTGATCGTCCGCGAGGACAGCACCGGCGAGGTGGTCGGCACGTACCGGCTGCTGCCGCCGGGGCGCACCACCCGGCGGTACGCCGAGGACGAGTTCGACCTGAGCCCGCTCGACCCCCTGCGCGGCGACCTGGTCGAGGCGGGTCGGTCCTGCGTGCACCCGGACCATCGCTCCGGCGCGGTGATCAACCTGATGTGGGCGGGCATCATCCGGTACCTGCACCTGCGCGGCTCCCGCTGGCTCGGCGGCTGCGCGTCGGTGCCGGTGGCCGACGGCGGGCGGACGGTCGCCGAGGTGTGGACCCAGGCCCGGGCCCGGCACCTGTCGCCGCCGCCGCTGCGGCTCCGCCCGTTGCGGCCCTGGTTCATCGAGGCGGCTTCCGCCGGCCCGGTCACCGCTGCCCCGGCCGGACGGGTCGCGATGCCGCCACTGCTGCGTGGCTACCTCCGGCTCGGCGCGTGGATCTGCGGCGAGCCGTCGTACGACAGCGATTTCGGGTGCGCGGACTTCTACGTCCTCTTCTCCCTGGACCGGATGAACCCGCGCTACCTGCGGCACTTCCTGGGCGGGGAGCAGCGGTGACCGCCGTGCCGCGCGACCTGTGGCGGCCCTCCTCGGGCTGTGGCGACGACTGCCTGCCGGCGGCCGGCGAGGTGCCCACGGTGCCGATGGCCCGTCGGGTGCTCCGGCTGGTCGCCGCGTTCGGCATGCTGCTGACCGGGATCGCGGTGGTGGTCCTACTGCCCGTGCTTCCCAGCCGGGAACGGCAGGCGCTGGTCAGGGGCTGGGCACGAGGCACCGCGCGTGCCTTCGGCGTCCGCCTCGTGGTCCGGGGTCGGCTGCCTCGGCGGCGCGCGCTGCTGGTCGCCAACCACGTCTCCTGGCTGGACATCCTGGCGGTGCTGGCGGTCGCGCCGACCCGGATGGTCGCGAAGCGGGAGATCCGTTCCTGGCCGGTGGTCGGTCTGCTGGCCGCGGCGGCGGGCACGGTCTTCGTGGACCGCTCCCGGCCGCTGGCGCTGCCGTCCACGGTGGGCCGGGTCGCCGACGCGCTGCGCGCCGGGCGGTCGGTGGCGGTCTTTCCGGAGGGTACGACGTGGTGCGCCGGGAACGACGCCACCGACTGCCGCCCCGGCGGCGGTTTTCGGCCCGCGACGTTCCAGGCGGCCATCGACACGGGCAGCCCGGTGGTGCCGCTGCGGCTCACCTATCGCTGCGAGGCCATCGGGTCGACCACCACTGCGGCCGCCTTCCTCGGCGCGGACACCCTGCTGCGCTCGGTGGCCCGGGTGGTCGCGGCGCGGGAGCTGGTGGTCTCGGTGACGATCGCCGGCGCGCTGCATCCGGCCCGTGACGCCGATCGGCGGTTGCTGGCCCGGGCCGCCGAGTCGGCCGTACACCTGGTGCCGGCGGCGGGTGCCGTGGCGCGGGCCCGGCTGCGGCCGGTGCCGACGGTGACCCCCGCCGTTGCCGTGCCGCCTCCCGTGCCGACGCCGGTTGCCGGTCGGGAGCTGGACCTGGCGGCCTGAGGGGAACCACCTCACGACCTGTCTTGTGGTGTCGCGATGTATCGCGTTACATTCTCCTCCTGATCGGCGTGCGTCCCGCGCGTCGTCGAGAGGGGGACGCCATGGCCGGATGGACGGTCGAGAGCCCGCAACGGCTCACAGTGGACGCTCCGGTCGTCCGGCTGGACGTGCGACTGATCAGTGGGCGACTCAACGTGGTCGCCACCGACGGGCCGACCCGGATCGACGTGACCCAGGTCGGCCGTCGGCCGGTCCTGATCGACCACAGCGACGGCCGGCTCAGCATCCGCCAGGAGCGCGGTCGGGGCTGGTCGGACATCCTGCGCTGGTTCCGGATGATCCACCGCTATCCCCGGGTGGACGTCTCCATCGCGGTGCCCGCCGACGTCCACGCCGACCTGGGCCTGGTGGCGGGCTCGCTGGTCGCCTCCGGCCTGCGCCGGCAGACCACCGCCAACGTCGTCTCCGGTCAGATCACCCTGATGGGGCTGCGCGGCAGCACCTCCGCGAAGCTCACCTCGGGGCCGGTGGAGGCGCTCGGCGTCCGCGGCGACCTCACAGTGGAGACGGTCTCCGGGGAGGTGATCCTCGCCGACAGCGCCGCCGACCGGGTGCGGGCACAGACCGTCTCGGGCGCCATTACCTGTGATTTGGACAATCCGCGGCGCAGCGAGATCCGGCTGACCACCATCTCGGGCAGCATCACCGTCCGGGTCCGCGCGGACAGCGACCTCGCCGTCCAGCTGAACACCGCGTCCGGCCGCATCACCAGCGGATTTCCGCAGCTACGCACGTCGACGTTCCCGCTGCCCAGCAGCGAGGGGGTGCTCGGCGCCGGCGAAGGTAAACTCTGGGCTTCCGCGACCTCGGGGAGCATCGCCCTGCTCGCCCGAGCGGTCGACGACGACGGGGAGGAGCTGCCGTGACTGCCGTGTTCAGCCACGGGCGGCTCCGGCTCTACCTGCTCAAGCTCCTCGACGACGGTCCGAAGCACGGCTACGAGTTGATCCGCCTGCTGGAGGACCGGTTCCTCGGGCTGTACGCGCCCAGCGCCGGCACCATCTACCCCCGTCTGCAACGGCTGGAGGTCGAGGGTCTGGTCAGCCACACCGCAGCCGGCGGCCGCAAGACGTACGACATCACCGACGCCGGCCGCGCGGAGCTGCGCCAGCGGGCCGGCGAGTTGACCGCGCTGGAGACGGACATCGCGGCCTCCGTGGCGGATCTCTCCAGCCTGGCGGGCGAGATCCGCAGCGAGGTACGCGGATCGGTACGCGACCTCAAGCGGGAGCTGAGCGAGGCCACCCGGCAGACCCGACGGGCCCGGTGGGAGGCGCCCACCCCGCCGCCCCGGCCGGCATCGACCCCCGGCCCGCAGGCCGAGCTGCTCGACGAGCTGGACCAGCGGCTGGCCGCGTTCACCGTCGAGGTGGGCCGACTGATGCGCGCCCGACAGTTCAGCGACACCCAGCTGCGCACCGCGATCAGGCTGCTCGACGGCGCCCTCGACGGGCTACGTCGCCTGCTGCGCTGACCGGCGGCGACTCACAGCCTTTTTGCAGGAAGCGTCCAGCGCTGGTGCAGCGATGTCACCGATGATGGGCGCATGCCCGCTACCCAGACCGAGGCGCGACTGCTCGTCGTCGAGGACGACCCCAACATCCTCGAACTGCTCTCCGCGAGCCTGCGGTTCGCGGGCTTCGACGTCGCCACCGCGACAAGTGGGAGCGCGGCGCTGCACGCCGCCAAGGACCACCGGCCCGACCTGGTGGTGCTCGACGTGATGCTCCCCGACCTGGACGGCTTCGAGGTCATCCGGATGCTCCGCGAGGGCGGCACACGTACCCCGGTGGTGTTCCTGACCGCCCGGGACGCCACCGACGACAAGATCCGTGGGTTGACCCTGGGCGGCGACGACTACGTCACGAAGCCGTTCAGCCTGGAGGAGTTGACCGCCCGGATCCGCGCCGTGCTGCGCCGCACCACGACCGGCGAGCAGGCCCCGTCCCGGCTCACCTTCGCCGACCTGGAGTTGGACGAGGAGACCCACGAGGTGCACCGGGCCGGCCAGCGCGTGCAGCTCTCGCCGACCGAGTTCAAGCTGCTGCGGTACCTGATGCTCAACGCCAACCGGGTGCTGTCCAAGGCGCAGATCCTCGACCACGTCTGGAACTACGACTTCCGGGGCGACGACAACATCGTCGAGTCCTACATCTCGTACCTGCGGCGCAAGGTCGACACGACCCAACCCCGGCTGATCCACACTCTTCGCGGCGTCGGGTACGTCCTGCGCAAGCCGGCGGCGTGAACGCGGTCCAGCAGGCGAAGGGACGGGTGCGCAGCGTTCCGCTGCGGGTGAAGCTGGTCACCTCGGTGCTCGCGCTGGTCGCCGTCGCGCTTCTGGTGATCAGCTCGCTGACCGCGTACTTCCTCCGCAACTACCTGGAGGGCCAGGTCGACGGGCAGGTCCGGTCGACCGCCCAGGGACTCGGCCAGTTTCTCCCGAAGCTGCGCACCGGTGAGGTTGGCGCGATGCTGCCCAGTGACTACGTCGTCATCGTGGCCGACGAGCAGCAGGTGTACCGACCCCAGTACGACGGCCGCAGCTTCGACCCCGACCAACTGCCCGCCTTCCCCACCACTCGCGCGGGTTTCGAGGCCGCGGAGGGCGAGCCGCGGACCGTCCGGTCCCACGACGGCTACACCCGCTGGCGGGTCTACTACGCCCCTCAGCGGGACGGCTCGGTGCTGGCCGTGGGTCAGCCGCTGACCGACGTGGACCGGGCGGTGAAGCAGCTTGTCTGGATAGACCTCCTGGTCGGTGGCGCAGTGCTGATCATGTTGGCCTCGGTCGGCGCGGCGATCGTCCGGACCAGCCTCAAGCCCCTCGTCGAGATCGAACAGACCGCCGCCGCGATCGCCGGCGGTGACCTGACCCGCCGGGTGCCCGACCCGGAGGAGGGCCAGGCCGAGCCGACCTCGGAGCTGGGCCGGCTCTCCCGGGCGCTGAACGCGATGCTCACCCAGATCGAGGCGGCGTTCACCGCCCGAGCCGCGTCGGAGACGTCGGCCCGGTGGGCGGAGAGCGCCGCACGGGATGCCGCAGCCGCCGCTCAGGCGTCCGAGGCGCGGGCCATCCGCTCCGAGGAGCGGATGCGGCAGTTCGTCGCCGACGCCTCCCACGAGCTGCGGACTCCGCTCACCACCATTCGTGGCTTCGCCGAGCTGTACCGGCAGGGTGCGGCAAGTGCGCCGGAACAGACCGCCGGCCTGTTGCGCCGGATCGAGGACGAGGCCGCCCGGATGGGGCTGCTGGTGGAGGACCTGCTGCTGCTCGCCCGGTTGGACATGGAACGGCCGCTCTCGCTGACCCCGGTGGAGCTGCCGGTGCTCGCCTCCGACGCGGTGCAGGCCGCGCGGGCGATGGCACCGGAGCGGCGGATCGAGCTGGAGATCGCGCCCGAGTCGGGCCCACTCGTCGTCTCCGCCGACGACGCGCGGCTGCGGCAGGTGATCGGCAACCTGGTCACCAACGCGCTCACCCACACCCCGCCCGAGGCCGAGATCCGGGTACGGCTGCGCGCCGAACCGGGTGGTTTCGCCGTCGTGGAGGTGGCCGACACCGGCCCCGGCCTCTCGGCCGAGCAGGCGGAACGGGTCTTCGAACGGTTCTACCGGGCCGACGCGGCCCGGACCCGGCGGGCCGACGGCAACACCGGCACCGGCCTCGGCCTGGCCATCGTGGCGGCGCTGGTCGCCGCCCACCACGGCTCGGTCGAGGTGGCCCAGACACCCGGCGGTGGCGCCACCTTCCGGGTTCGGCTGCCGCTGCTGCCGCAGGTCGACGGAGCGGGCGAGTGACTTTCAGCCAACTTCCAGGACGGTTCCAGGTTGATTGCAGTGCCGGGGGAGAAGGTAGTGGCATGACCGAGTTCGAGTCCGACCCGCAGCGCCGGCCGGCCCCCACCGACGCCGAGCCGTCGCACCCCACCGCCGAGCTGCCGCGCGACGAGCGCGTGCAGTCCGACTCCCCGACCACTCCCGTACAGGTCGTCTCGACCACCGACCCGACTGTCGCCTCGACCGCCGGTGACCCGGACGCCACAGCCGTTACCCCGGCGGGGTACGCCGGCTCCTCCGCGCCCGCCGGCCCGCCGACCGCCGCTCAGCCGACCGGGTACGAGCCGTCGACCGGCTACGAGCGCCCGGCCGCCACTCCTTCCGCCCCGCCGTACCCGGTCTCCGGCCACCCGGCGCCCGGCCAGCCCGGCTACCCACAGCCGGCCGCCGGCCAGTACCCGGGCGCCCCCTGGTACGCGGGGCAGCAGTCCGGCTGGGCCGGCGGGGGCCAGCCGGGCATGGCGTACGCCCAGCACCAGCAGCATCCCGGGCAGCACGCCCAGCACCCTGGACAGCACGCCCAGCACCCCGGGCAGCACCCGGGCCAGCCGGTCCCGCCGTGGGGCCCGCAGGTCGCGCCGCCCGGCAGTGGTCCCCGGCCGGGCCGGATCGCCAAGTTCGCCGGCGCCGGTGTCGCCGTGTTCGCCCTGATGCTCGGTTCCGGCGTGGCCGGTGGGGCGCTCGCGCTCGCCCTCGATGGCGACGGTGGCGGTATCACCCGCACCTACTCCGCGGCTCCGGTGATCAATGGTGCCGACCTGCCGAAGATCGCCGCAGCCGTGCAGGACAGCGTCGTCTCGATCACCACCGACAGTGGTGAGGGTTCCGGGGTGGTGCTCAGCGCCGACGGGTACGTGCTGACCAACAACCACGTGGTGGCGTCCGCCGCTGGCGACGCCGTGCGGGTGGTCTTCGCCGACGGTAAGACCGCCGACGCGAAGATCATCGGCACCGACCCGAAGACCGACCTGGCCGTGGTGAAGGCCAACGGGGTCAGCGACCTCAAGCCGGCCAAGTTCGGCGACAGCGACGCCATGCAGGTCGGCGACCAGGTGCTTGCCCTGGGCAGCCCGCTCGGCCTGCAGGGTTCGGTGACCTCGGGCATTCTCAGCGCCCGGGACCGCACCATCCGGGCCGGCGAGGGTCAGCCGCAGGACCCGACCCAGCAGCAGAGCCAGTCGGTGAGCTCGATCTCCGGCCTGCTCCAGACGGACGCGCCGATCAACCCCGGTAACTCCGGTGGCGCGCTGGTCAACACCCGGGGCGAGGTGATCGGCGTCAACACCGCCATCGCGACCTCCGGGCAGAGCACCGGCAACATCGGAGTCGGGTTCGCCATCCCCAGCAACAAGGCCAAGGACGTCGCGGGCAAGCTCCAGCGCGGCGAGAAGGTCAGCCACCCGTCGCTCGGTGTCGGCGTCAACCAGGCCGAGGGCGGCGGCGCGCTCGTCGCGTCGATCACCGCGGGCAGCCCGGCGGAGAAGGCCGGCCTGCAGCGCGGCGACGTCGTCACCCGGTTCGGTGACAAGCCGGTCAACGACTCGGACGACCTGGTCGGCGCGGTGCAGGCCGGCAAGGTCGGCGACCGGGTCGAGGTGCAGTTCAAGCGCAACGGTGTCGAGAAGTCGGCGACCGTGACGCTCGCCGAGACGTCCTAACCACGTATGTGAACCTGCTTCCTCCCTCCGGCGGCGGGTGGCGGGGCCGAGGGGGTCGGCTCCGTCACCCGCCGCTTTTTTCCGCCCGACGGCGGTTCACCCGGATCGGGTGAACCGCCGTCACCCGTCTCCCCGGCAGGTTCGGAGGGCGAGTGTCGGCGACCGGAACCGGGGGTGGGGTGCCGTGACCGAGGTGGTGGGTGTCCGCGACGACCAGCGGATCCAACGCGACGTCCTGGCCGAACTGGCCTGGGACGCCCGGCTGCAACCGAACGAGATCGGCGTGACAGTCGACCAGGGCGTGGTCACCCTGACCGGGTTCGTGGATGGTGCCGCTCGCGGTTGGGCCGCGACGCGATGCGCACAGCGGGTTCGCGGCGTACGGGCGGTGGCCGACGAGATGGAGGTGCGGCTGCCCGGTACTCCGGGGCGTACCGACGCCGAGGTCGCCATCGCCGCCACCCGGGCGTTGGAGTGGGACAGCTTCGTGCCGGCCGAACGGTTGGACGTGACAGTGGCCAACGGCTGGCTGATGCTGCGTGGTGAGGTCGAGTTCGGGTGGCAGCGGCGTGCCGCGGAGGGCGAGGTGCGTCGACTCGACGGCGTCCGGGGGATCACCAACCTGATCGAGGTACGCCCCGCGGTGCCACCGGAGGCCGAGCGGCTGCGTCGGGACGTCCAGCGGGCGCTGCTGCGCACGCTCGGCGGCGAGCGGGTGACCGTCGAGGTGGACGGCGACACGCTGGTCCTCGCCGGGGTGGTCCGTTCCTGGTGGGAACGCGACCAGGTCGAGCGGGTGGCGTGGTCCGCGCCCGGGGTGCGGGTGGTCCACGACCAACTGCTGGTGGGCGGGTGATCGTCCGCCATGTCCGGTTTACCCGGGACGTCACCGGGAAACCGCCGCCGACCGGCTCGACCGCCGGTGCCGGCGCACCGGAGATCAACGGGGAGGACTCGTGGCCGTGAACCACCCGCCTGCGGGCCGCCCCGAGGAGCGGTCGCTGCGCATCGCGATGGTGGTTCCGCCGTGGTTGTCCGTACCGCCGCCCGGCTACGGCGGCCTCGAACAGGTCGTCGCAGCCCTGGTGGACGCGCTCTGCGGGCAGGGACACGCGGTGACCCTGTTCGGTGCCGGCGGTGACCACGGCACGGCGGCCGACGGTTTCGTCTCCACCGTCGCCGAGGTCCAGTACGAGCGGCTCGGCGAGTCACTGCCCGAGCTGGCTCACCTGGCCCGGGTGAATCGATTGATCAGCGCCGCCGACTTCGACGTGATCCACGACCACACCACTATCGGTCCGCTGGTCGCCGGCCGCCGGGCCGTGCCGACGGTCGCGACAGTGCACGGGAACCCCGTGGGGGAGTACGGCGACGTACTGAGCGACATCGACTCGGGTGTCGCCCTGGTGGCGATCTCGCACGCCCAGCGCCGGCTGAACCAGAACCTGCCCTGGGCCGGCACTGTGCACAACGCGCTGGACATCCGCGGTTTTCCGCGCAAGCACACGCCCGGCGCGGGGCCGGTGCTGTGGTTGGCCCGGTTCAGCCCGGACAAGGGCCCGGACACCGCCATCCGGGCGTGCCGGGCGGCCGGGGTGCCCCTGCTGCTGGCCGGCAAGTGCAACGAGCCGGCCGAGCGCCGCTACTACGAGCAGGTCGTCGCGCCCATGGTCGACGAGGATGTGACAGTCGTCCTCAACGCGGACCGCGCGACGACGCTGCGGATGCTTGTCGACGCCCGCTGCCTGATCATGCCGATCCAGTGGGACGAGCCGTTCGGCATGGTGATGCTGGAGGCGATGGCGACCGGCACACCGGTGGTCGCGCTCAACCGGGGCGCGGTGCCGGAGCTGGTTCGGCCGGGGCTGACCGGGCTCGTCGTCGAGCGGTCCGAGGAGCTGCCCGCGGCGTTGCTCGCGGCGGAGCGACTCGACCCGGAGGACTGCGTGGCGCACGTCGCGCGGAACTTCTCGGTCGAGCGGATGGCGAGCGGCTACGCGGAGGTCTATCGACGCTTCGCCCTCGGCCGGCGCGACGTCCCTGAACCGGCCCGGGTGCCGGTGCGCTGACCCACGGGTGTCGCCGGGTCAGGCCCCGTTCGCGCCCAGCTCGGCGATGGCGGCGTCGAGCCGAGACGCGTACGCCGGACTGATGCCGCCCTCACCGAGGCGGACGGTGACCTTGTCGCGCAGCCGGGCCACCGGTGGCGCCAGGTCTTCGCGGCCGGAGCTGACCGCCACTGTCAGGTTGCGCAGCTCGTTGCGCAGGTCGAGGGCCACGTCGTCGCGGATCTCCCCGGCGCTCAGCCCGGCGCTGATCAACCCGTCCACCCGGGTCGCGGCCTCGGTCAGGGTGCCCGGGTTCGAGGTGGGCGCGCCGGTGGTCGGCCTCCTCGACGGTGGCGTGGTGGGCCCGCTCGGCGTGGTCGGCGCGGACGACTCGGGGGCCGGCGGGTCGGTCGACGGGGTCGTCGTCGGGCCAGCGGAGGGT
Source organism: Micromonospora ureilytica (assembly GCF_015751765.1). Taxonomy (NCBI): domain Bacteria; kingdom Bacillati; phylum Actinomycetota; class Actinomycetes; order Micromonosporales; family Micromonosporaceae; genus Micromonospora; species Micromonospora ureilytica. The sequence goes on from NZ_JADOTX010000001.1 coordinate 6,679,325, forward strand.
TGCGCCCGGCGGGCCGGCTGCTGGTCGGGCAGCAGGGCCACCCCGGCCAACGTCAGCCCGACGGCCAGCACCAGCAACAGGACCAGCCGCCGCCGTGACCAGGTCGACCCGGTGGCCGGTTCGCTCGGGGCGGAGTCCGAGGTGTCTCCGTCGAGTCGCGCCGCCGCCGGGACGCTGGCCGTCGCTACAGCTGGCGACTGCTGTGGCAGCGGCTGGGTGGGCACCCGGATGGTCGCGGTCGGGGGCTCGGTCGGCAGCGAGTGGTCGCGGAGCGCGGTGGCGACCTGCCGGGCGGTCGGCCGATCGGCCGGGTTCCGGGCGAGGCTGCGCAGGCAGATCTGGGCCACCGGTGCGGGCAGGTCGGGTACGTCGGCCAGCGTCGGCGGCGGACCACCGGCCAATGCGGCGCTGAGCTGCTCCCAGGTGTCCGCCGGGTACGGGACCCGGCCGGTGAGCGCCTCGTGCAGCAGCACGCCGAGGGAGTAGACGTCGGTGGACGGCTGGGCCGGTGCACCGTCGAGGCGTTCCGGGGCCACGTACGCCGGGGTGCCGAAGGTCTCGCCGTCCTCGTCCTCGTCGGGTGCGCCGATCCGGGTGGCGATGCCGAAGTCGAGCACCTTGACGCCCGTCCCGGTCATCATCACGTTGGCCGGGGTGATGTCCCTGTGCACGATGCCGAGCCGGTGCGCGGCGGCCAGCGCGTCCGCGACCTGCGCGCCCACCTGGACCGCCTCGGTCCACGGCAGCGGCCCCTCGGTGAGCCGAAGCTTCAACTCCTCGCCGCTGAGCAGCTCCATCACCACGAACGAGGTGATCGAGCCGTCCGGGTCGACCGTCTCGCCGTAGTCGTGCACGGAGGTCAGATGCGGGTGCACCAGTTGGGCGGCGGCCCGTGCCTCCTCGCGCACCATGCCCCGGAATCGCGCGTCGGCGGCGAGTGACGGGGCGAGCACCTTGAGCGCGACAACCCGGTCCAACACCTCGTCCCGGGCACGCCAGATGACCGACATGCCACCGGCGCCGATCTGGTCCAGAAGTCGGTATCTGCGAGCCAGCAATCGGCCCGGATGCAGTGCTGCCTTCACCAATCGCACCTGCCTCAGGGGTGGGAGCGGTATCAGGTTGCGCGAATGTGTCCTGCCTGTCAACGCCGATGCCACCGGCCGTCGGCGGACGGTGCCTGCCGTGCGGTGACCGCCGGTTGACAGCGGCCAACAGGCCATCGGCGGGCCCGTGCCAGGATGGGAGACATGGCGGGGGGACCTGTGGCGTTCGTGCTCGGCGGCGGGGGAGTGCTCGGCGCGGTCGAGGTGGGCATGTTGCGCGCGCTGTTCCGCGCCGGCATCCAACCCGACATGGTGCTCGGCACCTCGATCGGCGCGGTGAACGGCGCGCTGGTCGCCGCCGACCCGTCGGAGGCGGTGACCGACCGGCTGGTCCGGCTCTGGGCCTCACCGGAGGCGAGCGAGGTGTACGGCGACTCGGTGGCCCGGCAGCTGCGCCGCTTCGCCGCCCGCACCCACCTGCACTCACCCCGGCCGCTGCGCCGCCTGCTCGAAAGCGAGCTGGGGGTGGACACCACATTCGCCGACCTGCGGGTGCCGTTCCGCTGCTGCGCCGCCCACATCGAGCGGGCCGCCGAGCACTGGTTCGACAGCGGTCCGGTGGTGCCGGCGGTGATGGCGTCGGCTTCGGTGCCGGGTCTGCTGCCGCCGATGCAGATCGACGGCGCGCACTACGTGGACGGCGGCATCGTCAACTCCATCCCGATCGGCGAGGCGGTGGCCGTCGGCGCCCGCCGGATCTACGTCCTCCAGGTGGGTCGGATCGAACGGGAGCTGACCCCGCCCCGCCGGCCGTGGGAGATCGCACAGGTCGCGTTCGAGATCTCCCGCCGGCACCGCTTCTTCCGGGAGATGGCGGCGCTGCCCGAGGGGGTGGAGGTGCACGTCCTGCCGACCGGCGGGCTCAACCCACGCGACGACACGCCGTGGGCGTACCGGGACATGGCGGCGGTGGGACGGCGGATCAGCCGCGCGTACACCGCCTCCCGGCGTTACCTCGCCACCCACCTGGAGCGGTGATGCCGCTGCCTCCCCGGTGGCTGCGTCGGCTGCTGCTCGCCCCCGTCGTCGTGGTGCTCGCCTTCCTCGTGGTCACCACGTTGCCGGTCTGGGCGCTGCTCGCCGCTGCCGCGTCCCCGCTGGTCCCGGGTCGGTTGCGCCCGCTGCGACTGCTCTGGATCGGCTGTTTCTACCTGGTCTGGGACGCTGCCGCGCTGCTCTCGCTCTTCGTGCTCTGGGTCGTCTCCGGCTTCGGCTGGCGGACCCGGTCGCCGGCGTTCCAGCGCGCGCACTACGTGCTGGCCGGCTGGTTCCTGCGGGTGCTGTTCTGGCAGGCACGGTGGACACTGCGGTTGCGCATCGACGTGGTGGGCACCGACCCGGACACCGCGCTGCCCGGCCGGCCCGAGCTGGTGCTCTGCCGGCACGCCGGGCCGGGCGACTCGTTCATCCTGATCCACGGTCTGGTCAACTGGTTCAACCGGGAGCCACGGATCGTCCTCAAGGACAGCCTCCAGTGGGATCCGGCGATCGACGTGTTGCTCAACCGGCTGCCCAACCGGTTCATCGCGCCGACTCCGGAGCGCGGCGAGGAGACGGTGCGCCAGGTCGGGCACCTGGCCACCGGCCTGGACGACAACGACGCGTTCGTGATCTTTCCCGAGGGTGGCAACTTCACCCCGAAGCGGCGGCTGCGCGCGATCGCCCGGTTGCGCTCCCTCGGGCTGGAGCGGATGGCCCTGCGCGCCGAGCGGATGCGCCACGTGCTCGCCCCGCAGCCCGGTGGGATGCTCGCGGCGCTGGACGCCGCACCGGACGCCGGGGTCATCTTCGTCGCCCACACCGGACTGGACCGGCTGCTCACTGTCGCCGACGTGTGGCGGGAGCTGCCGATGGACAAGCGGATCGTGATGCGGTTCTGGTCGGTGCCGCCGGAGGACGTACCGACCGGGCGGCAGGAGCGCATCGACTGGCTCTTCGATTGGTGGGCGCGGATTGATGCCTGGATCGCCGCTAATCGGTAAATGTCCGCGTAGGGTGCGGGCGTGGACGAGATCTGCGTGGTGACAACGGTGGTGGACGCGCGTTCGGTCGCCGACGTGCTGGCGGCTGCGGCCGTCGCCGGCAGGCTCGCCGCCTGCGCCCAGGTGGGTGGTCAGGTGGACAGCACCTACTGGTGGCGGTCCGGGATGGAGACGAGCACCGAGTGGTCGGTGCAGTTCAAGACCGCACCGGATCGGCTCACCGCGTTGCTGGACCAGATCCGGGTCAGTCACCCCTACGAGGTGCCGGAGATCCTGGTGTCCAGGGTGGAGAGTGGAAACCCCGACTACGCCACCTGGGTGTACGAGCACACTCGCTCCTGAGTACGCGCACTCTGGGTCGTACCCCGGTCGGTTGTCGATGATGACCGGGTGGACGACACCCGTTACCCCTGCCCCGCCTGCGGTGCACCGGCCGATCTGAGCGCCGGTTGCTCCGGCTGTCGGCGTGCGCCCGACCCGATCGCGGCCGAGGTGGTTCGGCTGAGTCGGGAGGTCGCCGAGCTTGAGCCGGAGGTGGAGCGGGCCCGCCGCGCGTACACCGAGCTGGCTGGACGCCTGACGACCGTGTCGCGCCGGCGGGCCGAACTGGCGGCGGTCGTCCGGGCGGGGTTGGCGGCCTCGGTAGGGGCGCGTCCGGTGGCTCTCGTCGGGCCGGCGCCGTCGATCGGTCCAGGCCCCGGGGTCGCGGCGGATGCGCGGCCGGGCGCGGCGGAGACCTCGACCCGGACGGTCCAGGGTCTGCTCTTCGTCCTCGGTGGACTTCTGCTGGGCACCGCCGCGGTGGTGTTCACCGCGGTCGCCTGGGCGGCGGTGGGGGTTGGCGGGCGGGCGTTGATCCTGGCGGCGTTCACCGCGCTCGCTCTGGGCGGGCCGCTGCTGGCGGTTCGTCGGGGGCTGCGCGGTACGGCGGAGACGTTCGCCGCGGTGGGGTTGCTGCTGGTGGTGCTGGACGGTTACGCGGCCTGGTCGGTGGACCTGGCCGGTGTGGCCGGCTGGCCGGGCAGCCGGTACGCCGCGCTGGTCGGGGGGGCCAGCGCGGCGGTCGCCGTGGCGTACGGCCGGTGGAGCGGGTTGACGGGGCCCTGGTTCGCCGCCCTGGTGGCCGCCCAGCCGGCGTTGCCGCTGCTCGCCGCCGAGGCCGGGCCGGGTGCGGCCGGGTGGGCGTTGGTCCTGCTCGGGGTGGCGTTGCTGAACCTGGCTGTGCTGTCCGCGCTGCGCGGCCGGACAGGGGCGGCGCCGCTCGTCGGCCGGGTGCTGGCGGGCGTCGCTTACGTCGCCGCGCTGGTTGGCGCCGCGTTCTGCGCGGTGGTGCCGCTGGTCAGCGGGCGGGCGGGGGGCTCGCCACTGCTGGCCGGGTTGCCGCTGTTGCTGGTCGCGCTGACCGGGCTCGGTGCGGCCTGGCTCGTCGGGGGGCGGGCGCTGCGGGCGGTGGCGGCCGGGCTGGTGGTGCCCGTGCTCGCCGCCGCCCTGCTGCGTCCGGTGGCGGAGCTGCGGCCGTCAGTGCTGCTGCTCGCGGCGGCGACGGTGGCGCTCGGGCTGGCCGTTGCCGTGCGGCTGCTGCCGTCGGCGGTGGACGGCGGCGGTTGGCGCTCCGGCCCGCGTGCCGGCGCGCTGTTCGTGGGGGCGGGCACGGCGCAGGTCACCGTGCTGATCACCATCGGGCTGGCGGTCGCGGCCGTCGGCCGGTCGCTGCCGCCCTGGGGTGGGGCGGGGCCGGGGCCGGACCTGAGCTGGGGCTGGCAGCTGGCACCCGCCGTGGCGCTGGCGACCGGGGCGACTGCGCTCCTGCTGCCCCGGAACGCGCGGGCGCTGCTCGCCACGGCCGGTGCGGTGGCGGTGCTGTTCGCCGTGCCCGCCGGCTGGACGGCCTCCTGGCCTCAGGTGGTGGCCGTCGACCTGGTCGGCGGGGCAGCGCTGCTGCTCGCCGTGCTGGCCCGCCCGACCACCCCATCGGTGGACCTGCGCATCCGTGCGCTCGGCGGTGCCGTTCTGCTCGGGCACCTGTTGCTTGTCGCTCTGGCCGCCCCGACCGGCGCCCTGGTGGCGCTCGGCGTTCTCGCCGTGGTCGGGCTCGCGCTGGCCGTACGACGGGGGGCCGGCGCGTACCGGGAGGTGGCCGGTGCGGGTCTGCTGGTCGGGCAGCTCGCGTTGCCCGCGATCGCGGCGGTGGCGCTGTTCGCCGCGGGCGCGCCGCCGTGGTGGCAGGCCCGGCTCGCGCTGGCCGCCGCCGGGCTGTCGCTGGTCGCGGCACTCGCGGCGCGTCGCCACCGGGTGGAACTGGTCGGGTACGCGCTGACCGGCGCTGTCGTCGCGGTGACCGTGCCCGGCCTCGCGCCGCTGGTCGGGGCGGGTGACGAGCCGCTCGCGCTGTACGCCGCGCTGGCGGCGCTGGGCGTCGCGTTCGTCGCCTGCTGGCTGCCGGCGGCGAGCGCCTCCGGCCAGGCGGCCCTCGGGGACCGGCCGACGGCCGACGAGCGCGAGCCAGCCCGGTCGGCGCTGCTGCTGGCGGCGGGCGGAACGCTGGCGGTGGTAGCCGTCCTGCCGGCCCTGCCGACGGTGCTGACCGCGCTCGTGTCGCCCTACGGCGGCCGGGACCGGGTGTGGTCGGGGGTGCCCACTGTCGTCGCCGACCCGACGGTGCTCCCGGTCGGGTTCGCGCTGGTCGTGCTGGCGGTGGCCGCGGCGCTGGCCGGTCGGCGGGTCGGCCGGCCGGTGCCGCCCGCGCTGCCGTTCGTCGCGGCGGCCCTGCCGGTGCTGCTCATCGCGATCGGCGCGCCGTGGCCGGTGCTGCCGGCCGCCGTCCTGCTCGCCGGCCTGGCCGCGCTGCTGTTCACCGCGCTGGCCGCGACCCGACCGGCGCTCGCACCGATCGCCGTGCCGGTGGGAGTGGTGTTGGTGGCCTCCGGTGTGCTGGGTCTGCTGGCCACCCGGGCCGGGACGCTCGCGGCCGAGGGGGCGCTGCTGGTGGCGGCGGCCGCGGTCGCCGTCGGGGCACGCAGGTTCGAGGTACGGGTGGCCGGTTGTCTCGCCGCCGTGGGTGCGGCGTCCGCGTTGGCGGTGACCGCACCGCTCGCCGGTGGGCTGCCGTTGCGGGCTGCCGCGTACCCACTGCTGGTGGTGGCCGCGTTGGTGCTGGCAGCCGCGGCGGTCAGCCCGGCGCGGGCCCGGTTGGGACGGGTGCTGGACGCCGCCGCGCAGACCGTCGCGCTGGTGGCGGCGGTGCTCGCCGTCGAGGTGGCGCGGCACCTCGCCACCGTCTGCGTGCTCTGGGGTGTCGCCGTCGCGCTGCGACTGCTGCGCCGGGGTGAACCGGCCGGTCGACGGTGGGTGTTCGCCGGCATCGCCGCCGGCAGCGAGTTGCTCGGGGCCTGGGTGCTGCTGGCCGCCGGTGGCGTGACAGTGCTGGAGGCGTACACCCTGCCGGCCGCGGCGCTCGCCGTCGGCGCGGGTCTGCTGGCGCTGCGCACCCGGCCGGGGCTGACCAGCTGGCCGGCCCTCGGCCCGGGGCTGGTCGCGGCGTTGCTGCCCAGCCTCGTGTCGGTGCTGGCCGGGCCGGACCCGCAGCCGTGGCGGCGCCTGCTCCTCGGCGCGGCGGCGACCGGCGCGGTGCTGGCCGGCGCGACCCGCCGGTGGCAGGCGCCGGTGCTGCTGGGCGGCGGAGTGCTGACGCTGTTGGCGCTGCACGAGCTGGCCCGGGGATGGGACCTGCTGCCCCGGTGGATCTATCTGGGGGTCGGAGGGCTGGCGCTGGTCGGGCTCGCCGCCACCTACGAGCGGCGGCGACGTGACCTGGCAAGACTGCGCGCAGCGGTGGGCCGGCTCGGCTGAGTCGAACCACTAGGGGTAGGGCCTGCCCTACCCCCCATTCGGGGGTTGTCGGGGTTACTCGGCGCTACCGCGATCGGGACACTTGGCAATAAGCCCGAACCATCCCGGTACGGGCGCAAGCGGAACGGGAGCAGCGATGGCGCTCGGAGCGGTGGCGGAACCGCCGGTACGACGGCGAGGCAGTGACTACGCACAGTTGTCCCGACGGATCAGCCAGGCGGGCCTGCTGGAGCGGCGCCCCGGCTGGTATGTCACCCGCATCGTGCTCACCCTCGGTGCCTTCGTGGCCGGCTGGGTGGCCGTGTTCCTGCTCGGCGACTCCTGGTGGCAGCTTCCGCTCGCGGCCCTGATGGCGGTGGCCACCACCCAGGTCGCGTTCCTCGGCCACGATGCCGGGCACCGGCAGATGTTCCGTCGGCGTGGCCCGAGCGAGTTGGTGGGGCTGCTCGCCGGCAACGTGGCGGTGGGGATCAGCTACGGCTGGTGGGTCGACAAGCACAACCGGCACCACGCCAACCCGAACCACGAGGACGAGGACCCGGACGTCGGCGCGGGGGCCCTGGTGTGGACGCCCGAGCAGGCGATGGAGACCCGTGGGATCAACCGCTGGGTGGCCAAGCGGCAGGCGTACTTCTTCTTCCCGATGCTGCTGCTTGAGGGTCTGAGCCTGCACGTGGCGAGCATCCGGGCGATCGTCGGCCGGGAGGACGGCAAGTACGCAGTCCCGATGCGGCACCGGGCGGTCGAGGCGGCGCTGCTCGTCGCGCACACCGCCGCCTACGTGGCACTTCTGTTGGCGGTCATGTCCCCGGTCAAGGCGCTGCTCTTCGCCGTCGTGCACCAGGCGCTGTGGGGCCTCTACATGGGCTGCGCGTTCGCGCCGAACCACAAGGGCATGCCGATGCCGACCGCCGAGGACGAGCTGGACTTCCTGCGTAAGCAGGTGCTGACCTCCCGCAATGTGCGGGGCAGCCGACTGGTGGACACCACGCTCGGCGGTCTCAACTACCAGATCGAGCACCACCTGTTCCCGAACATGCCGCGCGCGAACCTGCGCCGGGCCCAGCCGATCGTCCGTGCCTACTGTGTCGAGCAGGGCATCTCGTACGCCGAGACCGGGCTGGTCGAGTCGTACCGGCAGGCACTCGGTCATCTGCACGAGGTGGGGCGGCCGCTGCGCGGCTGAACACACCAGGGGGAGGGCGGGGGCGGTGCCGACGGCACCGCCCCCGCCTGCGCGTGTCGGGTCGGTCGACACCCCGCTACCGCTGGTCGATGCCGTCCGTCGTCCCCGGTAGGGTCGGCGCATGGCAGACCTGCTCACCGCGGAAGCGGTGCGAGATGAGCTGGGCGGGCTGACGGGCTGGTCCCCGACCCGGTGGATCGACGACATCGTCCGGAGTGCGGCATGAGATTCGAGATCAGCAAGGTTCTGGATGCCATCGAGGGTCGGGTCTGCACGGACCCGTCGCTGGCCCGAGCCGTGGTCGACCTGGCCGAGGTGATCCGCTACCAGGACATCGACGGTGGTCGGCCGGCCAGCCTGCTGCGCCTCGGCATGGTCATCGACGCGCTCTCCCGCGAGCTGGAGGAGGACAGCGTCCAGGTCTACGCGGTGGTGCACCGGGCGTTGCTCTCCGACGCCGACCTCACCTCGAACGAGCGGATGGTCGTCCGCCGTTGGGCCGACGACGGGCTCGTCGAGGTGCTCGACAACCCGGGTGACCGGATGTTGGAGGTCGCCGACCTGCTCGGTCTCCCGGTGCTCAGCCGGGTCCGCTTCGACGGGTTGCGTGGTCGGTTCCCGTGGCTGGTCGAGCAGCCCGGTCGGGTGGTCGCCCCGGTGCCCGGCGCCGGCGGGCCGGTGTTCATCGCCCATGTCGGTGGTGGGCACTCGCCGGTGGCCGGCAAGCGTTCGCCGACCGGTGCCAAGCTGCTGGCCCGCCAGTGGCGCTGCCCGGAGTCGGGCTGCGCACTGTTCGGCGGCGGTGGTGGGGGTGGCGCGTTCGCCGACCTGGCCGGGGGTGCCGACCGCAGCCCCGCCGCGCAGCCGCCGCCCGCGCTGCGCAACGGCGTGCCGACCTGCCCCCGGCACGGCGCACGGCTCGGTGACGCCGGCCCGCGTCCGCGTACCGAGGTGCTCGCGGTGCGCGTCGGCGGCCTGGTCCGGCGGCGGTTCGTCCTCAGCGAGGAGCAGCCGATCGTGGCCGGTCGGGCTCCCGAGCAGGAGGGCGGAATCATGCTCGGGCAGTGGCTCAACGACGAGGCCCGACGGTGGATCAGCCGTGGTCACGTCCACTTCGAGTTGCGGGTCGGCGAGGTCATCGTGACCGACGTCAGCACCAACGGCTCCGGCATCCGCCCGGCCGGTTCGATGAGCGAGTCGGACCGGATCCCGCTGGCACCGCAGCAGTCCCGGGTGCTGGGCGAGAACGACATGGTGGAGCTGTACCCGGGGGTGCAGATCGGCCGGGCCGAGGAGTTGCCCACAGGCGCCCCGTTCACGCCCACCTCGGTGATGGCCGAGGCCCCGACCATGGCCATGCGCCTACCCCGCCCCTGACAACCCAGCGCTGCCCGCGGCGCGCCAACCCCGGTTGATCATGGAGTTATTGCCACGACACGCCGCGGCGGCGGGCAATAACTCCATGATCAACGCGAGGGGGCGGTCCGTCAGGCGGCCAGCACCTCGGCCAGCTGGGTCATCGCCAGGTCGATCTCCTCTTCGGTGATCACCAGCGGTGGGGCGAGCCGGATGGTAGAGCCGTGGGTGTCCTTGGCGAGCACACCGCGGGCGGCGAGCCGCTCACACGCCTCCCGACCGCTCATCAGCGCCGGGTCGATGTCCAGGCCGGCCCACAGGCCCCGGACGCGTACCTCGACGAGACCCTTGCCGACCAGCCCTTCCAGGCCGGCCCGTAGCCGCTCACCCAGCTCGGCCGAGCGGCGCTGGAACTCGCCGGTGGCCAGCAGCCGGACCACCTCGGTCGCCACCGCGCAGGCGAGCGGGTTGCCGCCGAAGGTGGAGCCGTGCTGGCCGGGCTTGAGCACGCCGAGCACGTCGGCGTTCGCGGCCACCGCGGACACCGGCACGATGCCGCCGCCGAGCGCCTTGCCGAGCAGGTACATGTCGGGCACGACGCCCTCGTGGTCACAGGCGAAGGTCGCGCCGGTACGCCCCAGACCCGACTGGATCTCGTCGGCGATGAACAGCACGTCGCGCTCGGTGCAGACCTGGCGTACGCCCGGCAGGTAGCCCTCCGGCGGCACCACCACACCCTGCTCACCCTGGATCGGCTCCAGCAGCACGGCCACCGTGTTCTCGTCGATCGCGGCGGTCAGCGCGGCCAGGTCGCCGTACGGCACGACAGTGAACCCCGGGGTGTACGGCCCGAAGTCGGCGCGGGCGTCCTCGTCGGTGGAGAAGCTCACGATGGTGGTGGTGCGCCCGTGGAAGTTGCCCTCGGCGACCACGATGTTGGCCTGCCCGGCGGGCACGCCCTTGACCTGGTAGCCCCACTTTCGGGCCACCTTGATCCCGGTCTCCACCGCCTCGGCGCCGGTGTTCATCGGCAGCACGAGGTCCTTGCCGCACAGTTCGGCAAGCTCCCGGCAGAAGTCGGCGAACTGGTCGTGGATGAACGCCCGGCTGGTCAGCGTCAGCCGGTCCAGTTGGGCGTGCGCGGCGGCGATCAGCTGCGGGTGCCGGTGACCGAAGTTCAGCGCGGAGTAACCGGCCAGAAAGTCCAGGTAGCGGCGGCCGTCCACGTCGGTGAGCCAGGCACCCTCGGCGGACGAGATGACCACCGGCAGCGGGTGGTAGTTGTGCGCCGTCCAACGTTCGGCGTCCCGGACCGCTCCCGGCGTCCGCAGCTTGTCATCCACGATCACTTGTTTGCCTTTCCCTGACGGAGTCGCAGCGTGCAGCACTTCGGTCCGCCGCCGGCCTTGAGCAGCTCGGACAGGTCGACCCCGATGGTCTCGTAGCCCCGGTCGCGCAGCTTGGCGGCCAGGTCGGTGGCCTGCGCGGGCAGCACCACGTGCCGCCCGTCGCTGACCGCGTTCAACCCCAGCACCTCGGCGTCGGCCATGGTGGCGTGCACGGCGTCGGGGAAGAGCCGGCGCAGCACGGCCTGGCTGCCCGGGGAGAACGCCTCCGGCAGGTACGCCACGGTCCGCTCGTCGAGCACTGTCAACGCGGTGTCCAGGTGGTAGAAGCGCGGATCGACCAGTTGCATGGTGATCACCGGGTAGCCGAAGACCTCCTGCAGCTGGGCGTGCGAGGCGTGCGCGGTGCGGAAGCCGGTGCCGGCCAGCAGGTGGTCACCGGCCAGCAGGACGTCGCCCTCGCCCTCGTTGACGTGCTTCGGGTCGTACATCTCGAAGCCGGCGGCCTCGAACCAGGCCCGGTACGCCGGCGCCTCGTCGGCGCGCTGCGGGTCACGGAACTGCACGGCCATCGCCTTACCGTCGATCACGGTGCCGCCGTTGGCGGCGAAGACCATGTCGGGCAGGCCGGGCACCGGAGTGATCTCCTCGACGGTGTGGCCCAGGTCAAGGTACGTCTGGCGCAGCTGCTCCCACTGCCGGACGGCCAGCGCGACGTCGACCGGCGCGCTCGGGTTCATCCAGGGGTTGATGGCGTAATCGACGGCGAAGTACGTCGGCCGGCACATCAACAGGCGCTGGCTGGTGGCGTCCATCGTCATTGTCCTGCTCCCAGGGGTCGGGCGCGCCCGGCCACCGTGGCCCACGGGCTGGCGCCGTTGCTCAACGCTATGCGGCGTCAGCGGCAGAATCCACCACCGAGAGTTGCGCAGACCGAAGATTCGTTGCGTGTGGGCGGTGCGCAGCTGAGATTCGTTGCGTTTGTGGCCTGCGGGACGCCAAACGCCTCGCGGCCCGCGCGATCGGGGCTTCGGGCCTGCTCGATCGGGCCGGCCGGGAAATGCGTCGGGGCCCGGCGGTGACCGGGCCCCGAAGACACTTCAGGGGCGGCGAACCGCCGCCCCTGAAAGGGTGTCGCCCGGCCAGTGAACCACCGGATGATCGGGCTGCCGGCGAACCGCCGGCTGTTCGCCGGTGCATCACCGGCGAGCGGAACAGTGCCCGCTAGAAACGATCCACAAACTGTGAGTCAAGCCACTCTCGGAAGCGCTGCACCCAGTCTCCGTCGGTGGTCGGCCAGTCGAACTGGCCGGTCATCGCCAGCACCCCGATCACGACCGCGGCCAGCCCGATCAGCACGCCGAAGAGCGCGTCGGTCTTGCCGGCGACGTGCCGACGGCGGGTGGCCATCAGGCCGAGCACCGAGAGCACAGCACCGAACGCGCCGAGCCCGATGCCGTACCCGGCCAGGGTCCCGGTCAGCACGAACATCGCACCGGCGACCGAGACGATCAGGCCGAGGGTGGCGAGCAGGCTGGCCCGCGGCTTCGGGCCACGCGTCACCGGCGGCTCGGGGGCGGTCGTGCCGGGGGTCGGGTCGACGGGGCGGTCCGTGGTGGCCCGGTCGGTGGTGGTGGCCGGGTTCGTGGTGGCCCGGTCGGTGGTGTCGGGCCGACGGGTGGTGCTGTCGAGGTCGGCGTCCCGCTCGGCGGTGCGCGCCGTGCTCGGGACGACGGCGGTCTCCGCCTTCTGGGCGGCGCGAGGTTCGGGTGCGACCGGGCGGGCCGTGTTGTTCAGGGGCTCGGGTGCGACGGGACGGGTCGTGCCGTTCACGGGCTCGGGTGCGACCGGGCGGGCGGTGCCCCGGGACTCGGTCTCCACCGGTCGCGCGGTGGCGGCTCGGGCCACCGCGGCCCGCTCGTTGGCCCGCCGCTCGGCCTCGCTGACCTGGCCGCCGGTCGCGCCGCTGCTGCCGTACGCCGTCTGGTTGGCGTCCCGATCGGTGACCACCGGGCGGCCGACGCCGTCGTCGGACTGGCCCGTCTCGGTGACCGGGGCGTCGCGGCCGTCCACGCGGCCGTCGAGGTTCTCGTCCCGCGTCGGCGCCGGCTCGGACCGGCGGGACAGCGAAGGAATCCTGACCACTACACACCTCCTGTTGAATGCGTGGTGGCCGACGAAGAGGGTGGCACCCACGCGGTGTCGCCCCTCGAATACCCACTTGGGCGTTTCTTGACACCAATCCTGGGTACGGCCGCCGAGACCAGCCCTGCCTGCTGCACGAACACCTCCCGCTTGTCGACGGCCAGGCCCTTGTCGTTCAGTACGTAACCGGTCAGCCAGACCCACCCGTGGTAGGTCGGGCGCGGGTCCACGCTCACCAGTCGAAGGCGCAGCGCCCGGTCACCGGCGAACTGCACCGAGCACGCCTCGCCGATCAGCAGCAGGTCGCCGGGCTTCAGGTCGGTCACGTCGGCCAGTGCCCACGGTTGATCGGAATGCGGTGGCGGGCCCGGCAGGGCAGCTCCGCGCCGCAGCGGCACACAGTGCGCCAGCGCGTCCAACTCCAGACGGGCCGGTGTCGACGGGCGAGGGTCAGCGCGGTGACCAAGACGTATTCGTTGTACGACACGCGCACGGTGGCGTCCTTCCCGATGAATAGCGTCTCGCCGGCCCACGGCTAATAAGCGCGCGTGCGGCAGCGGGCTATTGCCGACGCCATTCCCGACGCCATTTCTGGGATTTCCTGATGCGTGACAGCATGTTCCACGCTGGCCACCTTGTGCAACGCCCACACCCGCCCTAACCTCAGGCCATATCGACACACGAGGAATGGTAAGGAAATGCGTGCCGGGCGAAACATTCGGTGTTGCAGGAGGAGAGCGGTGATGTTGCATGGCGGATGAAACAAGCGGGTCCACGGTGCCTCGGCGGCAGCTCGGGCGGCTGCTCACGCAGCTCCGCGAGGATGCCTCGGTGACGCTGGACGCCGCGGCCGAAGCACTGGACTGCTCGCGGCAGAAGGTGTGGCGCATCGAGAAGGGGTTGGTTCCGGTGCGCGTGGTGGACGCCCGAGCGATGTGCGTTCTCTATCGGGTGACCGACGCAATGGGGGAGATCGTCGCCGGCCTCGCGAAAGAGACTCGCGCCAGGGGTTGGTGGCATTCGTACGGTGATGTCGTCCCGTCGTGGTTCTCGCTGTACGTCGGCCTGGAATCGTCTGCCACGCTGATTCGCCGGTATGAGTCGGAGCTGATCCCCGGGCTTCTGCAAACCCGGGAGTACGCCAGCGAGCTGTTCCGCCGGAAGAATCCGACGATGCGCGCTGAGGATCGGGAAAAGTTGGTGGAGGTGCGGCTGCAACGGCAGGGCATCCTCGTTCGCCGGCTGCCCACCGCGCCCACCCTGCGGGTCGTCCTGAGCGAGGCCGTACTGCGGCGCACGATCCCCGACCGCCGGGCGATGGCTCAGCAGTTGCGCCACCTGCTCGACGTGGCCGTGTTGCCGAACGTGAGTCTGCGGGTGTTGCCGCTCGCCGCCGGTCCGCCGTTGGCCAGCGAGACCGGCACCTTCGTCCTGCTGGACTTCCCGCAGGCGTTCGGCAGGGCGTCGACCGAGCCGACCACCGTCTATCTGGAGAACATCACCGGAGCGTTGTATCTGGACAAGCCGGCCGAGGTGGCCGCCTTCGAACATGTCTGGTCGGACCTGGAAGCGCTCGCATCGGCTGAGGCAGAATCAGAGAAAATGATTACTTCGATCATCGAGGAGCATCATGACTGACCTTGCCGGTGCCACCTGGCGCAAGAGCACCCGCAGCGGCGGGAGCGGCGGTGACTGCGTCGAGGTGGCCGACAACCTGCCCGGCGTCGTGGGCGTACGGGACAGCAAGGACCCGAGCGGTCCGGCGCTGACCTTCGCCCCGGCCACCTGGGCCGCGTTCGTGGGCGGCGTCAAGGAGCAGCGCCAGCGCTGACCTCGACCAACCCACCGCCGGGACGCGACTCGATCAGCGCGCGGCCCGGTCGGGCGGGGCTGGCTATCCTTGGCACCCGTGCCAGAGGGACACACGATCCATCGCCTGGCGGCCCGGCACGCCGAGCTGTTCGCCGGGGACAAGCTGCACGCCGCGAGCCCGCAGGGCCGTTTCGCCGACGGTGCCGCCCGGCTCTCCGGGACCGTGCTGGAGGGCACCGAGGCGTACGGAAAGCACCTGCTGCACCACTACGCCGGCGAGCTGACGCTGCACGTACACCTCGGGTTGTACGGCAAGTTCGCCGACGGGCCGGGGGAGCCGCCGGAGCCGGTCGGTCAGGTGCGGCTGCGGCTGGCCAGCGACCGGCACTGGCTCGACCTGCGCGGGCCGACCGCCTGCGAGCTGCTCACCCCACCCGAGGTGGCCGCGCTGCGGGCCCGCCTCGGGCCGGATCCGTTGCGCGGCGACGCCGACCCGCAGCGGGCGTACGCCAGGATCGCCCGCAGCCCCACACCTCTCGCCGCGCTGCTGCTGGACCAGTCGGTGGTGGCCGGCACCGGCTTGATCTTCGTGACCGAGGCGCTGTTCCGGGCAGGTCTGCCGCCCACGATGCCGGGCCGACAGCTGACCAGAACCGGCTGGGACGCGCTCTGGGCCGACCTCGTCGGGCTGATGCGGCTCGCCGTCGAGCAGGGCCGGATCGACACGGTTCGCGACGCGCACCTGCCGGAGGCGATGGGCCGCCCGGCGCGAGTGGACCGGCACGGTGGCGAGGTGTACGTCTACCGCCGCCCCGGCGCACCCTGCCACGTCTGCGGCACCGAGATCAGCCGCGGCGCCTTAACCGGCCGCAACCTCTACTGGTGCCCCACCTGCCAACCCAGCTAACCCCGCCCCACCCCACCCCCTCGCGCCCCCGCCCCGCCCCCGCCCCGCCCCCGCCCCGCCCGCGCCCCGCCCCGCCCGCGCCGATCTTGCAGTTTCTGTTGTCGACATGGGTGGATATGCGCCTTAGGTCGGGACAGAAAGTGCGAGATCGCCGAGCGGCGGAGTCTAGATCCCGGCGATCATGGACCTGTGGTGCCTGTTTTGGGGTTTTACGGGCTCTTTGTCACCCACCACAACTCCATGATCGGCGGGGTAGCGCCGGTTGGCGGGCGTCGTTCCGGCAAACGTGACTTGATTGGCAGGGATCAAGCGCGCGTCATGCGTCGGGGTCGGCCGAACTGCGGTGTTGCCGGGCCTCAGTTGGAGTCGAGCAACCAGCGGACCACGTCGATCTTCTGCGGGAAGACCGTCTCGTCGGCGACGCCCCAGGCCAGCGTGTGCCCGATCGTCCAACCCAGGACCCGTTCCCGGTCGAGCCCCAACTCGGTGCTGAGCCGGTCCAGCCGGTGCCGGACGGCGGCCGGTGAGTGGCCCAACTCGGGGCCGCGCACCATCGGCACGACAGTGAACTCCCGTTCCCCGGTCAGCGGCTTCGGGTCGATCACCAGCCACGGCCCTCGGCCGGCGGCGAGCCCGTCGTCGGCGTGCCCGTTGGCGGCGAGGACGTTGCCGGCGTGTAGGTCCTGGTTGACCAGCACCTGTTCGCCCTGGCTCGACGCCAGACCGCCGAGCAGGTCGAGCGCCGCGTCGAGGAGCCGCCGTTCGTACGGCCGGCCGGCCCGTTCCCAGGCTCGGGGCATCCGGTCGACCCAGCCGGCGGCCTCCTCGCCCAGCGGGGTGAACGGCGCGGCGGCCGGTCGCCAGAGCCGGGGGAGCAGCTCGGTCACCGCGTCCAGCGCTCGGTCCGGCGGAAGGTCGTGCAGGGGAGTCCCGGGTTGACAGCGTTCCACGAGCAGGGCCCGCCGCTCAGGGTCGTGGGCGAGCAGACGGATCGCCCCGTCGCCGTCCCAGTGGGCCAACGCGTCAGCCTCGTGCCGGCTCTCCTCGTCGGGGTACTGGAGCTTCAGCACCGCAGCCGTGCCATCGGGCAGGTCGGCGGGGAGCGCCAGTGAGGCGTACGCGTACCGGTAGGGCGGGCCGAGTCGCAGCGACCACCGTTCGGCGCACTCCGCCAGCCACGTCGGGAGAGCGGTCAGCCAGGCGCGGCCGGCGGGTGATCCGCGTACCCAGTCGAGCCCTTCGGGTAGATCCATCCGGCCCTCCTGAGTCGTGCGATTCGTGCCGGCGCCCAACACTTCAGCCGGGTCACGGCGTTCCCACACCGGTCCACAGTGGCTAGCGTGAACGGGTGCAGATTGGCGTGAACGTACCGAACTTCGCCCCGGGTACCGACCCCGACGTGCTGCGGCAATGGGCGCAGACGGTCGAGGGTCTCGGCTTCGACCTGCTGATGGTCTCCGACCACATCGCGGTGACTCCGGACGTGGCCGAGCAGTATCCGGCGCCGTTCTACGAGCCGTTCACCACGCTGTCGTGGCTGGCCGGGGTGACCAGCCGGGTCCGGCTGGGCACCACGGTGCTCATCGTCCCGTACCGGCACCCGCTGCTCACCGCCCGGATGGCGGCGAACCTCAACCGGCTCAGCGGCGGCCGGCTCGTCCTCGGTGTCGGCGTCGGCTGGGCCCGGCAGGAGTTCGAGGCGCTCGGCGTGCCGTTCCGGCGGCGCGGTGCGCTGACCGACGAGTACCTGCACGCCATGCGTGCGGCCTGGCAGAACACCGAGGACTACGACACGGACGCGATCCCGATCTGGGTGGGCGGCAACAGCGAGGCCGGCATGCGCCGCGCGGTGCTGCTCGGTGACGCCTGGCACCCGCTGCGGGTCACGCCCGGACGGCTGGCCGAGGCGGTCGGACGGCTGACGGCCATCGCCGAAGACCTCGGTCGCCCGGTGCCCGCGTTGGTACCGCGGATCGCGCTCCAGGAGACCCGTGAGCCGGTCACCGACCCGGACCGGCTCACCGGCGTCGGCACCATCGATCAGATCGTCGCCGACCTCGACCAGCTTCGTGCGCTCGGCGCGGAGACGGTGGTGCTGGACCCGTTCAACGGCGACCTGACCGAGATCCGCCAGCCCGAACGTGCCTGGCGGACCCTTGCGGCCGTGGCCGCACACCACAAATCCCAGGAGGACCGATGACCCCCGACGACGAGAAGTTTCTCCGCCACGCAGTGGAGATCGCCAGCCGGGCAGGGGCTTCCGGCGAACGGCCGTTCGGCTCGTTGCTTGTCGACGCGGCCGGCGTCGTCCTGATCGAGGACCACAACACAGTGGTCTCCGACGTGGACATCAGCGCGCATCCGGAGTTGAAGTTGGCCCGCTGGGCGGCTCGGGAGTTGTCTCCCGAGGTGGCCGCCGGCACGACCATGTTCACCAGTTGCCAGCCGTGCGCGATGTGCGCGACGGCGATCGACCGGTCCGGCCTCGGGCGGGTGGTGTACGCCCTGTCCAGCGAGCAGTTCGAGGAGGTCAAGCCGGCGACCCCGCCGCTGCCGCCGGTTCGGTACGAGGGGCCGGCGCTGTTCGACGAGGCGCGTCAGCCGATCGACAACTACTACTGATCCGAGCCGTCTCGGGGCCCCGGCTGAGCCGATGCCGAGGGCCGTCGCGCGTGCTCAGGCGGTGTTGCGGACGCGTGCGCGCCACAGGTCGTCCTGGGTGCCGGTCTTGTGCCAGAGGTGGGCGACGCCGTCCGGGCCGAGGTCGTCGAGGGGTACGAGGAAGTCCGTGGACAGCGTTCTGGCGAATTCGTCGACGTCGGTGATCGTTCGGGGAGTGGTGGCGTCGGCGCCCAGCCGGCGCAGTGTCCGGGACAACAGCACCAGGGTGTGGTCGGCGGTCGGTCGGGCGGCCATGAGCGTGGTGACATACGCCGAGGCGGGGGACGTGGACAGTTCTCGGGAGTGGGCGGCGAAGTCGGCGATGTCCCGTGGCTGCAGGCGGAAGTCGTAGGAGGCGATGGTTCCTCCTGGGTGGTGGTGGAAGCGCCAGGTGTCCGGATCGAGCCGCTCGAGCCGGTAGGTCAGGCGGCCCTGAACATGCGGGCCCTCCCGCAGAGGCAACGGCTGGATGAATCCGTCGCCGATACCGGCGTCCGCCAGCCAGCGTCGATCGTCGAGGTCGACCACCAGCGTGTTGTGGTTGCCCCACATCGCCTCGCCGCGGCTCGCGCGCAGGACCGCGGCCTCCACCATGGTCACCTGGAAGCCGGCCAGACGCAGCAGCATGGCCAGGCCGGCGTTCTGCTCGTAGCAGTAACCGCCGCGTCGGCGCCGTACGAGCTTGTCGAAGAGCGCTTCTGCATCGAGGGCGATCGGTCGGCCGAGCTGGATGTCGAGGTTCTCGTACGGCACGGCGTGCCGCCAGGCCTGATGCAGTGCGAACAGCGTCTCCACGTCGGCTGCGACGTGCCCGTGATGCCCGACTCGGTGCAGCATCTGTTCGATCGTCACGTCTGTGCTCACTGGCGAACTCCTAACTGATAGAGCTTCCTCCACTTGGCCAAGTGTAAGTGAAAGACTTCCATCCGTATACTGGTTAGGTGAAGAACGAGAGCCCCAGGCTCCGGGCCGACGCGAGGCACAACCGCGAACAGATCATCGAGGCCGCCCGCGCACTCATCGCCGAACGTGGTGTCGAGGTGCCGATGGAGGAGGTGGCCCGCCGCGCCGGTGTCGGGGCCGCCACCCTCTATCGGCGCTTTCCCGACCGGGAGGCTCTGGTACGCGGGGTCGCGCTGGATGGCTTCGACCGCGTGGTCGCCATCGCTCGCGATGCCGAAGACGAGGAGCCGGACGCGTGGGGTGCGCTCGCACGCTTCGTTCGCCGGGCATCCGCCGAGTTGCGGCTGGCCACCTGGCTGTCGATCTGGTTCACCAGCACCTGGCAACAGTTGCGCGCCGAGCCCGAGGAGCAGCGGCTGCGTCAAGCCCTGCTGAAGATCCTCGACCGGCTCGTCCGCCGCGCCCAGGCCGACGGCGACCTGCGTCCCGACGTGGACGCCGGCGACCTGACCCTCATGATGGCGCTGCTGCTGCGGCCGTTACCCGGCCTGCGCGCCGAGCTCACCCAGCGCAGCGTGGACCGTTACCTGATCCTCATGCTCGAGGGCCTGCGTGCCGGCCCGGACATCCACGACCTTCCCCCCGCCGAGATCGGCCTGGTCGATCTCGGCGGCAGCTGACGAATGCGGGGGCGCGGGCATCGCGGCGGCCGGGTGCCTGCCACCGTTCATGTGTGACGCAGCCGGAATTGACAGTCGGCCGGCTGCCGGAGCAGGGTTGAGTGGTGACAACGATGTCAACGGACAAAAGGGAGGAAAAGCCTCCCGCCTCGTGCCGACCCTGGCCGGTCGTCTCGTGGCGTACCGTTGGCGGTTTTGCGGCGCGGACCCGGTCCGTCCGCCGATCCTGGCCGTATGTCCCTTTCCTACCCGACGGTGACCAGCTGAAATGACCGACGTGCCCCGATCCGACGCCGTAACGACCCCCGCCCCGGTGGGGTCGCCAGACCTGCCCGATCTGGACGAGTTCCTCGCCGACCAGACCCGGACGCTGCTCGACACCGCCCGCCGCTCGGTCCGGCCCGAGGGCGGCTTCTGGTGGCTCACCGACGACCGCACACCGGATCGCGGCGAGCCGGTCCACACCTGGATCACCTGCCGGATGACCCACGTGGCCTCCCTCGCCCACCGCAACGGCGACCCGGACGCCGCCGCCCTGGTCGACCACGGGATCGCCGCGCTCAGCACGCTGCTGCGCGACGACCGGTACGGCGGCTGGTTCGGCGCGGTGGACCAGCAGGGAGTACCCGTCAACGACCGCAAGGCCGGCTACGACCACGCGTTCGTACTGCTCGCCGCCTCCAGCGCCGCGCGCGCCGGACGGCCCGGCGCGGACCGGTTGCTCGCCGACGTGCTGGCCGTCGTGCGGGACCGGTTCTGGGACGACGACGCCGGCGCGGTCCGCGAATCGTGGAACCGCGACTGGACGGTCACCGAGGACTACCGGGGCGCCAACAGCAGCATGCACATGGTCGAGGCGTTCCTCGCCGCTGCCGCCGCCACCGGCGACGCGAGCTGGGCAGACCGGGCCCTGCGGATCGCCACCCACCTCGTGCACGGTGAGGCGGCCCGGCACGACTGGCGGCTGCCCGAGCACTTCACCACCGACTGGACGCCGCTGCCCGACTACAACCGGGACCAGCCCGCCGACCCGTTCCGGCCGTACGGCTCCACCATCGGGCACTGGCTGGAGTGGGCCAGGCTGCTGCTGGAGTTGGAGGCGGTCCTGCCGCAGCCACCCCGCTGGCTGCTCGCCGACGCCCGCGCCCTGTTCGCCGCCGCCGTGCGTCGAGGCTGGGCGGTGGACGGCGCGGACGGCTTCGTCTACACCATCGACTGGGACGACCGGCCGGTGGTGCGCTCCCGGATGCACTGGGTTCTCGCCGAGGCCATCGGTGCGGCGATCACCCTGCACCGCCGCACCGGCGACGCGGTCTACCTCGACTGGTACCAGGTCTTCTGGGCGTACGCCCGCCGTAGCCTCATCGACCAGACCGGATGGCGGCACGAGTTGGACCCGCAGAACCTGCCCGCCGACACGGTCTGGCACGGCCGACCGGACGTCTACCACGCCTACCAGGCGGTGCTGCTGTCCCGCGCGGCCGACGGGCTCGGGGGCCCCGGCCCGCTCGCCCCCGGGGAGGTGACCGCGTGATCGTCGTCGCGGGGGAGGCACTGATCGACCTGGTCGTCACCGCCGAGGGGCAGCGGGCCGTGCCCGGTGGCTCCCCGGCGAACGTCGCGGTCACGCTGGCACGGCTCGACCAGCCGGTACGGCTGCTGGCCCGGCTCGCGACTGACGACTACGGGCGGCAACTCGTCGAGCATCTGAGCGCCAACCGGGTGGACCTGGAGTGGGCGGTCCGCGCCCAGGAGCCCACGTCGGTGGCCGTGGCCACATTGAACGCCGGCGGGCAGGCCAGCTACGAGTTCCGGCTGGCCGGCGCGGCGGACTGGCAGTGGACGCCGCAGGAGCTGCCCGAGCTGGCTGGGTCACCGGCGATCGCGTTGCACACCGGGTCCCTCGCGCTCGCGTTGGCACCCGGCGCCGAGGCGCTGGAGGGCCTGCTCGCCCGGGAACGCCGACGGGACGGGCTCACCGTCTCCATCGACCTCAACCTGCGGCCGAGCATCGTCACCGACCGGGCGGGGGAGCAGGAGCGGGTACGCCGACAGATTCGCCTCGCGCACCTGGTCAAGGCCAGCGACGAGGACCTGGCCTGGCTCTACCCGGACCGTTCGGTGGCCGACGTGATGACCGAATGGCGTGCGGCCGGCGTGTCCTGCGCGGTGGTGACCCGGGGCGGGGAGGGCGCCTGGCTGCTCGCGCCCGACGGCTCGCTGCACGAGGAGCCGGCGGTCCGCACCACAGTCGTCGACACCGTCGGCGCCGGCGACTCGTTCACCGGTGGCCTGCTGGCCGCGCTGGCCGACCTCGACGCGCTCGGTGACCGGCCGGCCGACCGGCTCGCCGCGGTGACCCCGCAGCAGTGGGGCACGGTGCTGCGCCAGGCCGCGACCGTGGCCGCACTGACCTGCGGCCGTCGGGGTGCCGACCCGCCCCGCCGCTCGGAGGTAGCGGCCCGCCTCACCCCCGCAAGCTGAATCCCCTTTGCTCTGCACCCGCGGATGCGACGGCTACGGAACGCGACCGGCTGGGGCCGAAAGTGACCGACCGTGACCGGTGCTTATCAGGGTGCAGAGCAAAGGGGGCAGGGGTTGTCCGCCCCGCTCCTCCGGGGCGAGCAGTGCAGCTCAACCCTCGCGGTTCCGCCAGCGCAGCGGGCGGGGCGGGCGGGGCGGGCGGGGCGAGGATCAGGTAAGGCCGCGGGCTAGGAGCCGCGTGGGAAGCACAGTGGTTGCCGGTGGGGAGTCGTCGCCGGCTATGCGCTCGAACAGTCGCTCGGTGGCGACCCTCGCCAGCTCCCGGGTGTCGTACGCGACGACGGTCAGCGGTCGGGGCATCAGGTGGGCCAGTTCGAAGTCGTCGAAGCCGACCAGCGCGGCGTCACTGCCCCGCCGGTGCAGCTCCTGAAGCGCACCGACGGTGAGCCGGTTGTTGGCGCAGAAGAACGCGGTGGGCGGCTCCGGGAGGTCGAGCAGTGCGGCGACCGCCCGCCCGGCCTCCTCGGGAGCGATGAGGCGCTCGCGGACCAGCGACTCGTCCGGCTCGACCCCGGCGGAGTCCAGCGCCGCCCGTGCCCCGGCCAGCCGTTCCCGCATCGTGGGCACGCTCGGCGCGCCAAGCAGCAGCCCCACCCGTCGGTGCCCCTCGTCGAGCAGCGCGCACACCCCGGCGTGGCTGCCACCCCGGTTGTCCAACAGCACGGCGTCGGCTTGCAGCCCCTGCGGCGGCCGGTCCAGGAACACCACGGGCATGCCCAACTCGACCTCGCGACGCAGGAACGAGTGGTCGAGGCCCGCCGGCACCACCAGCAGACCGTCGACCCGGCGCTGGGTGAAATCCTGGAGCAGAGCGCGTTCCCGCTCCGGGTCCTCCTCCGACGACGCGGTGATCAGCATGGTGCCGTGGGCGGCGGCGATCTCGGCGGCGACACTGGCGATGGTCGCGTAGAACGGGTTGGCGATCTCCTCGATCAGCAGCCCGACGGTGGCGTTGAGCTGCCGGGAACGCAGGTTACGAGCGATGTCGTTGCGCCGGAAGCCCAGCTCGGCGATGGCGGCCAGCACCCGGCCGACCAACTCCTGGCCCACCGGCTCGTCGTTGACGACCCGGGAGACCGTCTTCAGGCTGACGTCGGCGCGCCGGGCCACGTCGACCATCGTCGGGCGTCGACGCACTGTCGGCCGGGTCGGGGTCTGGGTCACGGGGTGGTCCTCCACGGCGGGCGCGGGTCAACGGCCGAGGGCAGCGAGCGCGTCGACCGCTTTTCGGGCGGCGATGAGCACCGGATCCCACACCGGCGCGTACGGCGGAGCGTAGCCCAGGTCCAGCTGCGTCATATCGTCCACCGTCATGCCGTTCCACAGCGCCACGGCCAGCGAGTCGATCCGTTTGGCCGCCTCGGACCAACCAACGATCTGTGCCCCGAGCAACCGGCCGCTGGGGCGCTCGGCGATCAGCTTCACGGTCATCGGCCGGGCACCCGGGTAGTAGCCGGCCCGGTTGGTCGACTCGGCGATCACCGAGACGAACTCGAAGCCGGCAGCCGTGGCGTCGCGCTCGCGCAGACCCGTCCGACCCACCTCCAGGTCACACACCTTCGTCACGGCCGTGCCGATCACGCCAGTGAAGGTTGCGTACCCGCCACCGATGTTGATCCCCGCGACCCGGCCCTGCTTGTTGGCGTGCGTGCCGAGCGGCACGTACGCCGGCAACCCGCTGACCCGGTGCAGGGTCTCCACGCAGTCGCCGGCCGCCCAGACCCCGGTGAACCCGGGCACCCGCATCCGCCGGTCCACCCGGATCGCTCCGGTCGGCCCGAGGGGCAGCCCGGCCGCCTCCGCGAGCGCGGTGTTGGGGCGTACGCCGAGACCCATGACCACGACGTCGGTCGGGATCGGCCCCTCGGCGGTGACCACGGCGGACACCCGGCCGTCCCGTTCCTCCAGGCCGGTCACCGGCAGGCTGCCGCGGATCGTGATGCCGAGGCCGCGCATCGCCTCGGCAACCAGTTCGCCCATGTCGGCGTCGACCGTCGACATGGGCTGCTCGCCGGCCTCCACCAGGGTCACCGAGAGGCCGCGTTGCATCAGGGCCTCGGCGATCTCGACGCCGATGTAGCCGCCGCCGACCACCACGGCCCGGCGCGGCTGCGGGTCGGCGTCCAGCCAGTGCCGCAGCGCCGCACCGTCGTCGAGGGTCTGCATGCCGAACACGCCGCCCGCGTCGGTGACCGCCCACGACGGCTTCACGGGCACCGCGCCGGTGGCGTACATGAGGTCGTCGAAGCGCTCGCGGACCTCGCCGCCGCCCTCCAGGTCCCGGGCCACCACCTCGCGGCGTTCCAGGTCGATGGTCGTGACCTCGTGGCGCATCCGCACGTCCATCGCGTACTCCGTGCGGAACGTCTCCGGGGCCCGGGCGATCAACGCGTCGGGGCCGGACACCAGGCCACTGATCCAGTACGGGATGCCGCACGCCGAGTAGGAGGTGAAGTGGCCCCGCTCGAAGACCACGATCTCCAGGTCGCCACTGTCGCGGCGGCGTCGGGCCTGGGAGGCCGCCGACATTCCGGCGGCGTCCCCGCCGATGACGATCAGCCGTTGCGCCACGGGCTCATCCTGTCACGTGGTGATCAGCCGCGGGTCTGCCGTGCGACGTCCTGCACCACGTCGGTGAGTCGGCCGGTGCGCTCGAACACGGCGCGTTGCCGTGCCGCGCCGCTGCCGTGCCGACGCAGCCCACCCAGCAGGTCGGTCACCTCGGCCCAGTCGCCGTGCTCCTCCAGCGCCGGCCGCATCCGCTCCACGAACCGGTCCAACAGCTCCCACGCCGGGCGCAGCTCACCGTTGGTGACGTCCACGGCCTCTCCCTCCAGGCCGTCGTGGGCGGCCCGCCAGTGCGCGGCGACCAGCAGGTGGTGGTCTGTCTGCAACGCCGGCCGCCCGGCCTCGGCATCCGCCAGGGCGGTGGCCACCAACGCCCGGACCAGCGCGGCGACCAGCACCGCGTCGTCCACCGACGGGCAGACATCGCCGATCCGCAGCTCCACCGTCGGGTACTTCGCCGACAGGCGGGCGTACCAGTAGAGCATCCCCTCGTCGAGCATCACCCCGCTGGAGATCAACTGGCGGATCAGCCGCTGGTAGTGCTCGTGCGACTCCAGAAACGGCGTCGGCGCCACCGACGGCCAGCGCTCCCACTCCACCGAACGCCAACTGGCGTAGCCGGTGTCCTCGCCCCGGGAGAACGGCGAGTTGGTGGTCACCGCGTGCAGCATCGGCAGCCACGGCCGTACGTGGTTGAGCACCTGCACGCCGGTATCCGGGTCGGGCACCCCCACGTGCACGTGCATGCCGTTGTTCCCGGGGCCGGGAACGAGCAGCCGGAACCGCTCGATCATCCGGTCGAAGCGGGGCTTGTCCACCACCGGTGGCACCGGGCCGTCCACCGGGCCGGTGCCGATGGCGAGCAGGCGTACGCCGGCCCGCTCGGCGGCGTCGGACAGCGCCCGACGCAGTACGCCGAGGGAGTGCCGGATCGACGAGAGCTCCAGGCCGGGCGGGCTGCCGATCTCGATCTGACTGGTCTGGAACTCCCGCTCCACCTGTCCGCGAAGTTCGGCCGGCACCTGCTCCATGACCAGGTCCACGGCCGGGACCGCAGCCCCGGTGTGTGGGTCGACGAGCAGGAACTCCTCCTCGACACCCACGGTGAGCAACCCGGTCGCCGCAGCCATTTCACCGGGCGCCTCCGCCACCTGACCGGTCATCGACATCACCGTCCGTTCCTACCGTTCGCGGGCCGTCCGCGTCGGTCCGCCGTTGGTTACCCAACGTGGCGATGCCGGGAAACGTGGCGGCGCCAGCGGGCCTCAGCGACCGGCGGTCACCGACCGCCGGTCGTCGCGCGCCCGACGCTTGCGGACCTTACGGATCACCCAACTTGCCACCATGACCACGAAGACCGCGACGATCGCGTAGTTGAACCAGTCGCTGTAGCGCTCGACGTCCTGCCAACGACGACCGAGCGCGTAACCGGCCCCCACGACGAGACCGTTCCACACCCCGCTGCCGATGGTGGTGAGCAGGATGAACTCGCCCAGCGGCATCCGGTTGGCCCCGGCCGGCACCGAGACCAGGCTGCGGACCACAGGCACCACCCGGCCGATCAGCACCGCCCACCGACCGTGCCGCTCGAACCACTTGTCGGCCTTCTCCAGGTCGTCGCTGTCCACCAACGGGATGTGGTCCAACCAGCGCTTGAGCCGTTCCTCGCCGAGCGCCGCGCCCAGCCAGTAGAGCACCAACGCTCCGACCAGCGAGCCGACCGTCGCGGCCAGCACCACCAGGAAGACGTTGAACTCGCCCTCGTGCGCCAGGAAGCCGGCGAGCGCCAGCACGATCTCACTGGGGATCGGCGGAACGATGCTCTCCAACGCCACCAGCAGCGCCACGCCGACCGGGCCCATCGCCTCGATCACCGTGGCCACCCAGCCGGTCAACCCGGTGAACTCGGACGGGTCGCCTGCCTGGGCGTACGCCATGGTCGTCCTTCCGGTCGGCTGTCGGGGATCGGATGGTCATACCCAGTAAGGCGATTGCTACACCTCCGGGTGCAGCGCGGTGTCCGCCGGCCCCTGCCGCCAGCCGGTGAACGCCACAGTCAGACCGGCGCGGGACGGCGCGCAGCAGAACGGGCCGGCCATCGCGTCGGCCGCCGGGTCCAGCGGGGCCAGGCGGACGA
This sequence comes from Micromonospora ureilytica, assembly GCF_015751765.1. Lineage (NCBI taxonomy): Bacteria > Bacillati > Actinomycetota > Actinomycetes > Micromonosporales > Micromonosporaceae > Micromonospora > Micromonospora ureilytica. Next base: position 6,706,507 of record NZ_JADOTX010000001.1, read on the forward strand.
GTCGCCACGGCTCGTCGTCGACCCGGGCGCGGACCGTCAGCGCGTCGCCGGCCCGGCTGACCCGCACTGTCACCTCCCGGCCCGCCCAGTCCGGCACCGGCCCCACCGACCAGTCGGAGAACTCCCGGGTCACCACCGCCCCGAGCTGCACCTCGCCGTCGCTTATCTCCACACCGGCCTTGGTCCAGGTCCGTTCGTCGACGCGGACGTACGCACCGGCCTGGTCGAACTGCGCCGAGAAGTCGAGCCGGAAGCTCACCTCCATGGCGGCCCCCACCGGCAGCGGCGCCAGCAGGGCCGGGCCGTTGTCGTGGACGAAGCCGTAGCTGGTCCTCCGCCAGAAGTCGCTGTCCGCCGCCGGCTCGACGACCAGCTCGCCAGCCGGGCCCTCCTCCACGCGTACCGGCGGGTGCAGCCAGGTGCCCCGGGACCAGTCCAACAGTTCGCTCGGCGGTACGAGGTCGTTCTCCATGACCGGCACGGTAACCAACGCCCGCCGCCACCCGCCGCCCGCCAGACGGGTTTGCCGCGGTGATCGAACGGAGATGTTCCTCCGGCATGGGTGATCGTTGGTATTCCGAAGCCGTCGTCTACTGCCTCGACATCGACACGTACGCCGACTCCGACGGCGACGGGGTCGGTGACATCCGTGGGTTGATTGGAAGGCTGGACTACCTGGCCCGGCTCGGGGTGACCTGCCTGTGGCTGCACCCGATCCACCCGTCGCCCAACCGCGACGACGGCTACGACGCCACCGACTTCTACAACGTGGACCCGCGCTTCGGCACCCTGGGCGACTTCGCCGAGCTGCTGCACCAGGCGCAGAACCGGGGCATCCGCGTGATCATCGACCTGGTGGTCAACCACACCTCCGACGAGCACCCGTGGTTCCAGTCCGCCCGTTCGTCACCGGACTCGCCGTACCGGGACTGGTTCGTGTGGTCCGACACCGAACCGGACGACCGCCACCAGGGCATGGTCTTCCCCGGCGAGCAGGACGAGACGTGGAGCTACGACCGGACCGCCAAGGCGTGGTTCTACCACCGGTTCTACAAGTTCCAGCCGGACCTCAACTTCGCCAACCCGCAGGTCCGGGACGAGATCAAGAAGATCATGTCGTTCTGGCTCCAGCTCGGCGTCTCCGGCTTCCGGATGGACGCGGTGCCGTTCATCATCGAGCTGACCGAGCCGGGCAACCCGAACTCCCCGAAGGACTTCGAGTTCCTCACCGAGATGCGCCAGCACGTCCAGTGGCGCCGCGGCGACGCCGTCCTGCTGGCCGAGGCGAACGTCGAGCCGGACCAGCTACCGACGTTCTTCGGCGACGCCAGCGGTTCCGGCAACCGGATCCACATGCTCTTCGACTTCATGCTCAACGGTCGACTCATGCTCGCCCTGGCCCGCGAGGACCCGGAGTCGCTGATCGAGGCGCTCCGCGACACCCCGAAGCTGCCGGTCGGCGGGCAGTGGGCCACCTTCCTGCGCAACCACGACGAGATCGACCTGTCCCGGCTGACAACCGAACAGCGCAACCAGGTGTACGCGAAGTTCGGCCCGGACGAGAACATGCGCATCTACGACCGGGGCATCCGTCGCCGGCTCGCCCCGATGCTCGGCAACGACAGGCGGCACATCGAGCTGGCGTACGCCCTCCAGTTCTCGATGCGCGGCACGCCGGTGCTGCGTTACGGCGAGGAGATCGGGATGGGCGAGGACCTGTCGCTGCGGGGTCGGGACGCGATCCGTACCCCGATGCAATGGTCGTACCAGTCGAATGCCGGCTTCTCCACGGCGGACCCGGAGAAGCTGGTCCGCCCGATCATCGACAAGGGTGAGTTCGGCTACCAGAACGTCAACGTCACCGCCCAGCGGGGCGACCCCAAGTCGCTGCTCGCCTGGTTCGAACGCATGATCCGTACGCTGCGGGAGGCCCCGGAGATCGGTTCCGGCTCGACCACCCACATCGACGTGGCGATGCCGGCCGGAGTGCTCGCGCACCGGGCCGACGGGCCGACCGGGACGATGGTCTTCGTGCACAACCTGGGCACCGACGACGTCGAGGTGGACCTCAGCAGCCTTGAGCCGGAGGCCGACCTGCCGATCGACGTGCTCGCCGACCGTGGCTACGGAGAGTTGGGCAAGCTCGGCGCTGTGAAGGTCTCCGGCCACGGATACCGGTGGATTCGCCTATGCCGAGGGTCGGCCTGTTGAGGTTAAGCTCCTCCGATCGACCCCAAGTTACCGGGAGGTAATCATGTCGGAGGAGTCCCGCGTCGCCATCGTCACCGGAGCCGCACGCGGCATCGGCGCGGCCACCGCCCGACGGCTGGCCGCCGACGGAATGGCCGTTGCCGTGGTCGACATCGAGGAGGCGGCCACCAAGGAGACGGTGGACGCCATCGCCGCAGCCGGCGGCCGGGCGCTCGGGGTGGGTGCCGACGTGTCCGACCGGGACCAGGTCGAGGCCGCGGTGAGCCGCGTCGCCGCCGAGTTGGGCGCGCCCACAGTGCTTGTCAACAACGCCGGTGTGCTCCGCGACAACCTGCTGTTCAAGATGACCAACGCCGACTGGGACACGGTGATGGGCGTGCACCTGCGCGGTGCGTTCCTGTTCAGCCAGGCCGCCCAGAAGCACATGGTGGACCGGAAGTGGGGGCGGATCGTCAACCTCTCCAGCACCTCCGCGCTGGGCAACCGGGGCCAGGCGAACTACGCCGCCGCCAAGGCCGGTCTGCAGGGCTTCACCAAGACGCTCGCCATCGAACTGGGGCCGTTCGGGGTGACAGTGAACGCTGTCGCACCCGGCTTCATCGTCACCGACATGACCGCCGCCACCGCCGCCCGCATGAAGGTCGACTTCGACGACTTCCAGAAGCACGCCGCCGCCGAGATCCCGGTCCGTCGCCCGGGCCGGCCGGAGGACGTCGCGCACACCATCTCGTTCCTGACGAGCGAGGGTGCCGGCTTCGTCTCCGGCCAGGTCATCTACGTCGCGGGCGGCCCACGGGACTGACCCGTACCCCCGGCGAGGGCGCTCCGGCAGATAAGCCGGCGCCCTCGTCGCCGGGTCTTCTCACCGGGTCAGGCGGGTGCGCCACAGCCAGATCAGGCCGAGCACCGGCAGCACCAGCGGGATGTAGCCGTACCCGCTGCCGAACTGCGACCAGACCGTCTCGTCCGGGAAGAGTTCCTTGTCGACCAGGCTCAGGATGCCGACCGCGACCACCCCGACCAACTCCACGGAGCAGCACACCAACGCCACCCGTCGGCCGGTGTGCCCGGCGCGGGCCAACCCCACCGCCGCCACGATGTAGATGAGCGCGGCCACCCCGGAGAGCAGGTACGCCACCCGCGCCTCGTCGAACTTGGTGGCGATCTGCAGGCCCGCCCGACTCGTCGCCGCGATGGCGAAAAGCAGGTAGACAGCGATCAACAGCCGACCCGGGCCGGAATTCGTACGCCGCCGAGCCGGTCCTGTCTCAACCACCGAGCACCTCCCAGGTCTGCTGCAACCGGACCACCACCACCGGGGCCACCAGACAGACCGCGCACACGATCGCCGAACCCCACCGGGTCGGTTCCATCCGGGCCAGCACCCAGGCCAGTGGCGGCAGGCACACCAGCGTGACCAGATAGCCGAAGAAGGCGCCGGGCTCGCCGGGCCGATCCCCGCCGCCGACCGCGACGAGCGCCAGCACGCTCAACACCAGCAACACCACTTCGAGTACGGCCAGACCGACGAACTGCACCCGATCCGGCGGCCGTTGGCGTACCGCCGCCACCAGCGCCCACACCGCCACGAGCAGCGACAGCACGATCGACACGGTCGCGACGATGCCGTCCACCGGCGAATCGGTGCCCACGCTGGTCACCGGACCCACCCGGTCGTTGCCTCGGTCACCGGCACAGCCTACTAACCGTCGTAGTAAGCGGGTGCCCCCGCCTGTCCGCCGCACGTCGGCCGCCCCGATCGGCACGGGCCCTGAGCTGCTCCGGTTGGTCGACCCGCCGCCGGTGCCCCCGGTGAGGCGACTAGCGTGGATCAGGTCCGTGGCGTTGGCGCGGGGTGGGGAAACAGCGGAGGTACACGTGCTGCGGTTCGGTTTGTTCGGCACCGGTCACTGGGCGATCGAGACGCACGGGAAGGCGCTGCACGCACATCCCGACGCGGAGCTGGTGGGGGTGTGGGGCCGCAACCCGGAGCGAGCGTCCGCGCTGGCCGAGCGGTACGGGGTGCCCGCCTACGCCGACGTCGACGCGCTGATCGAGCAGTGCGAGGCCGTCGCCGTCGCCCTGCCGCCGGACATCCAGGCTGACATCGCGGTCCGGGCGGCCCGCGCCGGTCGGCACCTGTTGCTGGACAAGCCGCTGGCGCTCAGCGTGGCCGACGCCGACCGTGTCGTGGCCGCCGCCGAGGAGTCCGCGGTGGCCTCAGTCGTCTTCTTCACCCAGCGGTTCCAGCCGAACGTGACCGCGTTCCTGGCCGCCACCGCCGCCGCCGGGGGCTGGCAGCACGGCCGGACCACCGCGTTCGCCTCAATCTTCCAGGACGGCAGCCCGTACGGCGGCTCGTTGTGGCGTCGGGAGCACGGGGCGCTCTGGGACATCGCCCCGCACGCGCTGTCGATCCTCCTGCCGGTGCTGGGCCGGGTGACGCAGGTGGCGGCGATGGACGGGCCGAGCGGGATGGTGCACCTCCTGCTCACCCACGAGGGCGGTGCCACGAGCAGCGCCTCGCTCTCCCTGGATGCCCCGACCGAGTCGATGGCCCGGGAGTTCGTGTTCTACGGCGAGAACGGCATCGAGAACGTCCCGTTCGGCGAGAACGACGCCGCCACAGCGTTCGGCGTCGCCATCGACCAACTCGTCGAGCAGGTGCGGGCCGGCACGCGGGACCACCGCTGCGACGTCCGCTTCGGCCGCGAGGTAGTCGGCATCATCGCCGCCGCCGAAACCGCCCGCACAGAATCCCGCACCATCCCCGTCCCCCTCCCCTAACAGCGCCCCACCCCACCGCTGACCCCGTTGATCATGAAGTTAGCGGCGCGACACGCCGTGCTGGAGGGCAATAACCTCATGATCACCGAGGTCAGGTGGGGGTCGAGGTTAGGTGGGGGTGGTTAGGGCTGCGTTCAGCTCGTCGGGGGAGTTGAACTGGTCGGGTGGTAGGGCTTGCAGCATTTGCAGCATGGCCGTGCTGGCCCCGTTTTCCTGTCCCCAGCGGATCAGGTCCTCCCGGGAGACCGGGTAGTCGAGCCCGGCCAGGTACTCCTGCAACTGAACCCCGGTGACGGTCATGTCGGCCGGCTACCCGCTCGCGGTGGTCGTACACCGGCTTGGTTGGCTGCCACGACGGCCCGGCGGCCGGCGTGTCGGCCCGCGACGCGCCCACGGTTTGCCGCAGCGACGGCCGGGTAGCCGCTGGCATGCTGGTTCAGCGGCTCGGCTCGCCGAGCGATTTCGACCCGTTGCTGGAGCGCGTTCGCAACGCCCGGGTGGTGATGATCGGTGAGTCGACCCACGGCACTTACGACTACTACCGGTTGCGTGAGCAGCTCACCCGCCGGTTGATCGCGGAGTGCGGCTTCTCCTTCGTCGCCGTGGAGGGTGACTGGCCCGACTGTGACCGGGTGCACCGTTCGGTGACGGCCGTGCCGGGCGGCGCGCTCGAACCGCAGCTCGCGCTCCACCAGTTTGAGCGATGGCCGACCTGGATGTGGGCCAATGCCGAGGTGGGCCGGTTCGCGAGTTGGCTGCGGGCCTGGAACGTGGAGCGGCCGGAGGAGCAACGGGCCGGGTTCCACGGGCTCGACGTGTACAGCCTCTGGGAGTCGATGCAGGCGATTTTCGACTACCTGGGGGAGGAGGACCCGAAGTCGCTGGAGGCGGCGCAGGACGCGTACCGGTGTTTCGAGCCGTACGGCAAAAGGGTCGAGGAGTACGGCATGGCCAGCCGGTTCGTCTCCGCCCGCTGTGAGGAGGAGGTCGTCCGGTTGCTCGCCCGGACTCGCGAACACGCCCTCTCCGACGGCCCGGATCGCTTCTCGGCCTGGCAGAACGCTGAGGTGGTGGCCGGCGCCGAGCGCTACTACCGGGCAATGGTGGCAGGCGGGCCGGATTCGTGGAACATCCGCGACACCCACATGCAGGACACCCTGGACCGGCTGCTGGACCGGTACGGCCCCGACGCTCGGGGTGTCGTCTGGGCGCACAACACGCACGTCGGAGACGCGCGGGCCACCGACATGGCCGCCGACGGGATGATCAACATTGGTCAGTTGGCCCGGGAGCGGCACGGCGAGGACGCGGTGGCCCTGGTCGGCTTCGGCAGCTACCGGGGCACGGCGATCGCCGCGCCCCGCTGGGGTTCGCCGCCGGAGGCGATGGTGGTGCCCCCGGCTCGGGAGGGCTCGATCGAGCGGCGACTGCACGAGCTGATGCCGGAGCGGGCGGTGCTGATCTTCGGCGGCGACGACCAGCCGGGCTGGGTCACCGACACCGTGGACCACCGGGCGATCGGTGTCGTCTACGACCCGTCGTTCGAGTCCTGGGGCAACTACGTGCCCACCCGGCTCGGCGACCGGTACGACGCCTTCATCTGGTGCGACGACACCACGGCTCTGCACCCGCTGCCGGTGCCGGCGGCCCCCGGCGAGATGGAGACCTACCCGGCGGGCGTCTGACGCGCTGGAGGTGTGGTGCCCGGCGGGCACCACACCTCCAATTACGGGCGGGTTAGACGCGGGTTGGGGTGCGGTCTTCCAGGTGGGTGCGGAGGCCCTCGCCTTCGATGTCCACGTTGGGCAGGGCGCGGTCGAGCCAGCGGGGCAACCACCAGGCGCGGTCGCCGAGGAGCGACATCACCGCCGGGACGATGGTCATCCGGACCACGAACGCGTCGATGGCGACGCCGATGGCGAGCGCGAAGCCCATCGACTTGATCACCGGGTCCTCCAGGAAGACGAAGCCCCCGAAGACCGACATCATGATCAGCGCGGCGGCCGTGACCACCCGTGCGCCGTGCCCCATGCCGCTGATGGTGGCCTGTCGGGCGGTTTCACCGTGAACGAAGTCCTCCCGCATCCGGGACACCAGGAACACCTCGTAGTCCATGGCGAGCCCGAACAGGATGCCGATGAGCAGGATCGGCAGGAAGCTGATCAGCGGGCCGGGCGTGTCCAGGCCGACGAGGTCGGCGAGGTGCCCCTGCTGGAAGACCGCCACCGTGATGCCGAACGTGGCGGCGACGGTGAGCAGGAAGCCCAGCGCTGCCTTGACCGGCACCAGCAGCGAGCGGAACACCAGCATCAGCAGCAGCACCGAGAGCCCGACCACCAGCAGCAGGTAGATCGGTAGCGCGTCGGACAGCTTCTCGGAGACGTCGATGCCGATGGCGGTGACGCCGGTGAGCAGCACGTCCGCGTCGGGGATACCGCTCACCGCGCCACGGATGTCATGCACCAGGGTCTCGGTGGCCTCGTCGGTCGGGCCGGTCTTCGGCACCACGCCGAGCAGTGCGGTCCGTCCGTCCGGGCTGAGCTGGGGCGGTGCCACCGCGAGGACGTTCTCGGTGCGCTGGAGCAGGGCGGTGACCTGCGGCACGGCGGCCGCGGTGGCCTGCGGTGTGTCACCGGCGACCACCACCGCGAGCCGGCCGGTGAAGCCCGCTCCGAAGCCCTCGACGGTCAGGTCGTTGGCCACCCGGGCGGGCGAGCCGACGGCGGCCGTCGCGGCGCCCGGCAGGGCCAGCCGCATGTCCGGCGTGGGCAGCGCGAGCAGCCCCAGGCCGAGCAGGCCGACCAGGATGACAGGTACGCGGAACCGGGTGATCAGTCGCGCCCAGCGGAAGCCGAACCCGTTGCGGTCGTCGGTCGTGGGCGTCGTCGCTGCGGCCGGTCGGTCGGTGACGTCGGCGTCGTCCTCCTGAGCTGCGGTGCCGTCGGTGGGGACGGCGCGCAGTCGGCGGGGGAGCACCCGGCGACCGGCGAAGCCGAGCAGCGCCGGCTGGAGGGTGATGGCGACGAGTACGGCGACGGTGACCGTGCCGGCGGCGGCGAGACCCATCACGGTGAGGAACGGGATGTTCACCACGGCGAGCCCGGCCAGGGCGATGACCACTGTGGCGCCGGCGAAGACCACTGCCGAGCCGGCGGTGCCCACGGCCCGGCCGACCGCCTCCTCCGGGGACAGGCCGTCGAGCAGGTTCTGCCGGTGCCGGGAGGTGATGAAGAGCGAGTAGTCGATGCCGACCGCGAGACCGAGCATCAACGCCAGGATCGGTGCGGTGCTGGTGAGCTGGACGACGCCGCTCAACGCGAACAGCCCGGCCATTCCGGCGCCCACGCCGATCAGCGCGTTGAGCATCGTCATACCGGCGGCGACCAGGGAACCGAACGTGATGATCAGAACGATGGCGGCGACCAGGACGCCGAGCGCCTCGGTAGAGCCGATCTCCGGCTCGCCGCCGAGCACCTCGCCGCCGGGGGCGACCTGCCAGCCCTGTGCCTTGGCCGCAGCGCCAACCTGCTCGTACGCGGTGCGCTGCTCGTCGGTCACGTCGTCCCCGCCGGTGGCGAACTGGACCTGGACCAGCGCGTACCGGCCGTTGGGCGAGACCGCGCCGACCTGGAGCGGGTTGACCGCGCCGACCACGCCGGGCAGTGTCGACGCCTGCTGGACTAGCTCCTGCACCACGGCCTGACCCTGCGGGGTGGCCAGTTGGCCGTCGGCGGGCGCCTTGACGGTGATGGTGCCGGTGGCGCCGCTGGCCGCGGGGAACTGGTCGGCGAGCAGGTCGAGCGCGCGCTGGCTCTCGGTGCCGGGCATCGTGAAGTTGCTCGCCGTCGGGCCGCGCAGGGTCGCCGCGGCCAGGCCGGCGACGACGAGTACGACGAGCCAGAGCGCGACGACGAGCCGTCGCCGGCGCAACGCGCCCCGGCCGAGCCGGTAGAGCAGGGTGGCCATCAGGAGTCCTTGTCCTCGGTCGTGGGTGGATGGGGCAGGGGTGCGTCGACGGGTTCGACGGCCCGCCGGGCGAGGGTGAGCAGGGCGGGGCGCAGTTCGTCGTCGGGGATGTCGGTGAACTCGGCGCATGCCTCGGAGATGCCGGCGAGAAGCACCAGCGCGGCGATCCGGGCGCCTGGCCGGTCGGAGTGCCCGGCCAGCGCGTCCCGCAGCCGATCGGAGATCTGCTGGATGTGCGCGAAGGCGGGTTGGCACAGCAGCTCCGGGAACTCGCCGCGCAGTACGGCGATCTCCCGCCGGAACCGGACCGCGAGGTCGACGAAGCCCTGTGCGGCGACGTCCTGGGCGGCTGCCCCGGTCAGGCCGTTGAGCTGGTCGTCGAGGTCGCGGAGCACCTCGATCGCGGGGGCCATCAGCTCGGCGAGCAGGGCTTCCTTGTTGGCGAAGTGGTAGAGCACCGTGGCCTTGGAGCAGCCGACCTCCCGGGCGATGTCCTGCAGGGAGGTGCCCCGGTAGCCGGTCACCGTGAACTGCCGCGCCGCCGCGGCGAGGATCTCGCCGTGCGTGTCGGGTACCGCTCTGACCATGTCTGGTCCACCTCCCGCAGACCAGCATGCCTGACCGATCGGTCAGACCCTGACCGATCGGTCAGACGGAAGCGGTGGTGTTCACCACACCCCTGGCTCGGTTTATCCGGTGTGCTGGGCGTCGTACGCGGTCCGCGCCTCGGCGATGGCCCGGCGGTGCCGCTCGGCCCAGCTGGTCAGCGCGACAAGTGACTCGTAGAGCTCCAGCGCCATCGGGGTGGCGGTGTACTCGACCTTGGGCGGGACGGTCGGATAGACGGTGCGGCGCAGCAGGCCGTCCCGTTCCAGGTTGCGCAACGTCAGCGTGAGCATCCGGCGGCTGATGCCCTCGATGTGCCGCTCCAGCTCGGTGAAGCGCACCGGCCCGTGCGAGGCGGCCACCAGGATGCCGATGCTCCACTTGCCGCCGACCCGGTCGAGCACCTCGCGGACGGTGCACGCCCGAGCCTGGCCCGGGGTGAACGGCACCTTCTCGGCCGCGCAGGTCAGCTCGGCCTCGACCAGCGCGGACACATCGCTGTTCCTCTGGGACATCAAAGTGCCTCCTTCCGCTCCGGTTCATGGTCACAGACGATGACCTCGGTAACAAACCGTGCACCAAGGAGGGGTTCCATGGAACGTGTCGTCCCATCCCGCTGGCCGGCGTTGCTGGTGCTCTGCGCCGGCAGCCTGATGATCATCCTGGATGGCACAGTCGTCGCGGTGGCGCTGCCCGCCGTACAACGCGACCTGGGCTTCACGGCCGCCGGCCTGGCCTGGGTGGTCAACGCCTACCTGGTCGCGTTCGGCGGGCTGCTGCTGCTCGCCGGCCGCCTCGGCGACCTGCTGGGCAGGCGCGGGGTCTTCCTGGCCGGTGTCGCGCTGTTCACAGTGGCCTCGTTGGCCTGCGCGGTCGCCACCGGGCCGGCCCTGCTGGTGGGCGCGCGGTTCGGGCAGGGCGTCGGCGGGGCGCTGGCCATGGCCGTCAGCCTCGGCATGATCGTCCGGCTCTATCCCGAACCGGCCGAGCGGGCCCGTGCCATCGCCGTCTTCAGCTTCACCGGGGCGGCCGGCGCGTCGGTCGGCACCGTTGCCGGAGGGGTGCTCACCCAGGCCGCCGGATGGCGGACGATCTTCCTGGTCAACGTGCCGATCGGAGCGGCCATCCTCATTGCGGCCCTCCGCCGGCTCCCGGCCGAACGGGGGATCGGCCTGCGGGGCGGCCTGGACGTGCCCGGCGCGCTGCTCGCCACCGCCGGTCTGATGGCCGCCGTGTTGGGCATCGTGGGAACGGGCGAGCACGGCTGGACCAGCCCTCGGACGCTCGGCGCGGTGGCCCTCGCGGCGCTGCTGCTCGGCGGGTTCGCGCTGCGCCAACGGGTGGCGGCGACCCCGCTGGTGCCGTCCCGGGTGCTGCGCGTCAGGGGTCTGGTGGCGGCGAACGCCGTGCAGTTCCTCATGGTCTGCGCGTACTTCGGTTTCCAGTTCCTGCTCGCCGTGGAGCTGCAACTGGTGCTGGGGCTGGACGCCGCCGCGACCGGCTGGGCCTTCCTACCCACCCCTGTCGTGATCGCCGTGGTCTCGCTCGGCCTGGCCGGTCGGCTGATCGCCCGCTGGGGTGCCCGGAGCGTCCTGCTGGTCGGGCTCGTCCTGGCGACATTCGGCTTCCTCCTCCTCGCCCGGCTGCCCGCCGACGGCGCCTACGTCGTCGACGTACTCCCGGCGATGTTGATCTTCGGGGTGGCTGGCGGCCTGACCCTGCCGGCGGTCACCACACTGGCCATGGCCGGCGCTACCGACACGGACGCCGGGCTCGCCTCCGGCCTGGCCAACACCACCCAACAGGTCGGCGGCGCCGTCGGCCTGGCCGCGCTGGCCACCCTGGCCGCCGCCCGCAGCGACGGGCTGCGGGCCGCCGGTTGGGCCGAGACCGCCGCGCTCGCCGGCGGCTACCGGACCGCGTTCGCCGTGGCCGCCGGCCTCGTCGTCGCCGCGTGGCTGGTGGCGCTGACCACAGTGCCCCGACGCGCGGCCGGGCCGTCGTCGGCCGCCGACCCGTCGGGCCCGGCCGCTGTGGGCGCCGAAACCGATCCGTACCGAAGCGCCGCGTCCGGTTGACCGACGGCAGTCAGCCCGGGAGGGTGGTCGGGTGAGTGAGGCTGACGAGACCCGGGACGGCGTGGCCCTGACCAACCTGGACCAGCCGCTGTCCGACCGCGATGACGCGACGAAGCGTGACCTGGTCGACTACCTCGACGCGGTCGGGGACCGGATCCTCCCGCACCTGCGGGGCCGGCCGCTGTCGGTGATCAGGGTCCGCCCCGGCCAGCCGCCGTTCATGCAGAAGAACCTGCCCCGCTACACCCCGGACTGGGTCCGCCGGGCGCCGGTCTGGGCCGAGGCGTCGCACCGGGAAATCTCGTACGCCCTCTGCGACGACCGCCGTACCCTGCTCTGGTTCGCCAACCAACGTGCGGTGGAGTACCACCCGACGCTGGCCACCGTCGCGGACCTGCACCGCCCGACCCACCTGATCCTGGACCTGGACCCGCCGGACGGTGACGGGTTCCGCGCGGCGGTCGCCGCGGCCCTGCTGGTCCGCCAGGCGCTCGCCGACGCCGGCCTGGCTGGTGCGGTCAAGACCAGCGGCGCCAAGGGCGTGCACGTCTTCGTGCCGGTGACCGCCGAGGCCACGGCCGAGGAGTTGGCCGCCGCCACCCGGGCGCTCGCCGTCCGCGCCGAACGGCTCGACCCGGTGGTGGCCACCACGGCGTACATCAAGGAGGACCGGGGTGGCCGGGTCTTCGTGGACGCCACCCGCGCGGGCGGGGCGACCGTCGCAGCCGTGTACAGCCCCCGGCTGCGCCCCGGGATGCCGGTCTCGTTCCCGGTCGACTGGGCCGACCTGACCGAGGTGACCCCCGCCGACTTCACCATCCGGACCGCGCCGTCGCTGCTCGCCGACGGCGATCCGTGGGCCGCGTTGATGCCGGCCCCGCAACCGCTCCCCGCCGATCTGGTAGCCGAGGGCCGGACCATCCCGGTGGCCCGGGTGCAGGCCATGCACGAGGGGAAGCGCCGGGCCCGCGCCCGCCGCGAGGCCGGCTGACCGACTCGTCGGCCGCCGCTCGGCCCGCGTTCGGCCCCGGCTCGACCCGCGTTCGGCCCCGGCTCGGCCCCGCTCGCGTCCGGCGAGCGGTCGATTGTCGGTGGGTTGTGGCACGATTTCCCAGGTGAGCAGCAAACCCGACGCGACGCAGCGACTGGGCGACCTGGCGCGGCTGCGCCGGGTCCGCGACCGGATCGACAGGGAGTACGCGCAGCCGCTGGACGTCGAGGCGCTCGCCCGCGGCGCGCACATGTCGGCCGGGCACCTCAGCCGCGAGTTCCGGCTCGCCTATGGCGAATCCCCCTACAGCTACCTGATGACCCGACGGATCGAGCGGGCGATGGCCCTGCTGCGCCGCGGCGACCTGAGCGTCACCGACGTCTGTTTCGCTGTCGGTTGTTCGTCGCTGGGCACCTTCAGCACCCGCTTCACGGAGTTGGTGGGGGTGCCGCCGAGCGTCTACCGGCGGCAGGCGGCGCAGGCGACGGCGGGCATGCCGTCGTGCGTGGCGAAGCAGGTGACCAGACCGGTCAGGAATCGAGAAGCGCGGGTCACCGCAGCGCAACTAGCGTGACCAGCATGGACATCACCATTCACTCAAGCTTCCTCCCGCACACCGACCCGGAGGCCTCGCTGGTCTTCTACCGCGACATCCTCGGTTTCGAGGTCCGCCTCGACGTCGGTTACGAGGGGATGCGGTGGATCACGGTCGGGCCGGTCGGCCAGCCCAGCACCGCCATCGTCCTGCACCCACCAACCGCCAACCCCGGCCTCACCGACGACGAGCGGCAGACCATCCTTGAGCTGATGGCCAAGGGCAGCTACTTCGGCGTCAACCTGGCCACCACCGACCTCGACGCCACCTTCGCCAAGGTGGAGGCCAGCGACGCCGAGGTGGTCCAGGAGCCGACCGAGCAGCCGTACGGCGTGCGCGACTGTGCCTTCCGCGACCCGGCGGGCAACATGGTCCGCATCCAGGAAGTGCGCTGAACCGTCCGCGCCCGACACAGGGAGACACGATGAGCACGGCCAGCAAGCCGCACGTCGCCGACAGTCATGACCTGATCCGCGTGCAGGGCGCGCGCGTGAACAACCTCAAGGACGTCGACGTCGAGATCCCGAAGCGGCGGCTGACGGTCTTCACCGGTGTCTCCGGCTCCGGTAAGAGTTCGCTGGTGTTCGGCACCATCGCGGCCGAGTCCCAGCGGATGATCAACGAGACCTACAGCGCCTTCCTGCAGGGCTTCATGCCGACGTTGGCGCGGCCCGAGGTCGACCTACTGGACGGCCTGACCACGGCGATCATCGTCGACCAGGAGCGGATGGGCGCCAACTCCCGCTCCACCGTCGGCACCGCCACCGACGCCAACGCGATGCTGCGCATCCTGTTCAGCCGGCTCGGGCAGCCACAGATCGGCTCGCCCAACGCGTACTCCTTCAATGTCCCCTCGGTGAAGGCGACAGGTGCGATCACCGTCGATCGCGGCGCCGGCAAGACGAAGACCGAGAAGGCGACCTTCAACCGTCTCGGCGGCATGTGCCCGCGGTGCGAGGGCATGGGCGCTGTGACCGACATCGACCTGTCGGCGCTTTACGACGACAACCTCTCGCTCAACGAGGGCGCGATCACCATCCCGGGTTACAGCATGGAGGGCTGGTACGGCCGGATCTTCCGGGGCTGCGGCTACTTCGACCCGGACAAGCCGATCGCCAAGTTCAACAAGCGGGAGCTGCACGACCTGCTCCACCGGGAGCCGACCAAGATCAAAATCGATGGGATCAACCTGACGTACGCGGGCCTGATCCCGTCGATCCAGAAGTCCTTCCTCGCCAAGGACATCGACGCGTTGCAGCCGCACATCCGCGCCTTCGTGGAGCGCGCGGTGACCTTCACGACCTGCCCCGAGTGTGCCGGCACCCGGCTCAGCAAGGAGGCCAGGTCATCGAAGATCAAGGGAAAGAACATCGCCGACGCCTGCGCGATGCAGATCAGTGACCTGGCCGCCTGGGTGCGCGGGATCAAAGAGCCGTCGGTGGCCCCGCTACTGGCGGGCCTGCAACACCTCCTCGACTCGTTCGAGGAGATCGGCCTGGGCTACCTGTCGCTCGATCGGCCGTCGGGCACCCTCTCCGGCGGCGAGGCGCAGCGCACCAAGATGATCCGCCACCTCGGCTCCTCGCTCACCGACGTCACCTACGTCTTCGACGAGCCGACCATCGGGCTGCACCCGCACGACATCCAACGGATGAACGAGCTGCTGCTCCAGCTGCGCGACAAGGGCAACACCGTGCTGGTCGTGGAGCACAAGCCAGAGGCCATCGCCATCGCCGACCACGTCGTCGACCTCGGGCCCGGAGCCGGCACGGACGGCGGGACGGTCTGCTACGAGGGCACCGTGCAGGGCCTGCGGGCCAGCGGCACCATCACCGGCCGACACCTCGACGACCGGGCGGCCCTCAAGGAGACGGCGCGGACGCCCACCGGCAAGCTGGAGATCCGCGGCGCCACGGCCAACAACCTCCAGGACGTGAACGTCGACGTACCCCTCGGGGTGCTCGTCGTCGTGACCGGCGTCGCCGGCTCCGGCAAGAGTTCGCTGGTGCACGGGTCGATCCCGGCCGGCGCCGGCGTGGTGTCGATCGACCAGGGCGCCATTCGCGGCTCACGGCGCAGCAACCCGGCCACGTACACCGGGTTGCTCGACCCGATCCGCAAGGCGTTCGCGAAGGCCAACGGGGTGAAGCCGGCGCTGTTCAGCGCCAACTCCGAGGGCGCCTGCCCGAGCTGCAACGGCGCCGGCGTCATCTACACCGACCTGGGGATGATGGCCGGGGTCGCCGCACCCTGCGAGGACTGCGAGGGCAAGCGGTTCCAGGCGTCGGTCCTGGAATACCGCTTCGGCGGTCGCGACATCAGCGAGGTGCTCGCGATGTCGGTGACGGAGGCCGAGAAGTTCTTCGGCGCCGGCGAGGCGCGTACGCCGGCAGCGCACGCCATCCTCGATCGGCTCGCCGACGTCGGGCTCGGCTACCTGAGCCTGGGTCAGCCGCTCACCACCCTCTCCGGCGGGGAACGGCAACGACTCAAGCTGGCCACCCACATGGCTGAGAAGGGCGGCGTCTACGTCCTCGACGAGCCGACCACCGGCCTGCACCTGGCCGACGTCGAACAACTACTCGGCCTGCTCGACCGCCTGGTCGACGCCGGCAAGTCGGTGATCGTCATCGAGCATCACCAGGCGGTCATGGCGCACGCGGACTGGATCATCGACATCGGCCCCGGTGCCGGCCACGACGGTGGTCGCATCGTCTTCGAGGGCACACCCGCCGACCTTGTCGCCTCCCGCTCCACCCTCACCGGCGAACACCTGGCGGCATACATAGCCCCCTGACCGGCCGCCTCCGGTCGACCGTTCACGCGTTCACGCCACCGGCGGTCGGACGCGCCGTCCTGGCGGCGAGGACTCCGCAGGTAGCGGTGACCAGACCTAGCCCGGCCGCGGCCGGGTTGACGTACCCGGGCACGGACGAGGTGACGTACGTGCCACCACCACTGAGGCGGCACCCGAAGCGGAGCGGTAGGACACTGACGTCGTACCCGACGACCAGGCTTGCCAGCTGCGGTCCGGCCTCACGACAGGGTTCGATCGGGGAGGACCCGGCCCCACCGTCCTCGGCCCGCAGGACCGCGAAGCCGAGGTGGAGCAGACCCCAGGCGTACACGGCGACGGTGGCCGCACCGGCGAGAAGCGCTACCGCCCGCAGGCGACCCACCCGTTCGTTGCTCCGCAACACCGCGCGGAACCCACGGACGGTGAGGGCGGTCGCCGCGACTGCCCCACCCAGCGCGGCGAGGAGCAACCCGAGAAACAGCATGATCGACATTCTGGCGGGTGGTCGGCCAACACGATGAAGGCCCCTGACCGAATTCCTGGTCAGGAGCCCCGCGTGGTGATCTTTGCTAGCAAGTGTGCCCCCGGCAGGATTCGAACCTGCGCCCCCGCCTCCGGAGGGCGGTGCTCTATCCCCTGAGCTACGGGGGCTCAGCGACTGGAGAAGACTAGCAAACCTCCCCTGCGTACGCCGAATCGGTATTGGGTGAGCCGATCGTGTCGGGCTGGCCGTGTCTCGGGCTGGCGGTGTCGGGCCCAGCCGTGTCTCGGGCTGGCCGTGTCCGGGCCGGCCGTGTCCGGTGCTTAGGCGGCTACCGCCCGCCCGCAGCTCGGCAGTGGGTGCAGGACGATCCGCCGAGGGGGCCGGCGGGGCCACTCGTTGCGCGGCCAGGAGCCGTCCACGATCAGGTGGACGGTGCGCTGCTCCTCCCCGCTGAGCCGCAACACGAAGTCGCGGGGGAGCGGCGGGTCCACCGTCGGCGTGGTGATCATGAAGCGCACCCGACCGCGAGACGAGACAGCGGAGATCACGTCGGCCGCCGGCATCGTGCCGCGCAACCGGACCCGGCCGATCCAGTAGACCTCCGCGAGGTGCTCCTGGGCGGCCCGGGTGATCGCCGGGTACTCGCTACGAACCCAACGCTCGACCGCGCTCACGCAGAGGCCGCAGGCCCGCTCGCGCGGCTCCCGCGGACCCAACCCCCAGGCCCGCAGGTACGCCCCGACCGCGCCAGCGTCCAACGGCAGGTCGAAGCGCCGCTGGATGAGCGTGGTGAGGCTCTGCCGCGTCCACAACTCCTCGTCCAGGCCGAACTCGTCGGGGTGAACACCCCGGAGCATGTCGATCAACTCGAGTTCCTGTTCGCGGCTGAGCATTCCCGGCTCGCCCTGCCGCTGTCCGCGACGGACGGCTGCCACCGCCCCGTCACCACCGATGGTGTGGCGTCGGCACCAACTGGTTACCGAACGCCGTGCGTCTCTGAGTGCAACCCCCACGTCTTGGGCAACGAGCCCGAATCGCAACTGGTCACGATATGTGGGGAGAAAACTCTCTAAGCAACGTAATCGCCTGTGCCACGCAAAACACCCAGAAGCGACATAGTGGCGTTATTGCCCCACAGGCGGCGGTCCAGCGCCTAGATCGACTCGGCTTCTTGGAAGTCGGGGTGTCCCGATCGCGCGGACAGCGCCGGTTTCCTGAAACCGAGTCGATCATCGCCCCTGGAGCCCTGGAGCCCTGGAGCCCTGGAGCCCTGGAGCCCTGGAGCCCTGGAGCCGCTGGAGCCCTGGAGCCCGGGAGCCGCTGGAGCCCTGGAGCCCGGGAGCCGCGTTCGAGATCTTGGACACTTTCCGTCAGCAGCTGACGGAAAGTGTCCAAGATCTCGAACGGCGGCTGGCAACTGGGCGGCCGAGGTCGGTGGCTGGATGGCTCGTCCAGCCTTGATCGACTCGGGTTTCTGGAAGTCGGGGTGTCTTGGTCGCGTGGACAGCGCGGTTTCCTGAAAACCGAGTCGATCAAGGCATAGAGCCAGGGCTCGGGCCAGGGCTGCGCCCAAGGCATGCAGCCAGAGCTGCGCCCCCGGGACTGGGGCCGGGACTGCGCCCGGGGTCGGCCGGACTCGAGGTGGGGCCGAGGTGTGGGCTGCGGCCGGACTCGAGGTGGGGCCGAGGTGTGGGCTGCGGCCGGACTCGAGGTGGGGCCGAGGTGTGGGCTGCGGCCGGACTCGAGGTGGGGCCGAGGTGTGGGCTGCGGCCGGGGCGAGGTGGGGCCGAGGTGTGGGCTGCGGCTGGGGCCGAGGTGGGGCCGGGCGTGGGGGCTGCGGCCGGGGGCGAGGTGGGGCCGGGCGTGGGGATCGTGTCGGTGGCGGCGCGGGGCGAGCTGCGGGGTGTGTTGGTGTCGACATGGTGCGGCCCGCGTCACCGCCACAGATCGGCGGGGACACGGGCCTGGTGCGGCCGTCCGGTCGGTCAGCCCTTGGCCTGCGCCTGGAGCTGCCGGAGGTTGTTCAGTTCGGTCTGCTGGGTGTTCTTCATGGTGTTCGCCACCCGCACCACCTCGGCGTTGTCGGTCGCGCCGAGCGCCGCGTCGATCATGTGGATGCCGCCCAGGTGGTGGTCGTACATCAGGGTCAGGAACTGCCTGTCGACCTCGATGCCCTGAGCGTTGCGCAGGGCGGTCATCTGTTGCGGCGTGGCCATGCCCGGCATCAGACCGTCCTTGACGGTGGCCCCGTCGGACATCCACGACATCGGCGGCTTCGACCCGGTCGGGCTGAGGTCCCATTCGCGCAGCCAGGTCTGCATCGCGCCGATTTCGCCCTGCTGACCGGTGGCGATGTCGACGGCGATTTGCCGTACCTCGGGGAGGGTCGCCGACCGGTACGCGATCAGGCTCATCTCCACAGCCTGCGCGTGGTGGGTCGTCATGTCCCGGGCGAAGCCCGCCTCGACCGAGGCGTCACCGGGTCGGGTGAGCCGCGGGGTGAGCAGACCGCCCGCGTACCCGAGGAGGAGCCCCACCACCACCATGATGGCGAGCGCCAGCACTCCGTAGCGCGACGCCGGGGCCCGGCCCCCCTCGTCCGGGGCGGTCGGGATCTCGTCGTAGTCGCTGTCGGTGGTTGCCGGAGCGGTCATTGCCGTCCTTACTGGGTGGGCTGTTGCTGTTGCTGGAGCTCACGCGGCGTGGTGCCGGTGGCGGTGATGCCGGTGTTGCAGAGCGCCGTCGGGCCTTCGACGGAGGCGTTCACCCGCAGGTCCTTGATGAACTCGTCGATCCGCGAGTCGTCGGCGTTGTCGACCTTGAGCTGGTAGCCCCAGGCCTGCAGCGAGATCGGCTTGTCCAGGCCCTCGTAGGGGCTCATCAGTGTCTTCTCGACACCGCGCACCTTGCTGGCGAGCTTGTCGACCTGGTCCTTGGGCAGGTCGGGGCGGTAGGTGATCCACACCGCGCCGTGCTCCAGGCTGTGCACCGCGTGCTCGTTGGCGATCGGAGCGTCGTACACGTCGCCCATGCAGTTCTGCCAGGCGGCGTTGTGCACCCCACCCACCGGCGGCGAGTAGTTCCAGGTCAGTGGGCCAGCCTTGTGCGACTCGTACTTCAGGCTGTCCGGGTCGGACTTGCGGATGTTGGCGATGCCGTCGATGGCGTTGGCCCGCTTGTCCCACGGCTTGGAGCCCTGGAACGACGCCCAGGCGCCGTACCCGATGATGCCGGCCGCGAGCACGCCCACAGCGACGAAGAGCGCGATCGGCCCCCAGGCGCGGCCCTGGCTGACCTTGACCGGGGTGACCGGCTTGCGCGGGCCCTTGCCGCCGGCCCGGGGGGTGCCCGTCGGCTTGCCGGAACCGGCCTTGGCGCCGGACGCCGGCCGGCCTGCGGCCGGCTTCTTGCCGGTGCTGACCACGGTCGGGCGGCGCTCAGGGCCACCCGGGGTGCTGATGCTCATCGTGCCTCGTCAAGTCGGTCGGGCAGGGGAGTGGCGGGCCGGATGACGCGCAGGGGAGCCGCCGAGTGCCCGAGTCTACCCCCGATAACATGGTTGGGTGACTCCTGCAGAACTAGCCTCGGTCGTCCTTGCCGCCGCCCACGCCGTCTTCGAGCAGCGTGGGCTCGACCGCGCGGCGTTGCCGGCGAGCACGGTGGTGGAGCGCCCGCGCAACCCCGAGCACGGCGACTACGCCTCGACGCTCGCGCTGCAGTTGAGCAAGAAGGTGGGCGTCTCGCCCCGGGAGCTGGCTACTGCTCTGGCCGACGAGCTGGGCCGGGCGCCGGGTGTCAAATCGGTGGAAATCGCCGGGCCGGGCTTCCTGAACATCCGGCTCGACGCCGCGGCGGCCGGTCAGCTCGCGCGGGTGATCGTCGAGGCCGGAGCGGAGTACGGCCGCAGTGACCGGCTCGCCGGCGAGAAGATCAACCTGGAGTTCGTCTCGGCCAACCCGACCGGGCCGGTGCACATCGGCGGGGTTCGCTGGGCGGCCGTGGGTGACGCGCTGAGTCGGCTGCTGCGGGCCACCGGCGCCGATGTCGGCACGGAGTACTACTTCAACGACGCCGGTTCGCAGATCGACAGGTTCGCCCGCTCGCTGCTCGCGGCCTCGAAGGGTGAGCCGGCGCCGGAGGACGGCTACGGCGGGGCGTACATCGCCGAGATCGCCACCGAGGTGCAGGCCCGCCGGCCGGAGGTGCGCTCGCTCGACGACGCCGCCGCCCAGGAGGTCTTCCGGGTCGAGGGCGTCGCGCTGATGTTCGACGAGATCCGCACCTCGCTGCGCGACTTCGGGGTGGAGTTCGACACCTACTTCAACGAGAAGGACCTGCACGACCGGGGTGAGCTCGACCTGGCGTTGAACCGGCTGCGTGAGCAGGGGCACCTCTACGAGTCCGAGGGCGCCACCTGGCTGCGCACCACCGACTTCGGCGACGACAAGGACCGGGTGCTGCGCAAGTCCAACGGCGAGTGGACGTACTTCGCCGCGGACTGCGCCTACTACCTGGACAAGCGCGAGCGCGGTTTCGAGCGGGTCGTGATCATGCTGGGCGCCGACCACCACGGCTACATCGGCCGGATGAAGGCGATGTCCGCCTGCTTCGGCGACGACCCGGAGCGCAACCTGGAGATCCTCATCGGGCAGCTGGTCAACCTGCTGCGCGACGGCGCCCCGATGCGGATGAGCAAGCGGGCCGGCACCGTGATCACCCTGGAGGACCTGGTCGACGCCATCGGCGTGGACGCCTCCCGGTACGCGTTGGCCCGGTACTCCAGCGACTCCCCGATCGACATCGACATCGAGCTGTGGACCCGGGCGACCCGCGACAACCCGGTCTACTACGTGCAGTACGTCGCCGCCCGGACGGCGGGCGTGGCCCGCAACGCCGCCGAGGTGGGGCTGGTCCCGGGCGACGCCGAGGCGTTCCGCCCCGAGCTGCTCGATCACGAGAAGGAGAACGAGCTGCTCAAGGCACTCGCCCAGTTCCCGGCGGTGGTGGCGACGGCCGCCGAGCTGCGGGAGCCGCACCGGGTGGCCCGCTACCTGGAGGAGAGCGTCGCCGCCTCCTACCACCGGTTCTACGACAACTGCCGGGTGCTGCCGCTGGGTGACGAGGAGATCACCGACCTGCACCGCGCCCGGCTCTGGCTCAACAACGCCACCCGTACGGTGATCGCCAACGGTCTGTACCTGCTCGGCGTCTCCGCACCCGAGAGGATGTGACATGAGGGCTCATGAGGCCGGTGCGCTGCACGCGGACATCAGCCACCAGGGGCCGGCCTGGCTGCGTGCCCCGGCCGACGTCAACGCCCTCGTGCCGGCGCTGTGGCCGCGGTCGGTGACGCGCGGCGCCGACGGCGCGGTCGCCGTCGCGGGCCTGAGCGTCCGCGACATCGCGGCCGAGTTCGGCACCCCGGTGTACGTCCTGGACGAGGCCGACCTGCGGTCGCGCTGCCGCGACTTCCGGGCGGCCTTCCCGACCGAGGACGTCTTCTACGCGGGCAAGGCGTTCCTCTGCCGGGCCGTGGTCCGGATGATCGCCGAGGAGGGGCTGCACCTGGACGTCTGCACCGGTGGTGAGTTGGCCACCGCGCTGTCGGCCGGGATGCCGCCGGAGCGGATCGGCTTCCACGGCAACAACAAGTCGGTCGCCGAGCTGGGCCGGGCGCTGGACGCCGGGGTGGGCCGGATCATCGTCGACTCGTTCACCGAGATCGACCGGCTCACCGCGCTGGCCCGCGAGCGCGGGGTCCGGCCCCGGGTGCTGGTCCGGGTCACGGTGGGCGTCGAGGCGCACACCCACGAGTTCATCGCCACCGCCCACGAGGACCAGAAGTTCGGCTTCTCGCTGGCCGGCGGCGCCGCCGCGAACGCCGCGTTCAAGATCCTCGACGAGGGTGTGCTGGAGTTGCGTGGTCTGCACTCGCACATCGGCTCGCAGATCTTCGACGCCAGCGGCTTCGAGGTCTCGGCCCGTCGGGTGCTCGCCCTACAGGCGCAGATCCGCGACGCGCGCGGGGTGGAGCTTCCCGAGCTGGACCTGGGCGGTGGCTTCGGCATCGCGTACACCACCCAGGACGACCCGGCGACACCGCAGGATCTGGCCAAGCGCCTTCGCAAGATCGTCGATTCGGAGTGCGCCGCGGAGAACCTCGCCGTGCCGCACCTGTCGATCGAGCCGGGCCGGGCCATCGTCGGGCCGGCCGTGTTCACCCTGTACGAGGTCGGCACGGTCAAGGAACTCGACGGCCTCCGGACGTACGTCAGCGTCGACGGCGGGATGAGCGACAACATCCGCACCGCCCTCTACGACGCGTCCTACTCGGCCACGCTGGCCTCGCGGGCCTCCGGCGCCCAGGCGTTTCTCGCCCGCGTGGTGGGAAAGCACTGTGAGTCCGGGGACATCGTGGTGAAGGATGAATTCCTGCCCGCCGACGTGCAGCCCGGAGATCTTGTCGCAGTGCCCGGCACCGGTGCGTACTGCCGAAGCATGGCCAGCAACTACAACCACGTGCCCCGGCCACCGGTGGTCGCGGTGCGCGACGGCCAGGCGCGCCTGATCGTCCGGCGGGAAACCGAAGAGGACCTGCTCGCATTGGATGTTGGATGACGTCACCTGTGCGCTTGGCGCTGCTCGGCTGTGGCACTGTCGGCCAGGAGGTGGTCCGGCTGCTGCACGAGCAGTCGGCCGACCTGACCGCGCGGATCGGCGCTCCGCTGGAGATCGCCGGCATCGCCGTCCGTCGGCTCGGCCGCGACCGGGGTGACCTGCCGGTCGACGAGAACCTGTTCACCAACGACGCGCTCGGCCTGATCAAGCGGGACGACGTGGACGTGGTGATCGAGATGGTCGGTGGCATCGAGCCGGCCCGGACCTGGCTGGTCGAGGCGCTGCGTGGCGGCAAGAGCGTGGTCACCGCCAACAAGGCGTTGCTCGCCGAGGATGGCGTGGCTCTACACGAGGCGGCGGCCGACGGCGGCGGCGACCTCTACTACGAGGCGTCCGTGGCCGGGGCCATCCCGCTGCTGCGCCCGCTGCGGGAGTCGCTGCACGGCGATCGGATCAACCGGGTCACCGGCATCGTCAACGGCACCACCAACTTCATCCTCTCCGCGATGGACGCTACCGGCGCCGGCTTCGCCGAGGCCCTCGAAGAGGCCACCGCCCTGGGGTACGCGGAGGCCGACCCGACCGCCGACGTGGAGGGCTTCGACGCGGCGGCGAAGGCGGCGATCCTCGCCTCGCTGGCGTTCCACACCCGGGTCGGCGCCGCCGACGTGCACCGCGAGGGCATCACCGAGGTGACCGCCGCGGACATGGCCAGCGCCCAGGCGATGGGCTGCACGATCAAACTGCTCTGCATCGCGGCCCGGGGCGTCGACTCCACCGGCCGGGAGACGGTGAGCGTCCGGGTGCACCCGGCGATGATCCCGCGCAGCCACCCGCTGGCCAGCGTCGGGGACGCGTTCAACGCGGTCTTCGTGGAGGCGGACGCGGCCGGGGAGCTGATGTTCTACGGTCGGGGCGCCGGCGGCGCGCCCACCGCCAGCGCGGTGCTCGGTGACGTGGTCGCGGTGTCCCGTAACCGGCTCGCCGGGGTGCGCGCGGCCAGCGAGAGCGCGTACGCGGACCTGGCGGTCCGGCCGATGGGTGAGGCGTTGACCCGCTACCACGTGAGCCTCGACGTGGCCGACCGGCCGGGTGTGCTGGCCTCGGTGGCGAGTGTGTTCGCCCGGCACGACGTGTCGATCGCGACAGTGCGGCAGGGCTCGGCGGGCGGGCCAGCGGGCCGCGGCGGCGCCGAGCTGGTCATCGTGACGCATGTGGCGCCGGACGCCGCGCTCGCCGCGACCGTCGGCGAGCTGCGCGGTCTGGACATTGTGCGGTCGGTGACCAGTGTGCTGCGGGTCGAGGGCGACGCCTGAGTCGTTGCATCATCGACGGGACGGCTCGCGCGTCCCGCCAGGTGGGTAAGTGGGGGGTGTGCCATCGACCGCCCCGGCAGGTTGGTCCAAGGTGGCCCTGATGTTCGGGCGGGCGCGGCGGTAGAGGCGAGGAGAGCGACATGTGGCGGGGTCTGATCGAGGCGTACCGGGATCGGCTGCCGGTCACCGCGGCCACGCCGGTCGTCACGCTGCACGAGGGGAACACCCCGCTGTTGCCGGCGCCGGTGCTGTCCGCCCGGCTGGGGTGCGACGTGCACCTCAAGGTGGAGGGCGCCAACCCGACCGGCTCCTTCAAGGACCGGGGGATGACCCTCGCGGTGTCCAAGGCGGTCGAGGCCGGCAACAAGGCCATCATCTGCGCCTCCACCGGCAACACCAGCGCCTCCGCCGCGGCGTACGCGGCTCGGGCCGGGCTGACCTGTGCCGTGTTGGTGCCGCAGGGCAAGATCGCGTTGGGCAAGCTGGCCCAGGCGCTGGTGCACGGCGCGAAGCTGCTCCAGGTGAGTGGCAACTTCGACGACTGCCTCGCGACGGCGGCCAAGCTCGCCCAGGACTACCCGGTCGCGTTGGTCAACTCGGTCAACATCGATCGGCTGCACGGCCAGAAGACCGCGGCGTTCGAGATCGTCGAGGCGCTCGGTGACGCGCCCGACATCCACTGCCTGCCGGTCGGCAACGCCGGCAACATCTCCGCGTACTGGATGGGATATTCGGAGGAGATGACCGCCGGCGCCACCACCCGGACGCCGAAGATGTACGGCTTCCAGGCCGCCGGGGCGGCCCCGATCGTGACCGGCAAGGTGGTGCCGGAGCCGTCGACGATCGCCACGGCGATCCGGATCGGCAACCCGGCGAGCTGGACCAAGGCACTGGATGCCCGGGACGCGTCCGGTGGCCTGATCGCGTCGGTGACCGACCGGGAGATCCTTTCCGCGTACCGTCTGCTCGCTCGCGAGGTGGGGGTCTTCGTCGAGCTGGGCAGCGCGGCCAGCGTGGCCGGCCTGTTGCAGCAGGCCGCGGCGGGCGCGGTGCCGCCCGGCTCCACTGTGGTCTGCACGGTGACCGGCCACGGGCTGAAGGACCCGGAGTGGGCGATCTCCACCGCGCCGGCGCCGTTGACCATCGCGAACGACCCGCTGGCCGCGGCCCGCGCGCTCGACCTGGCCTGAGCGCGCCACCGTCCGGGTGGTGATCGACGGCGGGTAGGCGGACGGCGGGCCGGCCTGGGGGTGGCGGGGGTCGAGGTATGCGAGTCCGGCACACTTTCGGGTATCCCCGCCCGCATTCTCGTTCAGGAGTGAGCCAGGCCGATGTCGCTGCTCGCCAGATTCAGCCTCGCCAACCGAGGGCTGATTGCCCTCATCGCGGTGGTGACCACGGTGTTCGGAGCGTTCGCCGTGCCGTCGCTGAAGCAGCAACTGCTGCCGTCGCTCGAGTTCCCGGCCGCGTTCATCGTGGCCCCCTATCCCGGCGCCGGCCCCGAGATCGTCGAGTCGCAGGTGACCGAGCCGATCGAGAACGCCCTCCAGGGCATCCCGGGGCTGGACAAGGTCACCTCCACGTCTCGCGAGGGCGCCGCCACCGTCCAGGTGACGTACGAGTTCGGCACCGACCTCGACGACGTGGTCAACAAGATGCAGACCGCGTTGAGCCGGATCGACTCCCAGCTGCCGGAGAACGTCGACCCGCAGGTCATCGCCGGTAGCACCGACGACCTTCCGGCTGTGGTGTTGGCCGCGGCCGGCGCGGCGGACGAGCGGGCGCTCGCCGAGAAGCTGCGCGCGACGGTGGTGCCGGAGCTGGAGGGCATTGAGGGGGTACGCACGGTCGAGGTGACCGGCACCCGCGACGACATCGTGGTGGTGACCCCGGACCCGGCGAAGCTGGCCGCCGCGAAGGTCCAGCCGACGGCGATCGGCGCGGCGCTGAAGACCAACGGCGTGGCGGTCCCGGCCGGCGCGGTGACCGACGGCTCGCTGGCCCTCCCGGTGCAGGTCGGCACGCCGATCGCCACCCTGGAGGACCTGCGCGGCATCGTGGTCGTCCCGGGCGCGGCACCCGTCCGCCTCGGTGACGTGGCGGCGGTCGAGCAGCAGCTCGCCCCGGCCACGGCGATCACCCGGACCAACGGCAAGGACAGCCTCGGCATCGCGGTCACCGCGGCGCCGGACGGCAACGCCGTGCAGATCTCGCACGAGATCCGCGACCGGCTCGACGGCCTGAAGGACGCCTCCGGCGCGGAGCTGACAGTCGTCTTCGACCAGGCGCCGTTCGTCGAGAAGTCGATCGAGTCGCTGACCACGGAGGGCCTGCTGGGCCTGGTGATGGCGGTCATCGTCATCCTGGTCTTCCTGCTGTCGGTGCGCTCGACCGTGGTCACCGCGGTTTCCATCCCGCTCTCCGTGCTGGTGGCGCTGATCGCCCTGTGGATCGGTGACTACTCGCTCAACCTGCTCACCCTCGGCGCGTTGACCATCGCGGTCGGTCGGGTGGTGGACGACTCGATTGTGGTGTTGGAGAACATCAAACGACACCTGGAGTACGGCGAGGAGAAGCGGCACGCCATCATCACAGGTGTCCGGGAGGTGGCCGGTGCGGTGACCGCGTCCACCCTCACGACGGTGGCGGTGTTCGCGCCGATCGCGCTGGTCGGCGGGTTCGTGGGCCAGCTCTTCGCGCCGTTCGCGATCACCGTGACGGTGGCTCTGCTCGCCTCGCTGCTGGTGTCGCTGACAGTCATCCCGGTCCTCGCGTACTGGTTCCTCAAGCCGCGCGGCGGCACCGCGGACGACGAGGCGGTCCGGCGCGCCGCGGAGGAGAAGGAGCTGCGTAGCCCGTTGCAGCGGGCGTACCTGCCGGTGATCGGGTTCGCCACCCGCAAGCGGTCGACCCGCTGGATCACGGTCGGTCTCGGCCTGCTGGTGCTCTTCGGCACCTTCGGTCTGGCGCAGAAGTTGGAGACCAACTTCCTGGACGACTCCGGCCAGGACACTCTCAACATGAGCCAGGAACTGCCGGCCGGCAGTGGCCTGGCGGCCACCGACGCGGCGGCCAAGCAGGTCGAGTCGGTGCTGTCCCGGACCAAGGGCGTCGAGACGTACCAGGTGACCGCCGGCGGTGGGGACAACCCGTGGGCGGGCGGCGGCGGCAACAATGTCGCCAGCTGGTCGTTGGCGCTCGACGGTGACACCGACGCGAAGCAGATGCGTGAGGTGCTGCGCAAGGAGTTCGACAAGCTCGGCGCCGGTGTGGGTGAGGTCAGCTTCGGTGGCGGGCAGGAGGCGTCGACCAGCCAGCTGGAGGTGATCGTCCAGGCCAGCGACCCGGAGGCGTTGACCCGGGCCGCCGAGGAGGCGCGGGCCGCGATGGCCGGTGTCCCGGACGTCGAGGACGTCACCACCAGCCTGGCCGCGCGGGTGCCGCGGGTCGACGTGACAGTCGACCGGGTCGCCGCCGGGCGGGCCGGGCTCACCGAGGCCGCCGTGGGGCAGCTCGTGTCGCAGGCGTTCCGGGGAGCGCCGCTGGGTCAGGTCGCGCTCGACGGCCAGCAGCAGAACGTGGTGCTGCGGTTGGGCACGCAGCCCCCGATGACAGTGGAGGAGCTGCGGGCACTGCCGGTGGGTCCGGTCAAGCTGGACGACATCGCGGACGTCACGCAGGGTGAGGGCCCGCAGCAGGTCACCCGGATCGACGGTGAGCGCAGCGTGTCGGTGACCGGCGCGGCGACCGGCTCGAACCTGGGCGCGACCAGCACCGAGTTGCAGAAGCGGCTGGACGGCATCGACGTGCCGGGCGCGAGCTTCACCATCGGTGGTGTCAGCGCTGATCAGGCGGATGCCTTCGCGGACCTGGGTCTGGCGGTGCTGGCCGCGATCGCGATCGTCTTCCTGATCATGGTGGCCAC
The DNA here is from genome assembly GCF_015751765.1 of Micromonospora ureilytica. Classification (NCBI taxonomy): domain Bacteria; kingdom Bacillati; phylum Actinomycetota; class Actinomycetes; order Micromonosporales; family Micromonosporaceae; genus Micromonospora; species Micromonospora ureilytica. The sequence continues at coordinate 6,734,881 of NZ_JADOTX010000001.1, forward strand.
GTTCCGCAGCCTCACCCAGTCGTTGATCCTGCTGATCTCCATCCCGTTCGCGTCGACCGGCGCGATCGGCCTGCTGTTGATCACCGGGACGCCGCTCGGTGTGCCGGCGCTGATCGGCGTGCTGATGCTGGTCGGCATCGTGGTGACCAACGCGATCGTGTTGCTCGACCTGATCAACCAGTATCGGGCGCAGGGCATGGGGGTCCGGGAGGCGGTGGTCGAAGGCGGCCGTCGCCGGCTGCGCCCGATCCTGATGACGGCGGTGGCGACCATCTTCGCGCTGCTGCCGATGGCGTTCGGCTTGACCGGTGAGGGCGGCTTCATCTCTCAGCCGCTGGCGGTCGTGGTGATCGGTGGTCTGCTCAGCTCGACGCTGCTCACGCTGATCCTGGTGCCGACGCTGTACTCGATGGTGGAGCACACCAAGGAGTCGCTGCGGGGTCGGCGCGCACGGCGGCGCTCCGGCGGGCCGGCGGTGACCACGACGGACACGGACGAGGCGCCGGCCCCGAACCAGGTCGCGGTGCCGAGCGGCGCACCCGCTCCGGCTGCGGCCGAGGGTGCGCAGCCGGCCGGGCGACCCGCGCCGTCGGCCGCCCTGGTGGAGGGCACGGACCAGTTCGAGGTGCTGCGGCTGCCCCGTAGCCGTACCTCGCCACTGCCTCCGGCGGAGCCGACCGAGTAGGTCGGAACGCGGTTCCGAACGCCCCCGGTGGATTTTTCACCGGGGGCGTTTCCAGCTCCATCCGACCGAAACACTCCGACTCGACCGACCCACACTTTGTGTAACTTCTTGCATACTCCTCGTAGATGGATGGGGGTGTGGGTGGAGCGGGGTGGGCGGACGGACAAGGGCGCGCGCGGGTGGGGGCGACGCGACCTCTTGCGCCGTGGCCTGCTGGTGCTGGGCGGTGTGGCGCTCGGCGCGGGGACGCCCGAGGCGTGGTGGATCACCCACCGCCGGATGCCGATCGCCGGCCGCCCCGCCAGCACCACCCTCGGTAACGGCCAGCAGGATGTCGGCTCCGGCGCCCTGGAGGTCGTCTGGTCGGGGAGGACCGACCAGCGCCTGGTGGCCCTCACCTTCGACGACGGCCCCGCACCACAGTGGACTCCGATGGTGCTCGACACCCTGGCCCAGCACCGGGTTCCGGCCACCTTCTTCATGGTCGGGGCGCAGGTCCGCCGGCACGCCGACGTCGTCCGTGACCGGCTTGCCGGGCACGAGGTGGGCAACCACAGCTGGGAGCACCGGGACCTGGCCGAACTGGACGCCGCCGAAGCGTACGACGACCTGCGCCGCAGCCACGACGTGATCGCCGACCTGACCGGGACACCGCCGGTGCTCCTCCGGCCGCCGTACGGCCACCTGGGCGGGGCGGTGCTGCACGCGGCGGCCCGGCTGGACTATCGGCTGGTGCTCTGGTCGTTGCAGATGGTGGAGCGTGAGTTCCCCGACGATCCGGCCGGGCACGCCCGGCGAATCGTGGAGCGGGTCCGACCGGGAACGATCGTGCTCGGCCACGATGTGGGGGCGCGCCGGCGGCTGGTCGCCCTGCGGGGCCTGACCGACATGATCAACGGGTTACGGTCCCGCGGTTACACCTTCGTCACGGTTTCCGCGCTGCTGGGAGCGGGTGTGGCTCCGACACCGACCAGGTAGGGTCGCGCTCCGTGGCGTCCACCCTCTCGGTTCTGACCGGCAATCGGAGCTTTCGCAACCTGTTCCTCGCCGAGTTGGTGGTCTTCGGCGCCGACTGGTTCGTCATGGTGCCGCTGTTGGTGCTGCTGCCGCAACTGACCGGCAGCGGCGTCTGGGGCGCGCTGGTGTTGGCTGTGGACACCGGCATCGTGGCGTTGCTGCTGCCGTACACCGGCACGATCGCCGACCGCTTCGACCGCCGGAAGATCATGATCTGCGCGAACGTCGCCGCGCTGGCGGGCGTGCTGCTGCTGCTCGGTGTGCGGAATGCCGGAACGGCGTGGCTGGCGCTTGTCGCGATCGGCGTGGTGGCGGTCGCCAAGGCGTTCTACTCGCCGGCCGCCCAGGCCGCGCTGCCCAACGTGCTGGAGCCGCACGAGCTCGCCGCCGGCAACGCCGTCGCAGGCTCGGCCTGGGGCACCATGACCGTGGTCGGCGCCTCCCTCGGCGGCGTACTCAGCACCGCTGCCGGCCCGTACGTCTGCTTCTGGGTGGCGGCGGTGGGCCTGGCGATGGCTGCGGGCCTCGCCACCCGGATCCGCCGGCCGTTGCAGGCACCCCGGGACGCCGACCAACCGGCCCAGCGGACCTGGTCGGCCGTCCGCGAGGCGCTCGGCTACATCGGTCACCGTCCCCGGGTGCTCGCGCTTGTCACTGTGAAGTCCGCGGTGGGCCTGGGCAACGGCGTGCTGACCGTGTTCCCGCTGCTGGCCGGTGTGTACGGTGTCGGCCCGCTCGGCGCCGGCCTGCTCTTCGCGGTACGGGGCGCGGGAGCATTGGTGGGGCCGATCCTGATGCGCCGGGTGCTGACCAACCGGGCCTGGCTGCTGCCCGGCCTCGCGTTGTCCATGTCGCTCTACGGCCTGTCCTACCTGGGCACCTCGGTGGTGCGATGGTTTCCGCTGGTGCTGCTGCTGGTCTTCGTGGCGCACTTCGCGGGTGGCAGCAACTGGGTGATGTCGAACTTCGCACTCCAGGGCGAGGTCCCGGACCGGCTACGTGGCCGCGTCTTCGCCACCGACATGATGCTGGCGACGCTGGCGATCTCGGTGAGCCAACTGGCGGTGGCCCTGGTGGTGGACGTGGTCGACGAACGGGTGGTGCTCGCCGGCTGCGGTCTGATCACCCTCGTGTACGCGGTCGGTTGGCGGATCGCCACCCGCCGGCTGTCGCTCACCGACCCGGCCGCCGAGCCGGTCCCGGACCCGGCCGGCTGAACTCGGCGGTCCCAGGCAGCGGGCACGGGGCCGGTTCGTCGGTGCCGACCCCTAGCATGAGCGCGTGCCGACGAACTTCACCGCCGAGCCGGTCCGAGTCCGGGTTCCCGCGACCAGTGCCAACCTGGGCCCGGGCTTCGACGCGCTGGGTCTCGCCCTCGGGCTCCACGACGACGTGGCCGCCGAGGTCGCGTCGGGCGGTGTGCGGGTGACAGTGACCGGGCAGGGCGCCGGTGAGCTGCCCGACGACGACCGACACCTGGTGGTGCGGGCCATGCGCGCCGCGTTCGACGTGCTCGGGGCCCACCCCGACGGGCTGAGCGTGGAGTGCGTCAACCGGATCCCGCAGGCGCGTGGGCTGGGCTCGTCGTCCGCCGCGATCGTCGCCGGGGTGCTGCTGGCCCGTGCCCTCGTCGTCGATGGCGAGCACCGCCTCGACGACGCCGGCGCGCTCCGGCTGGCCGCCGAGATCGAGGGCCACCCCGACAACGTGGCGCCGTGCCTGCTCGGTGGTTTCACAGTGGCCTGGTCCGAGCCGGGTGGTGCCCGGGCGGTGTCCCTGCCGGTCGCCGACGCGGTGCGGCCCACCGTTTTCGTTCCGTCGGAACGCGGACTGACCGCGACCGCGCGGGCGGCTCTGCCGGCCACCGTGCCGCATGGCGACGCCGCGTTGACCGCGGGCCGGGCGGCACTGCTGGTGCACGCGCTCACCACGGACCCGACCCTGCTGCTGCCGGCCACCGTCGACCGGCTCCATCAGGATTATCGCGCAGCCGGGATGCCCGGCACGTCTTCCCTGGTCAACGCGTTGCGAGAGGCCGGTGTGGCAGCTGTGGTCAGTGGGGCGGGCCCGACTGTCCTGGCGCTCAGCGGGCCTCCAGCGGGCTTCCCGGTGGGAACAGACTGGGAGATCTGGCAGTTACCGATAGACGTCAGCGGCGCACGGGTCGCACGGGGTAGACTTGGACACGCCGAGCGGGACCCTGTTGCCGCAGGTCGGAAGAGTTGATTACGCTCTAGACCTAGCACAGCCGCGAAGCACGCGATCTCCTGCGGGGCGGCGCACCCCCGAAGCTCTCGGCGGTCAGCCCGTCTACCCCTGCCAAAGGCCCACGCCGCACCGCAGTTTCCACAGGTCGCCGCAGACGGCGAGACCTGCTCACCGACGTTGGTGAGTCGGGATACCGACCGGCTGCTGTGTCACAAGACTCCCGCGACGCGTCCTTGCGAGGCGGGTGCACCGAGGCCGCCCGGCCACCTGAGCTCCGACTCCGGGCAGTCCCGGCCTTATCGAGGGAAGGAATCCATTGAGCGACACCACCGACGTGACGTCGGATGTTTCCAACGTCGCTGGCGATGCCACCGCCGCCGCTCCCGCCCGTCGTCGGCGTAGCGGCACCGGTCTGTCGGCGATGCTGCTGCCAGAGCTGCAGAGCCTGGCTGCGTCGCTCGGCATCTCCGGCACGGCTCGCATGCGCAAGGGCGAGCTGATCGCCGCGATTTCCGAGCGGCAGGGCGGCAACGCCGCCGGGACCCCTCGACCACGGGCCGAGGTCGCGGCCGCGGCCGCCCCAACCCGTGAGGGGGTGCGCGCCGAGGTGCGGGAGACCGCAGACCGGCCGGCAGCCGAAGGGCGCGGTGCCGAGCAGGCGCCGGCCGAGCCGGCCGCCGAGCCCGAGGGTCGTAGCCGTACCCGGCGGAGCCGGACCGCAACGACCGAGGCCCGTGCCACCGAGGCGCGCCCCGCTGAGGCGCGTGCGACCGAGGCGCGTGCCACCGAGACCCGTACCGACGAGGCGGAAGCCGGCGAGCGGGCCGACCGTGGCGAGAACCGCCGCGACCGGGCCGAGCGTCCGGAGCGTGCCGAGCGGACTGAGCGTGCCGATCGTGGCGAGCGGACCGAGCGTGCCGATCGTGGCGAGCGGACCGAGCGTGCCGATCGTGGCGAGCGGACCGAGCGTGCCGATCGGGGCGAGCGGACCGACCGGACCGATCGTGGCGAGCGTGCCGCCGACCGGCCCGAGCGTGCCGACCGTGGCGAGCGTGCCACCGACCGGACCGAGCGTTCCGACCGTGGCGAGCGTGCCGATCGTGGCGAGCGCAACGACCGGAGCGAGCGTTCCGACCGTGGCGAGCGCAACGACCGGAGCGAGCGTTCCGACCGGGGTGAGCGGGCCGAGCGCAACGACCGACCCGACCGCGGTGACCGCAACGATCGTGGCCAGCGTGCCGAGCGTGTCGAGCGGGACAGCGACGACGACGACGGCGAGGGTGGCGGCCGGCGCGGCCGGCGCAGCCGTTTCCGGGACCGTCGCCGCGGGCGCGGCGAGCGCACCGAGACCGGTGCCGACACTGGTGGGCGTGAGCCGCAGGTCAGCGAGGACGACGTGCTCGTCCCGGTGGCCGGCATCATCGACGTGCTCGACAACTACGCCTTCGTGCGGACGACCGGTTACCTGGCCGGCCCGAACGACGTGTACGTCTCGATGTCCCAGATCAAGAAGTACGGCCTGCGCCGCGGCGACGCGATCACCGGTGCGGTGCGGGCGAACCGCGACGGCGGCAACAGCGGCGACCAGCGGCGCGACAAGTACAACCCGCTGATGCGGCTGGACACGATCAACGGGATGGAGCCGGAGGAGGCGCGGCGTCGTCCGGAGTTCTACAAGCTCACCCCGCTCTACCCGCAGGAGCGCCTGCGGTTGGAGACCGAGCCGCACATCCTGACCACCCGGGTCATCGACCTGGTCATGCCGATCGGCAAGGGCCAGCGGGCACTCATCCAGTCTCCGCCGAAGGCGGGTAAGACGATGGTGCTGCAGGCGATCGCGAACGCGATCACCCGCAACAACCCGGAGTGCCACCTGATGGTGGTGCTGGTGGACGAGCGGCCCGAAGAGGTCACCGACATGCAGCGGTCGATCAAGGGCGAGGTCATCGCGGCCACGTTCGACCGACCGCCGCAGGACCACACCACGGTGGCCGAGCTGGCCATCGAGCGGGCCAAGCGCCTCGTCGAGCTTGGACACGACGTCGTCGTGCTGCTCGACTCGGTGACCCGTCTCGGTCGGTCGTACAACCTGGCGGCGCCGGCCAGCGGCCGGATCATGTCGGGTGGTATCGACTCCACAGCGCTCTACCCGCCGAAGCGCTTCCTCGGCGCGGCCCGCAACATCGAGAACGGCGGGTCGCTGACCATCATCGCCACGGCGCTGGTGGAGACCGGGTCCATGGCGGACACGGTCATCTTCGAGGAGTTCAAGGGCACCGGTAACGCCGAGTTGAAGCTGGACCGGAAGATCGCCGACAAGCGGACCTTCCCGGCCATCGACATCAACCCGTCCGGTACGCGTAAGGAAGAGGTCCTGCTCGCACCGGAAGAGCTGGCCATCATCCACAAGCTCCGCAAGGTGCTGCACTCGCTGGACTCGCAGGCGGCGATGGATCTCCTGCTGGACCGGCTCAAGCAGTCCCGCACCAACATCGAGTTCCTGATGCAGATCGCGAAGTCGACGCCGGGGGAGTAACCATCCCGGTAACGACGAAGGGGCACGGCCATCGCGGCCGTGCCCCTTCGGCATGTCCAGTGGCCGACCGGGCCTCAGAAGTCGCCGTCGGCCACCTGGAAGACGGTGAGACCGAGGGATCGCCACATCTGGACCACCTGGACGCGGTCGTCGAAGACACCCGCCACCCGGTAGCGGCCCCGGATCTCCCGGTCGTAGATCTCCCGCTTGACGATCGAGTCCTTCCGGGAGTCGCCGACGGCCCGCAGGTGCAGGCCCAGGTAGGGGACTCGTACGTGCCGGGCCAGCCACGCCTCGGTGGCCGCTCGCGCGGAGGCGTCCCGCCCCGAGCAGAAGACCACCCCGTAGCCGGCGGCGTGCATCGCCCGGACCGCCGCGATCACCGCAGTGTTCGGCTGGTCCTGGCCCACCCGGGTCATGTCGTACGGGCTGCGGGACACGGCCAGCGCGACGGTGCCGTCGATGTCCACCAGGACGATCTCCGGTGGCTCGGTCGACGGCGGGTGCACCACGGCGGGGCGTCCGGTGCGGGCCTGCGGCACCGGCAACGGCAGTGTCCGCCCCTGCAGGTACCGCTCGTGCAGCCGGCGGATCGCGTCCGCGCCGACCTGGTCGGCGGCCGGGCGGGCGGCGTCACGGCGCAGGCACTCGTCCAGCGGCACGTCGGTGAAGTCGTGCACCTCGAAATCCGCGCCGTGCCGGGCGGCCAGGTCGGCCCAGCCCCGCAGGGTCCGTGAGCGCAGGTTGGTGTCGTCCACGCAGACGTCCGCGCGGGCCCGCAGCAGTGCCTCGACCTGAGCCTGCTGCACGGCGGTCACCTGCGCCTCGGCCCACTGGGTGAACAGCCGCTCGCCGTGCAGCATCCGGCGCAGGTCGTCCCGGTTGACTCGCGAGACGGACGGTTGGAGCGTGCGGGCGAACGTTGTCTTGCCCGAGGCGGGTACTCCCCGGGTGGCGATCAGGCGGGTCATCGACGCACCTCCGGCTCGGCGGGCGTACCCCGGTCGGGGTACCCGGCGGCTGTCCACCGGGTGCGCGAATGCCCGGCCGGGCGGCGGGAATGCGGACGGGTAGGCACGTGTTGACGATGCCGGACGAGGTGTGCGGCCCGATTACCGGGTCGGCTCAGGCCCATGGCACACTGGTCAATCGGCCACCGGTTCCGGTTCACGCCCGAGCCCGTCGCGTACGGCGCGACGAGTGATGACGGCGACCCGGCGACCACCAACGAGAGGACCGAGGCGATGAAGGCAAACATCCACCCGGAGTACGTGACCACCGAGGTCAGCTGCTCCTGTGGCAACACGTTCACGACCCGCAGCACCGCCAAGGGCGGGGCGATCCACGCCGAGACCTGCAGCGCCTGCCACCCGTTCTACACCGGTAAGCAGCGCGTTCTCGACACCGCCGGCCGGGTCGCGAAGTTCCAGCAGAAGTACGCCAAGGTTCAGGCCAAGAAGGCCAAGTAGCTCCTCGTTCGGCGCCCGCGTCCGGTTTTTCGCCGGACGCGGGCGCCGTCCGCTTTTCCCTCTGTTTCCGTCCGGCCGCTGGCCTCCCGGCCTCCGGCCCGGTCGTCGCGCACCGTCGAAGGAGCATCCGCAGCATGAGCAGCGAGCGTCTGGCCGGCCTTCTCGACGAGTACGCGGAGCTGGAGAAGCGGTTGGCCGATCCGGCCATCCACGCCGACCAGGCCACCGCGCGCAGGGTCGGCCGCCGGTACGCCGAGCTGGTGCCGCTGCACAAGGCCGCCGACGAGTTGGAGCAGGCCCGCGCCGATCTGGCCGCGGCTCGCGAGCTGGCCGCCGAGGACCCGTCCTTCGCGGGTGAGGCGGACGCCATCGCCGGGTCCCTGCCGGTGCTGGAGGAACGCCTCGCCGAGCTGCTCATCCCACGCGACCCGCACGACGCCAAGGACGTGATCGTCGAGATCAAGGCCGGTGAGGGTGGCGAGGAGTCGGCGCTGTTCGCCGGTGACCTGCTGCGGATGTACACCCGGTACGCCGAGCGGCACGGCTGGGTCAGCGAGGTGATCGACGCACAGGATTCCGACCTCGGCGGGGTCAAGGACGTCTCCCTGGCGATCAAGACCAAGGGCGTGCCGGACGGCGGCAACGGCGTCTGGTCGCGGCTCAAGTGGGAGGGCGGCGTGCACCGGGTGCAGCGTGTCCCGGTGACCGAGTCGCAGGGCCGGATCCACACCAGCGCCGCCGGGGTGCTGGTGCTGCCCGAGGCCGAGGACGTCGACGTCACGATCGACCAGAACGACCTGCGCATCGACGTGTTCCGCTCGTCCGGCCCGGGTGGCCAGTCGGTGAACACCACCGACTCGGCGGTGCGGATCACCCACCTGCCGACCGGCATCGTCGTCTCCTGCCAGAACGAGAAGTCCCAGTTGCAGAACCGGGAGCAGGCGATGCGGATCATGCGGGCCCGGCTGCTCGCCGCCGCCCAGGAGCAGGCCGACGCCGCCGCCTCGGACGCGCGCAAGGCCCAGGTGCGCACCGTGGACCGCTCGGAGCGGATCCGCACCTACAACTTCCCGCAGAACCGGATCACCGACCACCGGATCGGCTACACCGCGTACAACCTGGACCTGGCGCTCGGCGGCGAGCTGGACGGGGTGCTGGACGCCCTCACCGAGGCCGACCGGGCCGCCCGGCTCGCCGGCGACACCGAGTTGACCCGCCGCTGAGCTGACCGCTCGCGCGGGGGGATCAGCTCGCGCGGGGCAATCAGCTCGCGCGGGGGCGGGTCTTGGCGCGAAGCATCTCGCGGTCGGCCTGCTCGAACGCGATGCTGAGCGCTTCGCGCAGCCCGCTGCCGCCGGAGACCTCGGCGAAGCCGATGCTCACCCCGACGGGGGTGCCCGGCACCAACGATTCCCAGTCCTCCAGTCGGACCGCTGCCTCGATCCGGCGGGCCACCTCGGCGGCCTCGGTCATGCCGGTGTCCGGCAGCACCACCACGAACTCGTCACCGCCGTAGCGGGCCACGAAGTCGTGCCGGCGCATCACCCGGTTGATCACGCCGGCGATGCGCTGGAGCACCAGGTCACCGGAGTGGTGGCCGTGCCGGGTGTTGACCGCCTTGAAGCCGTCCAGGTCGCAGACGCCGATCACCACCCGTTCGCCACGGGTGACCACCGCGGTGATGTACCGCTCCAGCCGGCGGCGGTTGGGCAGCCCGGTGAGCGGGTCGGTCAACGCCTCACCCTCGAAGCGCGCCGCCTCACGGCGCATCTCCTCGTGGTCGATGCGGGCGGCGATGCCGTCGATGTAGACGTCGCGCAGCCGGTCGTTTCGCTGCGCGGCGAGCCGGAACGCCAGCCGGTCGGCCCGGTGCGCTGCCAGGTGGTCCCCGACGCGGGTCAGCGCGATGCTGCGCAGCCGGGCCGGCTCGGCCGCCCCGAGCGTCTCGTTGGACACCTGGACGGTGTCCAGTCGGGCGACCGCCTCGATCGGCCGACCGTCGGCGACGGCAAGGCAGACCTGCCCGAGCTGACGCAGGTCACGGGCGCGGGCGCTGTCGCCACCGTGGCTGATCAACCGGGCCGGCTCGGGGCCTTCGGTGGCCACCTGGTCGCCGAGCGCGGCCTGCCGGGCCGCCGCGTAGCCGTACGCCGCGAGGCTGCTCGGGCGCAGTTGGCCGGCCCGCCCGGCGCGGACGAAGCGGGTCAGGTCGGCGGCCACGTCCCGGAGCACCCGCAGACAACCGTCGCTGTCGCCGTTGTGGTCCAGGGCCACGGCGTTGCGTAGCCGGATGCCGGGCGCGGCGAACGTCTCCTCCGGGATCCCGGCGGTCAGCCCGAGCTGCCGGGCCCGCTCGATGGCGCCCAGGGCGTACCCGTGGAAGCTGAGGTAGCTGTAGGCCATGGCCAGGTCGTGCCAGCCCCAGGCGGTGTCCCGGTCCGGGTCGGCGACGGCGCCCAGCGCCCGGGCCGCTCGGACGAGGTGCATGACGCAGCGGTCCAGTGCGCCCTGGTGGTGCGCGGCGAGCGCGGCAAGCGCGTTGAGGTGACCGTGCAGATAGGGCTCGGCGAGGTCGCGGACCGCCGCCGACGCCTCTTCGATGGCCCGGGTGAACTCCGCGGTCCGACCGAGATTGATCAGTGCGGAGAGGCGCTGCACCATCGCGTCCGCCCGCGCCGCCGGGTCGGTGGTGGTGCGGATCACACGCTCCAGCAGGACGTACGCCTCCGCGGAGCGGCTGGCCTCCTGCAACGCCCGGGCGTGCGTGAGGGCGTCAACCTGGTCATCGACCCGGTCGAGCCAGCCCACCCGCCAACCTCCTGTCGTGCGCGCCTGCGCGCACCTGTTCGTCACGTCGCCCGCGACGCTTCATGATTATGTCGTGAGTACTTTGCCGCAACACCCCCCCGAAGGGACAGGCCCCCTCCGGCCGTCCGCCGCGGTGGCCCGAGCGGCCCGCGCGCTCGCCGCCGCCGGGGTCGGCTCCGCCCGGGTGGAGGCCGAGGTGCTGGCGGCGTACGTGCTGGGGGTTCCCCGGGGTCGGCTGGCTCTCGCCGACGACCTCGGCGACGACCAGCTGGTGCGGCTCGACGAGTTGACGCGCCGCCGCGCCGCGCGTGAGCCGTTGCAGCACCTGACCGGTCGGGCCGGGTTCCGGCACCTGGAGCTGTCGGTCGGCCCGGGTGTCTTCGTGCCCCGGCCGGAGACCGAGCTGTTGGCCGGCTGGGGCGTCGAGCAGGCGCAGGGCCGGCCCGACCCGGTGGTGGTGGACCTGTGCAGCGGCTCGGGCGCGATCGCGCTGGCGGTGGCTCAGGAGCTGCCGGGGGCACGGGTGATCGCGGTGGAGCGGTCCCCGGCGGCGCTGGCCTGGCTGCGGCGCAACGCGGCAGAGCGGGCGGCGGCGGGGGACCGGCCGATCGAGGTGGTCGAGGCCGACGTGACCGCGCCGGACCTGCTGGCGGAGCTGGTGGGCCGGGTGGACGTGCTGCTCTGCAACCCGCCGTACGTCCCGGACGACGTGGTGGTCCCGCCGGAGGTGGCCGGGCACGACCCGGCGGAGGCGGTCTTCGGCGGCGCGGACGGCCTGGTGGTGATCCGGCCGGTCGTCGCGCGGGCGGCGGTGCTGTTGCGCCCGGGAGGCGTGTTCGGCGTCGAGCACGACGACACCCACGGTGCTGCGGTGCCTGCACTGATCGCCGAGGACGGCGGCTTCACCGCTGTCGAGGAGCATCCGGACCTCACCGGGCGTCCCCGCTACGCGACCGCGTCCCGACGGGCGGACGGCCAGCACGCCCCGATCGGGGCGGCGTGGCAGACTGACTCCTCGTGATGCTCTACGACTGCCGGTCGCCCGCCGATCGGGACCGCGGCATCGCTGCGGCGATCGAGGCGGTCAAGAACGGCGAGCTGGTCGTTCTCCCGACGGACACCGTGTATGGGATCGGCGCGGATGCGTTCACCCCGTACGCGGTGAAGGCGCTGCTCGATGCCAAGGGCCGGGGTCGGCAGATGCCGCCACCGGTGCTGATCGGCTCGCGGCACACCCTGGACGGGTTGGTCTTCTCGCTGCCCACTGCCGCACGGGACCTGGTGGAGGCGTTCTGGCCGGGTGCGCTGACGATCGTGGTCGAGCACTCGCCGAGCCTGCAGTGGGACCTGGGCGACAAGACCGGCACGGTGGCGGTGCGGATGCCGCTGCACCCGGTGGCGTTGGAGGTGCTGCGCGAGACCGGTCCGATGGCGGTCTCGTCGGCCAACAAGACCGGCCAGCCGGCCGCGGTCACCGCCGACGAGGCGCGTGACCAGCTCAGCTACTCGGTGCGGGCCTATCTGGAGGCCGGGCCCTGCCCGGACCCGGTGCCCAGCACGATCGTGGATCTGACCGGTGAGGTGCCGCAGTTGTTGCGGGCCGGGGCGATCCCCTTGGAGAAGCTGCGCGACGTGGTTCCGGATCTCGTCGACGGGCGGGCGGTCTGAGTGCCCCCGTTCACGGTTCTGCACGTCTGCATGGGCAACATCTGCCGTTCGCCGATGGCGGAGCGGCTGCTCGCCCTGGCGGTGCGGGAGCGGCTTACCCGGCGTGCACAGGACCCGGCTCAGGCCGAGGAGCTGGTGCACAGCCACAGCGCCGGCACTGGTGGTTGGCACGCCGGCGAGGAGATGAACCCGCCGGCGGCACGGCAGGTCACCGGCCGTGGTGGTGAGGTGGAGGGGTTCGCCGCGCGCAAGCTGCGCTCGGACCACATCGACGCCGCCGACCTGGTCCTGACCGCCACTGCCGACCAGCAGGAGTACGTGGTGGCGCTTCGTCCGGACGCGGCGGCCCGCACGTTCGTGCTTGGCGAGTTCGGTCGGCTGCTGGCCGCGGTGGACGCCGCCGCGCTGCCGTCGGGCGACGCCACCCCGGAGGCCGTGTACGCCCGGGGCGTGGCCCTGGTGGCGGCGGCTCACGACGCGCGGCTGGGCGCTTCGGCGCTGGCCACCGATGATCTGGACGACCCGTGGGGTCGTGGCGACCAGTGCTTCAGCCGGGTCGCCGACGAGATCGAGGAGACGGTCCACCCGCTGGCCGGCGCGCTGCTGCCCTGAGCGTGGTGCGAGTTTCCTCCGGGTTTGGGGAAAACCCGGGGCCAAAGGGGTGTTCCGGGTCATTCTGAACGGGTCCTAGCGTGACCGGCTCCTGCGGGGAGAGCTGATGATCCGGGCCCAACTCGACAAACTGCTGACCGTGGTGATCGCCGGAGTGCTGGCCGGGTTGGTGCTGGCCGCCGCCGCACTGCCCGCGGCCCTGGTCTTCGGAATCGGCTTCAGCGCCCTGTCGACGCCGTACTCGGAGCTGCCGAACACACTCCGTACGCCGCCCACCGCGCAGCGCTCCAACCTCTACGCCAACGACGGCACCACCCTGATCACCTCCTTCTACCAGGAGGACCGGGTGGACGTGCCGCTGCACGAGGTGGCCCCGGTGATGCGCCAAGCGATCGTGGCAGCCGAGGACGTCCGGTTCTACCAGCACAGCGGGGTCGACCTGCGGGGCGTCGTGCGCGCGTTCACAGTCAACAAGCGCGACGGCCGGACCCGGCAGGGCGCCTCCACGCTGACCATGCAGTACGTCCGCAACGTGCTCAGCAACGACCCCCGGCTGACCGAGACGCAACGGGACGCTGCCACCGAACTCACCACCGTCCGCAAACTCCAGGAGATGCGGTACGCGCTCGCGTTGGAGCGGGAGCTCGACAAGGACGAGATCCTGACCCGCTACCTCAACATCGCCTACTTCGGCGCCGGGGCGTACGGCATCGCGGCGGCCAGCAAGCGGTACTTCTCCCGGTCTCCGGCCGAGTTGACTCTGGCCCAGGCGGCACTGCTCGCCGGCCTGGTGCGTTCGCCGGACAGCGACGATCCGATCAACGGCGACGCCGACAGCGCGGTGGCCCGGCGGTCGTACGTGTTGGAGCGGCTGGTGGAGTCGGGGCAGGTTCCGGCGGACAGGGCCGCGGCGGCGTCCGCCGAACCCCTGCAACTGCGGCCCAGCGAAACCCCGAACGACTGCACGGGCGTTCCCGACGCGCACAACGACTGGGGCTTCTTCTGCGACTGGTTCACCCGCTGGTGGAGCAGCCAGTCCGCGTTCGGGGCGACCGCCGACGAGCGACAGCGCGCGCTGCGCCGGGGCGGCTTCTCCATCGTGTCGTCACTGGACCCGGGCGTGCAGCGGGCCACCACCGAGCAGGTGTTGAAGATCTATTCGACGACCAGGGCCGAGGCGGTGCCCACCGCCGTGGTGCAACCGGGCACCGGGCGGGTGCTGGCGATGTCGGTGAACCGCGCGTACAGCGTGGCGGACAACCCGGTCGGGCAGAAGAACCGCCCGAACACCGTCAACCAGTTGATCGCCGGCGGCGGCGCGATCGAGGGGTACCAGGGCGGCTCGACGTTCAAACTCTTCACCCTGCTGGCCGCGCTGGAGTCCGGCCTGCCGCTGTCGACCGACTTCGTGGCGCCGACCCAGTTGCTCACCCGCTTCCCGGTGACCGGGGAGGCGAGTTGCGACGGGCGGTGGTGCCCGGCGAACGCCAGCCCGTCGTCGATGGACGGCCCCCGCACCATGTGGAGCGCGTTCGGCCGCTCGGTGAACACGTACTTCGCCTGGCTCACCGAGAAGGTCGGCGCCGACCGGGTGGTGGAGATGGCCGAGCGACTCGGCATCGTGCTGCGGGCCGAGTCCGACGCGAAGCTGGCCCGCTACGGCGCGAAGGACTGGGGCCCGTTCACCCTGGGCGTGGCCGCGACCACCCCGTTGGACCTGGCCAGCGCGTACGCCACGGTGGCGGCCGAGGGGACCTGGTGCGCGCCGCTGCCGGTGGTCTCGATCACCGACTCGGGCGGCCGGCCGGTCGACGCCGCCAAGCCGGACTGCCGACAGGTGCTCGACGCCGACGTGGCGCGGGCGGCCACCGACGCGGCCCGCTGCCCGGTCGGGGACCAGTCGATGTACGGGCGCTGCGACGGTGCCACCGCACCCGGCCTGCGGGCGAAGCTCGGCCGACCGGTGGCGGGCAAGACCGGCAGCTCGGAACGGTACGAGACGGAGACGGTGGTGGCGTTCACGCCGCAGCTCGCGGTCGCCTCGATGGCGGCGAACCCGGACGATCCCCGGGACGCGGTCGGTCAGGCGGTGCAGGCCGAGATGGTGAACGCGGTAGGTGAGGTGCTCGCCTTCGCCCTGCGCGACCAACCGGTCCGCGACTTCGTCCCGCCCAGCGAACGCACCGCCTTCCAAGCCCAACCCCAAGCCGGCAACTGACCCGGGCGGTCAGCGGGTTTGTTCGGCGTTGCGGGCTATGTTGCGGACCATTCCGCCGAAGACCACCGCGTGGAACGGCGCCACCGACCCCCAGTAGGCGTGTCCGGCCAGGCCGCGCGGCAGGAAGACCGCGCGCTGCTGGTAGAGGCTGCCGCCGCCGCTGCCCGGCAGTATCCGCATCTCCAGCCAGGCCCGGCCGGGCAGCCGCATCTCGGCGCGCAGTCGCAGCAACTCGCCCGGGACGATCTCCTCGACCCGCCAGAAGTCCAGCGCCTCACCGACCTGGAGGCGGTGCGGGTCGCGTCGGCCCCGCCGCAGCCCGACCCCGCCGACCAGCCGGTCCAGCCAGCCTCGGATCGACCAGGCCAGGGGGAACGAGTACCAGCCGTGTTCGCCGCCGACGCCCTCGACGACCCGCCAGAGCGCCGCCGGTGACGCGTCGACAGCCCGCTCCCGGACGTCGGTGTAGACGGTGCCGCCGGACCAGTCCGGGTCGGTGGGCAACGGCTCGGCGGGCGCGTCCGGGCCGCTCGCCGTGGACCAGCGGGTCTCCACCTGGGCGTCGCGCACCTTGGCCAGCGCCAGCGCCACCGCCTCGTCGAAGCCGGTCAGCCCGCCGGGCGGGTCCGGGACGTAGCGGGCGATGTCGTGTTCGTGGGCCACCGCCTCGTGGATCAGGCTCTCCACCAGCGGACGGGCGATCTTGTTCGGCACCGGGGTGATCAGACCGACCCAGTGCGAGGAGAGCGACGGGGTGAGCGGACGGACCGGCACGATGACCCGGCGGCGCAGCCCGGCCACCCGCGCGTACCGCTGCATCATCTCGCGGAACGTCAGCACGTCCGGCCCGCCGATGTCGAAGCCCCTGTTGACCTCGGCCGGCAGGTCGGCGCAGCCGGCCAGGTACCGCAGCACGTCGCGGACCGCGATCGGTTGGATCCGGTTGCGGACCCAGCGCGGAGTGATCATTGCGGGCAGCCGTTCGGTCAGGTAGCGCAGCATCTCGAACGACGCCGAGCCGGACCCGATGATCACCGCGGCGCGGAGCACCGCCGTGGGCACCCCGCTGGCCAGCAGGATCCGGCCCACCTCGGCGCGGGACCGCAGGTGTGGGGACGGCACCTCCGCGTCGGACGCCGGCTCCGGGCCGCCCAGGTAGACGATCCGGCGTACGCCGGCCGCGCGTGCCGCCGCCGCGAAGTTGGTCGCGGCCGTGCGGTCGGCCGCCTCGAAGTCGGGTCGGCCCAGCGAGTGCACCAGGAAGTACGCGACGTCCACGTCGGCGAACGCGGCGGACAGCGTCTCCGGTCGACTCAGGTCTCCTTCGACGATCTCGGCCGCCGAGGCCCAGGGCACGTCCCGCAGCCGCACCGCCTTGCGGGCGAGGCAGCGCACGGTGTGCCCGTCGGCGAGCAGCAGCGGCGTCAGCCGCCCGCCGATGTAGCCGGTCGCTCCGGTGACGAGGCATCTCACAGGTCCCAGTCTGCTGCCCCCTAGACTCGTTTGCTGTGGAGACCGAGACGAGCACCTTCTGGGGGCCGGATTTCGCGCAGCTCAGGGCCACCGACCCGGAGATCGCCGAGGTGGTCCTCGGCGAACTGGACCGGTTGCGGGGCGGCCTGCAGCTCATCGCCAGCGAAAATCTGACCTCGCCGGCGGTGCTGGCGGCGCTCGGTTCGACGCTGACCAACAAGTACGCCGAGGGTTACCCGGGCCGGCGCTACTACGGCGGCTGCGCCGAGGTGGACCGGGCCGAGGAGATCGGCATCGCCCGGGCCAAGGAGCTCTTCGGTGCCGAGCACGCCAACCTCCAGCCGCACTCCGGGGCGAGCGCCAACCTGGCCGCGTACGCCGCGCTGGTGCAGCCGGGGGACACGGTGCTGGCGATGGACCTGCCGCACGGCGGGCACCTCACCCACGGCAGCCGGGTGAACTTCTCCGGCAAGTGGTTCCACCCGGTCGGCTACCCGGTCCGGCGGGACACCGAGCAGATCGACTACGACGAGGTACGGGACCTGGCGCGGGCGCACCAACCCAAGCTGATCATCTGTGGGGCCACCGCGTACCCGCGCCTGATCGACTTCGCGCGCTTCCGGGAGATCGCCGACGAGGTCGGCGCGTACCTGATGGTGGACGCGGCGCACTTCATCGGCCTGGTCGCCGGCCGGGCGATCCCGTCCCCGGTGCCGCACGCCGACGTCGTCTGCGCCACCACTCACAAGGTGCTGCGCGGTCCGCGCGGCGGCATGATCCTGTGCCGTGAGTCGCTGGCTCAGCGGATCGACAAGGCGGTCTTCCCGTTCACCCAGGGCGGCCCGCTGATGCACGCGGTCGCCGCCAAGGCGGTCGCGCTGCGCGAGGCAGCCCAGCCGGAGTTCCAGACGTACGCCCGGCAGGTGGTCAGCAACGCCCAGGCGCTCGCCGCCGGGTTGGCCGACGAGGGGATGCGCCCGGTGTCCGGTGGCACCGACACCCACCTCGCCCTGATCGACCTGCGGGAGCTGGGGGTGACCGGCACCGAGGCCGAGCGCCGCTGCGACGCCGCGTCGATCACCCTGAACAAGAACGCCATCCCGTACGACCCGCAGCCCCCGATCGTGGCCTCCGGCATCCGGGTGGGCACGCCGAGTGTCACCACGCAGGGCATGCGCGAGGGGGAGCTGCGCCAGGTGGCGAGCCTGATCGCCCGTGCGGTGCGCACCGACCCCGGGGCTCCGGGCGGGGCTGACGAGTTGACCCGGCTCGGTGCCGAGGTGGCCGAGCTGGTCGCGACGTTCCCGGCGTACCCCCGTGGCTGAGCCCGGGGTGGTCGAGCCGGAC
Organism: Micromonospora ureilytica; assembly: GCF_015751765.1. Taxonomy (NCBI): domain Bacteria; kingdom Bacillati; phylum Actinomycetota; class Actinomycetes; order Micromonosporales; family Micromonosporaceae; genus Micromonospora; species Micromonospora ureilytica. The sequence goes on from NZ_JADOTX010000001.1 coordinate 6,752,922, forward strand.
ACCGACCGGCGGTGGCGGCTGCGGCACCTGCCGGTGTTGCTCGGGGCGTCGGCGGCGCTGGCCGCGGTCGCCGCGGTGGTGGGCGGGGTGACCGGCGGCGCGACGGCAGCGCTCGGCGCGGCGGCCGGCGTGGGCGTCACAGTGCTCAGCTACACCCTCACCACTGTGGTGCTGGCCCGGGCCGACCGGATCAACCCGCAGTTGCTGCTGCCGCTGGGCCTGGGCCTGTACGTGCTGAAGTTCAGCCTGCTGGGTGTGGTGATGGTGGCGGTGGCGTCGACCGGTTGGCCCGGGTTGATCCCTCTTTGCCTCGGCATCGTCGCCGGGGTGGCAGTGTGGACTGCGGTGCACATCTGGTGGCTCACCACTGTGCATGCGCGTCGGGTGCACAGCTGACCTGGCGGTCGTCCCACCTTTCGGACGCGCGGCAATGTGTCGGCCTCCGGTCATTTTCCGACGGGCGGAAGGGGAGTAGCGTGCCCACAGACGACGGCGCCCACGAGAAGCCCACACAACCACGGTTGTGCGGGGGGTGAGGCACAGCCTCGTCTTCCCGGCTGATATCGTTCGCCCCGTCATGGCTGGTGACCAAACCCCCCGTCCCGCCGGTGAACCGGACGATTATCCGTCCGGTGCCGGTCAGGGTTGGACCGCGCTCAGCTACCTCATCGGAGGCATGCTCGTGTGGGGTTTCATCGGCTGGCTGGTTGACCAGTGGCTCGACACCGGCGGCGTCGCCACCGGGATCGGCGTCGTGCTCGGTATGGCTGGGGGCATCATCCTGGTCATCCGCCGACTCGGCACGCCTACTTAGGAAGGGACGCGGTGTTCGGACAGGCGAACGTTCTGGCAGCGGGCCAGGCGGCATTCCCACCCACGGTGGAGGACTTCTACCTGCCCAGCATCCTGCCCTGGGGTGCGCACGACTCCTACTGGTTCACCAAGATCACGGCGATGGTCTGGATCGCGGTCGGCGTCCTGATCATCTTCTTCCTGGCGAGCTACCGGAACCCGCAGTTGGTGCCGACCAAGAAGCAGTGGTTCGCCGAGTCGATCTACGGCTTCGTGCGCAACAACATCGCGGTCGACATGATCGGTCACCAGGGTGTGCGGTTCGCGCCGTACTTCACCACGCTGTTCTGCTTCGTGCTGCTGACGAACGCGTTCGCGATCATCCCGTTCTTCCAGATCTCGCCGAACTCGCACATCGCGTTCCCGGCGTTCCTCGCGATCATCAGCTACGTGCTGTTCAACTACATCGGCATCAAGAAGCACGGCTTCGTCAAGTACTTCAAGAACTCTCTGGTTCCGCCGGCACCCTGGTTCATCCTGCCGCTGCTGATCCCGATCGAGCTCTTCTCCACCTTCATCGTCCGGCCGTTCTCGCTCGCGGTTCGTCTCTTCGCGAACATGTTCGCCGGTCACATGCTCCTGCTGGTCTTCACGCTCGGCGGCTTCGCGATGCTGAGTGCTAACGCCTGGCTGGCGCCGGTCTCGGTGCTCTCCTGGGTGATGACCATCGCGCTCACCTTCCTTGAGTTCCTGGTGATCGTCCTGCAGGCCTACGTCTTCACCGTCCTCACCGCCAGCTACGTGCAGGGCGCGCTCGCCGAAGAGCACTGATCCACCCGCACCAACCGTTGTCGTCCCGCGTGAGAGTCACGCGTGATAACCAGGAGGAACCACACCAATGGACGCTAGCGTTCTCGCCGAGGTCTCCGGCAGCACCGCTGCCATCGGCTACGGCCTCGCCGCCATCGGCCCGGGCATCGGCGTCGGCCTGGTCTTCGCCGCCTACATCCAGTCGACCGCGCGTCAGCCGGAGTCGTCGCGGATGACCCTGCCGTACGTCTGGATCGGCTTCGCCGTCATCGAGGCGCTCGCGCTGCTGGGCATCGCCTTCGGCTTCATCTGGCAGGGCACGCTTTCCTGATCCCGCTCGTCGACCGGGAGGTCACTTATGTACTTCCTCGCCGCTGAGGGTGGTGAGTCGACGCACAACCCGATCATCCCGATCTGGCAGGAGATCGTGGTTGGGTCCGTCGCCTTCATCGTGCTCTGCTTCGTGCTGATGAAGTTCGTCTTCCCGCGCATGGAGCAGACGTTCCAGGCTCGGGTCGACGCGATCGAGGGCGGCATCAAGCGCGCCGAGGCCGCTCAGGCCGAGGCGAACCAGCTGCTCGAGCAGTACCGTGCCCAGCTCGCTGAGGCTCGGACCGACGCCGCCAAGATCCGTGACGACGCGCGGGCCGACGCCGAGGGGATCCGACAGGACATCCTCGCCAAGGCGCGGGAAGAGTCCGACCGGGTCATCCAGGCGGGCAAGGACGCGCTCGCCGCCGAGCGGGCCACCATCGTGCGCGAGCTGCGCGCGGAGGTCGGCACGATCGCGGTGGACCTGGCCAGCAAGATCGTTGGCGAGTCGTTGGCCGACGAGGCGCGGCGTAAGGGCACCGTCGACCGGTTCCTGAGCGGCCTCGAGAGCACGGGGGCCCGCTGATGCAGGCCGCCAGCCGGGAGTCGTACAAGGTCGCGGCCGAGCGCCTCGACGCGTACGTCCGCGGCGCGGAGCCGTCGGCGGTGGCCTCCACCGCCGACGCCATCCTCTCCGTGGCGAGTCTGCTGCGGCGTGAGCCGCGGCTGCGCCGGGCGCTGTCCGAGCCGGCTCGTTCCGGTGAGGATCGCGGCGCTCTGCTCGGCGACATGCTGGGCGGGCGGATCGGCGCGGACGCGCTCGACCTGCTCGTGACGCTGGTGTCCGGCCGTTGGTCGGCACCGTCGGAGCTGCTCGGCGGCGCCGAGCGGCTGGGCGTGGAGGCGCTGCTCGCCAGCGCTGACAAGGCCGGCGAGCTGGGCGAGGTCGAGGACGAGCTGTTCCGCTTCGGTCAGGTAGTGGCCGGTCAGTCGGCGCTGAGCAACACGCTCGCCGACCCGGTCGCCCCGGTCGAGCAGCGGGCCACCCTGGCCCGCGAGCTGCTCGCCGACAAGGCCCGCCCGGTCACCGTCCGCCTCGTCGAGGTGGCGTTGAGCGGGTTCGGGGGACGCTCCTTCAGCGGGGCGCTCACCCGGCTGGTCGAGCTCGCCGCAGACCGGCGTGACCGGCAGGTGGCATACGTGACCGTCGCGGCCCCGTTGAGTGACGAGGACGAGCGTCGGCTGGGTGCGAGCCTCACCGCGATATACGGTCGAGAGGTCTCCGTCAAGCAGACGGTCGACCCCGCCGTCCTGGGTGGCGTGAGCGTCCGGGTCGGTTCCGACCTGTACGACGGCACCATCCTGCGCCGCCTCAACGAGAGCCGCAACGCGCTCGCGAAGCGCTGAACGGCTCCGCCGCCCAGCGGCTGAGCGGCTGCGCCGCCCAGTCGGGTGGCTCTGCCGCCCAGCGCCCGGATTGACAGACGCCATTCGGACCGGTTGGTACTAGGTATCCCGGGCCCCTGAATTTTAAGGAAGCAGAGGATGGCCGAGCTGACCATCTCGACGGAGGAGATCCGCGGCGCCCTGGAGCGCTACGTCTCCTCCTACTCGTCCGACGTCTCCCGCGAGGAGGTCGGCACCGTCGCCGACACTGGCGACGGCATCGCCCACGTCGAGGGCCTGCCCTCGACCAAGACCAACGAGCTCCTGGAGTTCGAGGACGGCACCCTGGGCGTGGCGTTGAACCTCGACGTCCGGGAGATCGGCGTCGTCGTTCTCGGTGACTCCGCCAAGCTCGCGGAGGGGCAGCGCGTCAAGCGCACCGACCGGGTGCTCTCCGTTCCGGTCGGCGATGCCTTCCTCGGCCGCGTGGTCGATGCGCTCGGCCAGCCGATCGACGGGCTCGGCGACATCGCCAACGAGGGCTTCCGCGAGCTGGAGCTGCAGGCTCCGAACGTGATGGCCCGGCAGTCGGTGTTCGAGCCGCTGCAGACCGGTATCAAGGCGATCGACGCCATGACGCCGATCGGCCGGGGCCAGCGGCAGCTGATCATCGGCGACCGCAAGACCGGCAAGACCACTGTCGCGCTGGACGCCATCCTCAACCAGCGGGACAACTGGCGCAGCGGCGACCCGAAGAAGCAGGTTCGCTGCATCTACGTCGCCATCGGCCAGAAGGGCTCCACGATCGCCTCGATCAAGGGCCAGCTGGAAGAGGCGGGCGCGATGGAATACACCACCATCGTCGCCTCCCCGGCGTCCGACCCGGCCGGCTTCAAGTACATCGCCCCGTACACCGGCTCGTCCATCGGGCAGCACTGGATGTACGGCGGCAAGCACGTTCTGATCGTCTTCGACGACCTGAGCAAGCAGGCCGAGGCGTACCGTGCCGTGTCGCTGCTGCTGCGTCGCCCGCCGGGCCGTGAGGCGTACCCGGGTGACGTCTTCTACCTGCACTCCCGCCTGCTGGAGCGCTGCGCGAAGCTCTCCGACGAGCTGGGTGGCGGCTCGATGACCGGTCTGCCGATCATCGAGACGAAGGCCAACGACATCTCGGCCTTCATCCCGACCAACGTCATCTCGATCACCGACGGTCAGATCTTCCTGGAGACCGACCTGTTCAACCAGGGCGTCCGTCCGGCGATCAACGTCGGCACCTCGGTCTCCCGGGTCGGTGGCGCCGCGCAGGTGAAGCCGATGCGTAAGGTCGCCGGTTCGCTGCGGCTCAACCTCGCGCAGTACCGCGAGCTGGAGGCGTTCGCCGCCTTCGCCTCCGACCTGGACCGGGCCTCGCAGAACCAGCTGAACCGCGGGTCCCGCCTGGTGGAGCTGCTCAAGCAGCCGAACTACTCGCCGTACCCGGTGCAGGAGGAGGTCGTCTCGGTCTGGTCCGGCGTCGAGGGCAAGCTCGACGACATTCCGGTCGGCGAGGTGCGACGCTTCGAGTCGGAGTTCCTCCAGTACCTGCGGCACAAGCACGAGGGTGTGCTGGCCGGAATCGCCGACAACCAGTGGAACGACGACATCATCGGCTCCCTGGATACGGCGATCGCCGAGTTCAAGCAGGTCTTCCTCGGCAAGGAGGACGAGCGCAAGGTCAACGACGCGCCGGCCGCACCGCTCGAGGGCGACGAGAACCGCGAGACGGTGACCCGCTTCCGCGACAGCGCGACCGACCGCCCGGCCGAGAGCTGATCCCGTGGCGGCCCAGGTACGCGTTCTTCGTCAACGAATCCGCTCGGCGAAGTCGATGAAGAAGATCACCAAGGCGATGGAGCTCGTGGCGACGAGCCGGATCGCCAAGGCTCAGGCCCGGGTGCAGGCGTCCCTGCCGTACGCCCAGGCCATCACCGGTGTGCTCACGGCGCTGGCGTCCAACGCACGGATCGACCACCCGCTGCTCACCCCGCGTGAGCGGGTGCGGCGGGCGGGCATCCTGGTGGTCACCAGCGACCGTGGCCTGGCCGGCGGTTACAGCTCCAACGCGATCAGGATGGCGGAGTCGCTGATCGCGCGGCTCAAGGCGGACGGCAAGGAGCCGGTGCTCTACGTCATCGGACGTAAGGGTGTCGGGTTCTACCGGTTCCGTAACCGGCCGATCGAGGCGAACTGGACCGGGTTCAGCGAGCAGCCGTCGTTCGAGGACGCCCGTACCGTCGGTGAGACGCTGATCAAGGCGTTCACGGCCGGCGCGGACGACGCCGACGGCAGCGCCGGTGCGGACGGGGTGCTCGGCGTCGACGAGCTGCACATCGTCTACACCGAGTTCCACTCGCTGATGACGCAGAACCCGGTCACCAAGGTCATCGGTCCGATGCAGGTGGAGGACCGGCCGCGCTCCGAGGGGCTGCTGCCGGCGTACGAGTTCGAGCCGGAGGCGGAGGCGCTGCTCGACGCGCTCCTGCCGAGGTACATCAACACGCGGATCTACGCGGCGTTGATCGAGTCGGCGGCTAGCGAGTCGGCGGCACGGCGTCGGGCCATGAAGTCCGCCACCGACAATGCCGAGGACATGATCGACAAGTACACGCGCGAGATGAACTCGGCCCGCCAGGCCGGTATCACCCAGGAGATCAGCGAGATCGTCGGCGGCGCCAACGCGCTGGCCGCGTCGGGAAGTGAAGTGTGATGACTGCACCAGTAGAGACCAAGACGGCCACGGGTCGCGTGGTCCGGGTCATCGGCCCGGTCGTCGACGCCGAGTTCCCGCGCGACGCCATGCCGGCCCTGTTCAACGCCCTGAACGTTGACGTGAGCCTGTCCGGCGGTGAGAAGACGCTGACCCTGGAGGTCGCCCAGCACCTGGGTGACAACCTGGTCCGTGCCATCTCGATGCAGCCGACCGACGGCCTGGTCCGCGGCGCGGAGGTGCGTGACCGCGGCGAGCCGATCACGGTGCCGGTGGGCGACGCGGTCAAGGGCCACGTGTTCAACGCGATCGGCGAGGTGCTCAACCTCAAAGAGGGCGAGACCCTGACCCCGGACGACCACTGGGGTATCCACCGCAAGGCCCCGGCCTTCGCGGACCTGGAGCCGAAGACCGAGATGCTGGAGACCGGCATCAAGGTCATCGACCTGCTCGCCCCGTACGTCAAGGGCGGCAAGATCGGCCTGTTCGGCGGCGCGGGCGTGGGCAAGACGGTGCTCATCCAGGAGATGATCACCCGGGTTGCCCGCAACTTCGGTGGTACCTCGGTGTTCGCCGGTGTGGGTGAGCGCACCCGTGAGGGCAACGACCTCATCGCCGAGATGACCGAGTCCGGCGTCATCGACAAGACCGCGCTGGTCTACGGCCAGATGGACGAGCCGCCGGGCACCCGGCTGCGGGTGGCGCTCTCCGCGCTGACCATGGCGGAATACTTCCGCGACGTGAAGAAGCAGGAGGTGCTGCTCTTCATCGACAACATCTTCCGCTTCACGCAGGCCGGTTCGGAGGTGTCCACCCTGCTCGGCCGTATGCCGAGCGCCGTGGGTTACCAGCCGACCCTGGCCGACGAGATGGGCGAGCTCCAGGAGCGGATCACCTCCGTCCGGGGCCAGGCCATCACGTCCATGCAGGCGATCTACGTGCCGGCGGACGACTACACCGACCCCGCCCCGGCCACCACGTTCGCCCACCTGGACGCGACCACCAACCTGGAGCGGTCGATCTCCGACAAGGGCATCTACCCGGCCGTGGACCCGCTGGCGTCCTCGTCCCGGATCCTCGCCCCGGAGTTCGTCGGCCCCGAGCACTTCCAGGTCGCCACCGAGGTGAAGCGGATCCTGCAGCGCTACAAGGACCTGCAGGACATCATCGCCATCCTCGGTATCGAGGAGCTCTCCGAGGAAGACAAGATCACCGTGGCGCGCGCCCGGCGGATCGAGCGCTTCCTCTCGCAGAACACCTACGCGGCGGAGCAGTTCACCGGCGTGCCGGGCTCGACGGTCCCGATCAAGGAGACCATCGAGGCGTTCCGCAAGATCAGCGAGGGTGAGTACGACCACTTCCCCGAGCAGGCGTTCTTCATGTGCGGCGGTCTTGAGGACCTCGAGGCCAAGGCTGCGGAGCTGATGAAGGACTGACCAGCCCCATCCGATCTGTAGCAAAAAGACTGCCCCGGCAATGCCGGGGCAGTCTTTTGTTCATGTTCGCGTCTTACCATCGTCGCGGTCCGTTACTCGTGGTCGTCACTCCCGAGGCTCCCGAGCTACGGTTCGATCCGCGCTCACCTGAACGAGCGTTGATCTTTGCAACCTTTCGGCGACGTGCGCCCGTCTTCCTCGTCGTGGGCGTAACGAACGGAGATGCTCGTGGGTAAGGCCGGCAAGAGTGGCCGCAAGCCGTCCATCTGGCGAGGTGTGCCGCGGTGGGCCAGGATCTGCACGGTGTTCGGCACCGTGCTGACGGTGCTCAGCGGCGCTGTGCTGGTCGGCACCGAGGTGCTCATGGCCCGCTACGAGGGAGCTGTCGGCAAGGCCGACCTGTTCGGCGACCAGGCGGCGGGTGCCCAGGCGAAGAAGAGCGATATCAAGGGCCCGCTCAACATCCTGCTCGTCGGCATCGACCCGCGTACGCCGACGGCCGCGCCACTGGCCGACTCGATCATGGTGCTGCACGTGCCGGCGTCGATGGACCGGGCCTACCTGTTCTCGCTGCCACGTGACCTCTACGTGCGCATCCCGGAGTTCAAGAAGGCCGACTTCCCGGGCGAGACCACGAAGATCAACGCCGCGATGTCGTTCGGCAGCAAGGTGCCGGGAGCCAACCCCGACGCGGCACGGGGCTTCGAGCTGCTGGCCACCACCGTGCAGAAGGTGACAGGCATCAAGCGCTTCGACGCCGGCGCGATCATCAACTTCACCGGCTTCCAGAAGATCGTCGACGCCATGGGTGGTGTCGACATGTACATCGAGCGCGACGTGAAGTCCGAGCACAAGCAGCCGGACGGCACACCGCGGCCGGGCAACACCCGAGGTGAGGGCTACGTCGGCCCGCAGGCGCTCTACAAGAAGGGCAACCGGCACCTGAGTGGGTGGCAGGCGTTGGACTACGTTCGGCAGCGCTACCCGAAGAACGGCGTCCCGGATTCCGACTACGGCCGGCAGCGCCACCAGCAGCAGTTCGTCAAGGCCATGGTCGGCCAGGCGTTCGGCGCCGACGTGGTGGCCAACCCGATCAAGCTGGACAAGGTGCTCCGCGCCGCCGGCCAGTCACTGATCTTCAACGGTCGCGGTAGCAGCGTGGTCGACTTCGGGCTCGCCCTGAAGGACATCCGCCCGAACACCATCGAGATGATCAAGCTCCCCGGTGGTGGGGTCTACGAGGGTAAGAAGTACCTGGGCGAGCAGTTCCAGGAGGGGGTCCCGGACTTTTTCACCGCCCTGCACAACGAGCAACTCGACCCGTTCCTGCTCGAGCACCCGGAATTCGTGAACAAGGCCAAGTAGTCAGGACGCCGTTGTCCCCACCCGCGTTGGGCGCGCCGCGTCGTCAGGCTAGACTTTCGGCAATCCATAGCCGCAGCAAGGAGACAGCGTGGCACAGCAGCTTCACGTCGAGCTCGTCGCCGTCGAGGAGAAGGTCTGGTCCGGTGACGCCGAGATGGTCGTCGCCCGGACGACCGAAGGCGAGCTCGGTGTCCTGCCGGGGCACGCGCCGCTTCTCGGTCAACTCGCCGAGCCCGGCCAGGTGCGCATCAAGCTCGCCGGCGGTGAGCAGGTCGCCTACGAGGTAGCCGGCGGCTTCCTCTCCGTGAGCGCCGACGGAGTCACCGTGCTGGCCGAGAGCGCAACCCCGGTCTCCGCGCAGAGCCGCTGAGCCACACCGGGGATGGAGATCGTCGAAGGATTCGGGATCGGCGTCGTCGTCATCCTCGGCGCGCTTCTGACCCTCTTCGTCCGGCGAGCTCTGGTCACCCGCAGCGGTGGCATCATCCGGCTCAGCGTCCGGGTCTCCACGATGCTCGACGGCCGCGGCTGGTCACCCGGCTTCGGTCGGTTCGCCGGTGACGAACTGCGTTGGTACCGGATGTTCAGCTTCGCGATCCGACCCAAGCGGGTGCTCTCCCGCAAGGGGCTGGCCGTGGAGCGCCGCCGGTTGCCCGAAGGTCAGGAACGGTTCTCCATGCCGGCCGACTGGGTGATCCTCCGCTGTACCAGTAACCATGCACCGGTGGAGATCGCCATGGCGCGATCGACCGTGACCGGTTTTCTCTCCTGGCTCGAGGCCGCCCCTCCGGGGGCGGTCTCGCCGCGTATGGCCTCCCAGGATTGGCCTGCCGCCTGAGGCTGGCTGCTTCGGCTGCCCGTTGGTTGCGCTTGGGGTTTCCGGGGGAGCCCGCCCGGCTCCGGGCGGTCAGGCTTGATCCCTGCGCCGGGCGGGCTCCCCCGGAAACCCTTCGTTGCCACTGTGCGTCGGTCCGGTGCGGGGCTTTGATCATCTGCCGTTACCGGTTTTGTTGAGTCGCGCCTTCTCGCGTCGGGCGGGTTGATCGACTCGGAGTTCTTGAATTCGGGGTGTCCTGCTGGTGGGGATGCCCCGATTTTCATGAGCCGGAGTGGATCACGGCTTGGCTACGCGTGGTGGCGGGCAGAGTGGGAACCCAGACCTCGACGTGGTGCGGAGCGCCGACGTTCAGCGCTTGCCGCCCGGCACCCACAGCACATCTCCTGCCGGATTTGCCGTTCTTGACAGGATAAAGAGCAGATCGGAGAGCCGGTTGAGATACTTTGCCGGGAGCGTGCTGGTTCGTTCCGGATCGTGGCTGACCAGCGCCCACGCCGCCCGTTCGGCACGCCGGGCGACGGTCCGCGCCACGTGTAGCAGTGCCGCGCCCGCGGTGCCGCCGGGGAGGATGAAGGAGTCGAGCTTGCTCAGGCGTGCGTTGTACTCGTCGCACCAGCCCTCCAGGCGCTCGACGTACTCCTCGGTCACCCGCAGCGGCGGGTACTTCGGCTCCGGCTCGACCGGGGTGGACAGGTCGGCGCCGACGTCGAACAGGTCGTTCTGCACCGACCCCAGCACGCCGCGAAGCTCCTCGTCGAGGTTTCCCAGCGCGAGCGCGACGCCGATCGCCGCGTTGCACTCGTCGACATCCGCGTACGCGGCGATCCGTGGATCGGTCTTCGGCACCTGCTCGTTGTTGCTCAGCCTGGTCATGCCGGCGTCGCCGGCCTTGGTGTAGATGCGCGTGAGGTGGACGGCCATGACGCACAGCCTACGGATTCCCGACCTGACGATCCCGCCGCGGCCGGACAGCACCGCCGGCTGGCCGGTGGTGGTGGGCCCCGGCGACGCCGGCGATCCGGCGGTAAACGATGTCGACGTCATCCGGGTCCACGGTGACGCCCGGCTGGCCGGGACCGTGCACGTGGTCGGTGCCAAGAACTCGGCGTTGAAGCTGATGGCCGCCGCGCTGCTCGCGCCGGGCCGCAGCGTGATCACCAACGTTCCCCGAATCACCGACATCGCGATCATGGGGGAGGTGCTGCGCCGGCTGGGCTGCGACGTCCAGTTCGACGCGGACGACCCGGTCGACCCGATGGTCGGTCGTGGCGGCGTGGCCCGGTCCCGGTCGGTGACGATCGACGTACCCGAACAGCCGGGCGCGGAGGCCGACTACGACCTGGTCCGACGGTTGCGCGCGTCGATCTGCGTGCTCGGGCCACTGCTGGCCCGTCGGGGGTACGTGCGGGTGGCCCATCCCGGCGGCGACGCGATCGGCTCGCGGGGGTTGGACATGCACGTCTCCGGGCTGACCCGGATGGGGGCGGAGATCTCCGGTGAGCACGGGTTCGTCATCGCCTCCGCCCCGCACGGGCTGCGTGGCGCGGACATCGTGCTGGACTTTCCCAGCGTCGGTGCGACCGAGAACCTGGTGATGGCGGCGGTGCTGGCCCAGGGCACCACGATGATCGACAACGCGGCCCGGGAGCCGGAGATCGTCGACATCTGCACGATGCTCAACGAGATGGGCGCGCGCATCGTCGGCGCGGGCACGTCGACATTGCGGATCACCGGTGTGCCAGGTCTGCGTCCGGTGCGTCACGCCACGGTGGGGGACCGGATCGTCGCCGGCACCTGGGCGTTCGGCGCGGCGATGACCCGGGGCGACGTGACGGTGACCGGGCTGGACCCGGCCTTCCTGGAGGTCGCCCTGGACAAGGTGGTGGCGGCCGGCGGGCTGGTGGAGACCCGGGGGGACGGCTTCCGCGTACGGATGGACGAGCGGCCCCGGGCGGTGGACGTGGTGACGCTGCCGTACCCCGGCTTCGCCACCGACCTGCTGCCGATGGCGATCGGGCTGGCGGCCGTCAGCGACGGTGCCTCCCTGATCACCGAGAACATCTTCGACGGCCGGTTCATGTTCGCCAACGAGATGATGCGGCTCGGCGCGGACATCAAGACCGATGGGCATCACGCGGTGGTCCGGGGACGGGGTCGGCTCTCCGGCGCACCGGTGCAGGCGACCGACATCCGCGCCGGTGCCGGGCTGATCATCGCCGGGCTGTGCGCGCAGGGGGTCACCGAGGTGTCCCACGTGCATCACGTCGACCGGGGCTACCCGGACTTCGTGGCCGACCTGCGGGCGCTCGGGGTGGCCGTCGAGCGGGGCACCACGCCCGAGGAGCCAGCGCTGGAGATCTGACGCCCCGCCACTTAGTCATCGTTCAGGCTCGCCGACTAGGGTGTTTGCAGGCACTCAATCGCAGCGAGGGAGAAGTAGATGGCGGGTCGACTCGCGGTCGTCGGGGCCGGGCTGATGGGCTCCGGCATCGCTCAGGTGGCGGCGCAGGCAGGCTGGCAGGTGACGTTGCGCGACCTGGACGAGGCCGCCACCACCCGTGGGCTCGGCGGCATCCGGAAGTCGCTCGAGAAGTTCGCCGAGAAGGGCAAGATCGAGGCGTCCGAGGTCGAGCCGACGCTGGCCCGGATCACCCCGACCACCGACCTGGAGGCGGCGGCGGACGCGGACATCGTGGTCGAGGCGGTCTTCGAGCGGCTGGATATCAAGCACGAGGTGTTCCGCGCCCTGGACAAGATCTGCAAGGCCGACGCGGTGCTCGCCACCAACACCTCGGCCATCCCGGTCACTCAGATCGCCGCGGTGACCGAGCGGCCCGAGGCGGTGGTCGGCACCCACTTCTTCTCCCCGGTGCCGATGATGCAGCTCTGCGAGCTGGTTCGCGGTTACAAGACCAGCGACGCCACGCTGGACATCGCGCGCGCCTTCGCCGAGGAGATCGGCAAGACGGTTGTCGTGGTCAACCGGGACATCGCCGGCTTCGTCACGACCCGGCTGATCTCCGCCCTGGTGATGGAGGCGGTCAAGCTGGTCGAGGCCGGGGTGGTGTCCGCGGAGGACCTGGACACCGCCTGCCGTCTGGGCTTCGGACACGCGATGGGCCCCCTGGCCACCACCGACCTGACCGGCGTGGACGTGCTGCTGCACGCCTCGAAGAACATCTACACCGACACCGCCGACGAGAAGTTCTTCCCGCCGGAGCTGCTCCAGCGGATGGTCACCGCCGGCGACCTGGGCCGCAAGACCGGCAAGGGCTTCTACACGTACTGAGTGGTGGCGACCGGGGCGGGCGTCCGCCCCGGTCGGCCGCTCAGCCGTCGCGCTTGGTGGTCCAGCGGAAGGTGGTCAGGCAGAGCACCACGCCGATCACGCACCACAGGGCCAGCACCACCGCCACCCGGCCCAGCTCGAACGAGCCGCCCGGCTCCTGGCCGCCGAAGCTCTCCGGCAGGAACACCGACCGCAGCCCCTGGCACATCCACTTGAGCGGGAACAGCGCCGCCACCTGCTGCATCCAGGTGGGCAGGTCGGTGAAGACGAAGAACACGCCGGAGATGAACTGGAGCACCAGGGCGACGGGGGTGACCACCGCCGAGCCACTGCGGGCGGTGCGGGCCAGCGACGAGATCGCGATGCCGCACAGGGTGCACGCGGTCACCCCGAGCACGGCGACCCAGCCGAAGGTGAACCACTTCGCGGCGGTGCCCGGCAGGTCGAGGTCGAACAACGCCACCGCGACGGCGAGCAGCAGGGCCGTCTCGGCGATGCCGATCGCCACCACCATGATCACTTTGCCGGCGAACCAGACCCACTTCGGCATCGGCGTGCCCCGGTAACGCTTGAGCACGCCCCGGTCCCGCTCGATCGGGATCCAGATGCCGAGGTTCTGAAAGCTCACAGTCATCAGGCCGGTCGCGATCATGCCGGTGATGAAGTACTGGGTGAACTTGACCCCGCCGCCGATCGTGCCGTCGAAGATCGACGCGAAGATCAGGATCATGATGATGGGGAAGCCCATCGTGAAGACCACCGACTCCCTGCTGCGCAGGAACTGGGTGATCTCCAGCCGGCCCTGGCGCAGGGCGAGGGCACCGGCACCCGGCCGTCGGCCGCGGGCCGCTGCCACTGGCGTGGCCGGCTTCGTCGTGGTCGTCATCGCGCGTGTCCGATCATGGTGAGGTAGACGTCCTCCAGGGTCGGCCGGGTCACAGTGAGCCCGGGGACCTCGCCGCCGTATCGCGCGGCGAGGTCGGCCACGAAGGCCGTCGGCGTCGCGCTCTGCGCGCTCTCCAGCAGCCCTTCCGGGGTACGCCAGGAGACCGTCGCGAGGGACTCCTGTCGATTGCCCAGCCGATCGGGTGCGGCGACCTCGACCAGTCGACCGCCGGCGATCACGCCGACCCGGTCGGCGAGGGCCTCGGCCTCGTCCAGGTAGTGGGTGGTGAGCACGATTGTGGTGCCGGCCGCGGCGAGGTCGCGGATCAGCTCCCAGAACTCGCGGCGGGCCTCCGGGTCGAAGCCGGTGGTCGGCTCGTCGAGGAAGAGCAGCTCGGGACGGCCGATGATGCCCAGGGCCACGTCCAGGCGGCGCTTCTGCCCGCCGGAGAGGGTGTGCGTCCGGGCCTTCGCCTTGCCGGCCAGCCCGACCCGCTCGATCACCTTGTCCGGGTCGTCCGCGTCGGGATAGAAGCCGGAGAAGTGCCGGACCACCTCGGCCACTGTCAGTTCGTCGAACTCCCCGGTGCCCTGGAGCACGATCCCGACCCGGGAGCGCCACCCTGCGTCGGCATGGGCCGGGTCGGTGCCGAGGACTGTGACCTCGCCGGCATCCCGGCGGCGGTAGCCCTCCAGGATCTCCACCGTGGTGGTCTTACCGGCGCCGTTCGGGCCCAGCAACGCGAACACCTCGCCACGGTGGACGTCGAGATCCACGCCCGCCACCGCCACGTTGTCGCCGTACGCCTTGCGTAGCCCTCGGACGGAGATGGCCAGCTCGTCATCCATGCCGTCCAGTGTGCGTCCTGGCCTGGGCCCTGTGGTGCCCGGGGTGTGGCGGTCAGCGCCACTGCGGGCGCTTGGCACCCGGACGTCCCCGACATGGACCTGTGTGGTTTTCCACAGCTCCTTTTACTGAACGGTAACTTAGACTCCGGCCATGGATGAGACGGCATTCCCGGGGCGGCTGCCCGAGCGGGACCGCCCGTGGGTGATGCGCACCTACGCCGGCCACTCGTCGGCCGCGGCGACCAACGCCCTCTTCCGCCGCAACCTGGCGAAGGGGCAGACCGGCCTCTCGGTCGCCTTCGACCTGCCCACCCAGACCGGGTACGACCCGGACCACGAACTCGCCTCCGGCGAGGTCGGCCGGGTCGGTGTGCCGGTGGCCCACCTCGGCGACATGCGGGCGCTCTTCGACGGTCTCCCGCTCGCCGACACGAACACCTCGATGACCATCAACGCCCCGGCGATGTGGCTGCTCGCCCTGTACGGCACCGTCGGGCTGGAGCAGGGCGCCGACCTGACCCGCTGTGCCGGCACCACCCAGAACGACATCATCAAGGAATACCTGTCCCGGGGCACCTACATCTTTCCGCCCGCGGCATCGCTGCGGCTCACCGCCGACGTGGTGGCGTACACGCTGCGCGAGATGCCCCGGTGGAACCCGGTCAACATCTGCTCGTACCACCTCCAGGAGGCCGGCGCCACGCCCGTGCAGGAGGTCGGCTTCGCGCTGGCCACCGCCGTCGCCGTGCTCGACGCGGTCCGGGACTCCGGTCAGGTGCCGGCCGAGCGGATGGGCGACGTGGTCCAGCGGATCTCGTTCTTCGTCAACGCCGGGGTGCGCTTCGTCGAGGAGATCGCCAAGATGCGCGCGTTCGGCGTGCTCTGGGACGAGATCACCAGGGACCGGTACGGCGTCACCGACGCCAGACAACGGCGGTTCCGCTACGGAGTGCAGGTCAACTCGCTCGGCCTCACCGAGGCCCAGCCGGAGAACAACATCCAGCGCATCGTGCTGGAGATGCTCGGCGTGACGATGTCCCGCGACGCCCGGGCCCGCGCGGTCCAACTGCCCGCCTGGAACGAGGCGCTCGGCCTGCCCCGCCCCTGGGACCAGCAGTGGTCGCTGCGGATGCAGCAGGTCCTGGCGTACGAGTCGGATCTGCTCGAATACCCCGACCTCTTCGCCGGCTCGCACGTGATGACCGCGCTTGTCGACGAGGTCGTCACCGGGGCGCGGGTCGAGCTGGACAAGGTGCTGGAGCTGGGCGGCGTCGTCGCTGCCGTGGAGACCGGCTACCTCAAGAGCGCGCTCGTCGCGTCGCTGGCCGAACGCCGCCGGCGGATGGAGTCCGGTGCCGACGTGGTGGTCGGGGTCAACAGGTACACCGAGACCGAATCCTCTCCGCTGACCGCCGCCGGTGCGGGCGCCGTCGAGCAGGTCGATCCCGCTGTCGAGGCGGCCGCCGTGGACGGCGTACACAGGTGGCGGGCCGATCGGGACGCGACCGTCGTCGACGCGGCGCTGGCCCGGCTTCGCGCGGACGCCGCGACCACCACCAACCTGATGCCGGCCACACTGGAGTGCGTGCGGGCCGGGGTGACCACCGGCGAGTGGGCCGGCGTGCTGCGCCAGGTCTTCGGCGAGTACCGGGCACCTACCGGCCTGGCCGGTGCCACCGGCGGCGGCGGTGAGCCGGGCCTCGCGGCGGTCCGCGAGCGGGTCGCCGCCACGGCGCGGGAGTTGGGCAGCGGCCGGCTGCGGCTGCTGGTCGGCAAACCCGGCCTGGACGGGCACTCGAACGGCGCGGAGCAGATCGCGGTACGCGCCCGCGACGCCGGCTTCGAGGTGGTCTACCAGGGCATCCGGTTGACCGCGGGGCAGATCGTCGCCGCCGCCGTGGAGGAGGACGTCGACCTGGTCGGGCTGTCCGTGCTCTCCGGGTCGCACCTGGCCGCCGTGCCCGCGGTACTCGACGGGCTGCGCGCCGCCGGCCGGGCGGACCTGCCGGTGGTCGTGGGCGGCATCATCCCGGCCAGTGACGCGGACACGCTCCGGGCGGCCGGCGTCGCCCGGGTCTTCACCCCGAGGGACTTCGCCCTCACCGGCATCATCGACGACCTGGTGACGGTGATCCGTCGCGCCAACGACCTGCCCTGATCAGGCGTCGCCCCGGCTGGTCAGCGGCCGGCGTAGGTCATGCAGTCGGCCATGTCGTTGTCCGGGCCGACCCGGATGGACGCCGCGTGGCACTCCAGCTGCTCGTTGTGTCGGCAGTCGGAGCGCTGGCAGGCGCCCACCTGCGCGATCATGCTCTCCACACCGCCCCGGACGGGCGACTCGACGAAGGTGTGGCAGTGGGCGTGATCCATGCTGCCGATCGTGATGGCGAAGGCGTGGCAGTCACCCGACTGGTTGTACGCGCACGCGGCGACCACACATTCCTGGACTCGGGGCATCTCCAACGCTGCGGTCATGCCGACCTCCTCTAGGCTCTTGCCCCGATACTAGGCTTTTGTCGGCCCGCAAAACCCCGGTACGGCGAGCCCGCCCGCCCATCAGACGCGGAAGCCGGCAGCGCGGGCCGCCTCTCGTTCGCGGCGCCGTTCTGATCGGCGACGGAAGAACCAGAAGGTGAAGAACGCCAGGCCGACCAGGACGACGAGCACCAGCACCGGCAGGATGATCGCCACCAGGGAGACCACCACGCTCGTGGCGTCCTCGGCGGTGCTGGCGACCGGGGCGCCGAAACCGGCGGTGGTCGCGTTGATCACCGGGCGGGCCGCAGACTTGAGCAGGTGCACGCCCAACGCCAGCAGTACGCCGGTGACGACAGGCACCCACTGGTGGGACGAGAAGAAGCTCCCCGGGTCGCTGACCGTCACCGTCTCCGACGAGGAGCCGGCGCCGAAGGCCAGGCCGCCGGCGGTGGGCCGGACCACTGTCTGCACCACGTCGTTGATGTGGTCGACCACTGGCACCTTGTCGGCCACCATCTCGACGGCGAGCAGCAGGGCCATGATGGCGATGACCCAGCCGTTGCCGAGCCAGGTCCAGCCGCTGGGCAGGTCGATCAGGTCGGTGTAACGGCCAAGCAGACCGAGGATGAGCAGGGGTATGTAGGCGTTCAGCCCCGCCGAGGCGGCGAGACCGGTGCCGGTGAGGACTTCGAACACGGTCTCAGCATCGCATCGACGCGCCAGTGCCGCTCGCTGGCGACCGGTGGGTGCTCGGCTACCCTCGTCGGGTGCGGTTGGTCATTGCGAAGTGCTCGGTGGACTATGTCGGACGGCTCTCGGCGCACCTGCCGCTGGCCACCCGGTTGCTGATGGTGAAGGCGGACGGGTCGGTGTCTATTCACGCCGACGACCGGGCGTACAAGCCGTTGAACTGGATGAGCCCGCCGTGTCGGTTGGAGGAGGCCCCCGGTGTGTGGAGGGTCGTCAACAAGGCTGGCGAGGAGCTGCGGATCACCCTGGAGGAGATATTCCAGGACACCTCGTACGAGTTGGGTGTGGATCCGGGCCTGCGCAAGGACGGGGTGGAGGCGCACCTGCAGGAGTTGCTGGCCGCCAACCCGGGTGCCCTGGGCGAGGGGTTCACGCTGGTGCGCCGCGAGTACATGACGGCGATCGGCCCGGTCGACCTGCTGTGCCGGGACGCCAACTCGGGCTCGGTCGCCGTCGAGGTCAAGCGGCGTGGCGACATCGACGGCGTGGAGCAGTTGACCCGCTATCTCGAGTTGATGAACCGTGACCCGCTGCTCAGCCCGGTCGTCGGGGTCTTCGCCGCCCAGGAGATCAAGCCGCAGGCCCGGGTGCTCGCCACCGATCGGGGCATCCGGTGTGTGGTCGTGGACTACGACAGGTTGCGCGGCATCGTGAAGGACGAGCTGACCCTCTTCTGATCGCCGCGCTAGCCGGTGCGCACCGCGATCAGTGACTTCGGCAGGCCGAACACCCGCTCCACCAGCATGGACGAGTCGGGGAAGTAGTGGCGCATCTGCGAGCGGTCCAACAGTTCGGTCCAGAGCACCTGGTGGATGGCGGCGGCGTGGCTGCGGGTGGGCTTGTGCCCCAACGGCCAGCGTTGGGCGAACGCGGTGCGCAGTCGCACCGGCAGGAACTGCATCCCCGGCGCGATCCAGTGTGGCTCGATGGGGAAGTAGCGGTAGGGCGTCTGCACCCAGTGTCGGTCGGCCAGTGAGCGGGCGGCAGCGGCGAAGCGGATCCGGCGTTCGTGCCCGCCCACATGCTCCAGCACCGAGTTCGAGAAGACCAGGTCGTAGGTGCCCTTGGTCAGGTGCGCGGGCAGGTCGCAGGCGTCGGCCTGCTCGACGTGGGCCCATTCGGGGACGACGGAGGGCGGCTGCTCCAGGTTGACGACTGTCACGCGGGCCGGTCGGACGGTGGCGCGGTGCCAGGTGCCGAGCCGGCCGCCGAGGTCGACCACGTGCATGTCACCGATGTCGGGGAAGGTGCGCGCCAGCCAGTCCGAGCGGTGCCGACGCCGCCGGGCGGCCCACGACTGCTCACTGTCGACAAGGCGGTAGCGCAATCGATTGGGGCCCATTTAACGCAATGTACCGCCGTGACCACGGCGTATAAACATGTGGATGCACCGATCTTTCTCGATGATCGGTTATCCGACACTCACCTTCCGTACATCGCCTTGATCGCCTTGACGAGCCGGGCCACGTCGGTGGGGGTGCGGTCGAAGGTCATCGACGGCAGCAGCGACCGGGCGCGACGTCGGGTGATCGCCTTGGACCGGCCGAACTCACGCAGGCCGTCCTCCCCGTGGATCCGACCGAAGCCGGAGTCGCCGACACCGCCGAACGGCAGGGTGGACATGCCGGCGAAGGTCAGCGTGGAGTTGATCGAGGCCATCCCGGAGCGCAGTCGCCGGGCGATGGCCACCGCGTGCCGCCGGCCGAAGACCGAACCCCCGAGGCCGTACGACAGGGCGTTGGCGCGGGTGACGGCCTCGTCGGCGTCGCGGACCCGGTTGATGGTCAGCGTGGGGCCGAAGGTCTCCTCGCGGACGGCGGCCGACTCCTCCGGGACGTCCACCAGCACGGTGGGGTGGACGTACGGCGGCTGCACGGCGCTCGGGCCGCCGAGCACGGCGCGCCCACCGGACGTGATCGCGGCGTCGATGTGCCGGCGGATCACGTCGATCTGCTTGGGCATGGTGATCGGCCCGATGTCGGTGCCCTCCGGCCCGACCGTCAGCCGGCCGGCGCGAGCCACCACCTTGTCGACGAAGGTGTCGAAGACGGCGTCGACGGCGTACACCCGCTCGATGCCGATGCAGGTCTGGCCCGCGTTGGTCATGCCGCCCCAGACGCACGCCTCGGCGGCCGCGTCCAGGTCGGCGTCGCTGTCGACGATCATGGCGTCCTTGCCGCCGCCCTCGATGAGCACCGGGGTCAGCGTCTCGGCGCAGGCGGCCATCACCTTGCGGGCGGTGGCCGTGGAGCCGGTGAAGGCCAGCTTGTTGACCCCGGAGCGGCACAGCGCCGCGCCCACGTCACCCAGCCCGTGCACGGCGGTGAACACCGGCTGCTCGGGCACCACCTCGGCGAAGCTGTCCACCAGCCACTGGCCGACGGCGGGCGTGTACTCGCTCGGCTTGAGCACCACGCCGTTCCCGGCGGCGAGGGCGTACGCGGCGGAGCCGATCGGCGTGAAGACCGGATAGTTCCACGGCCCGATCACGCCGACCACCCCGTACGGCTGGTATTCGAGGTGCGCGGAGAACTCGGCGAGGATGAGCCGGGACCGGACCCGGCGTGGGCCGAGCACACGGCCGGCGTTGCGGGCGGCCCAGTCGATGTGCTCGATCGCGGTGACGATCTCGACGATGGCATCGGCGACCGGCTTGCCGCCCTCGACGTGCACCAATTCGGCCAACTGCTCGATGCGCTTGGCGAGCAGGGCGCGCCACCGCAGCATGCGCTGGCGGCGGCCTGCGAAGCCCAGGCCGGCCCACCACTCGCCGGCGGCGCGGGCGCGGTCGACGGCCAGCCGCACGTCGGCCTCGGTGGCGACCGGCAGGCGACCGGCCTCGGCGCCGGTCGCGGGGCTGGTGGAAACCAACTGGCCCGCATCGATGACCGGAACGCCCGGGATATGCACTGCCGTCATGGCGGAAGTCTAGACCCGAGGATTACTCACCGGTAGGGTCCCCGATTCGAGCCGGGGGGACCGGCGTCGCACCGACCCGACCGATCGTTGATCAGTGCAGGTCAGGGCGTAGGTGGCGGATGCGGCCCGCCCGAATCGTCGAACGGCAGGTGGCCGGGAGGTGACGAGAGGCTGACCGGCCGGTCGGTACTGACGACTACCGTCTGATGGCAAGCTGACGCGCGGAGTGACGGTGTGGGGTGGAGGGCTGACTGTCCATGGAGGAACATCCGGAACTGATGCCGCTGTTGACGGTCGCGGGTGGACCGATGCGCGGCGCGAGTTTTCGCATGCGGGGCGAACCACAGGTGATCGGTCGCGCGCCGACCGGTCAGGTGGTCATCAACGACCCGCACCTGAGCCGTCGCCACGCCGAGGTGTGGCTGGCGCCGGAGGGCCCGTCCCTGCGGGACCTGGGCTCCACCAACGGCACCTGGCTCAACGACCGGCGGATCACCGAGGTGGAACGACTCTCCGACGGTGACGTGATCCGGCTGGGCCGTACCGAGCTGCGCCTGTTCGACCCCGGGGTGGCGCTCACCGATCCGGTCGGGCTGAGCTTCGGCCCGTCCCGGCGTGACGTCCGACCGACGCTGCCGCTACCGCTGGCCGCGCCGCCGGGCGCACGTCGCTGATCGCCTGGCGGTCGGCCACACCGGGCAGCTCCGTTGGGTGGCGGTCCGACACCTGGACCGACGGGGACACCCGTGGCAGCATGCCGCGGATGGAGACCGAGCAGCGGACCGTGACGGCGAACGGCATCACCCAGGCGGTACGGGTGGCCGGCCCGCCGGACGGCACGCCGGTGCTGCTGATCCACGGCAACTGCTCGTCCGCGCTGTTCTGGGAGCCGCTGGTCCGGCGTCTGCCGCCGACGCTGCGGGTGGTCGCCCCCGACCTGCGGGGGTACGGCGACTCCGCGACGGCCCCGGTGGACGCCACCCGGGGCCTGCGGGACTTCGCCGACGACGTGGCCGCCCTCCTGGACGACCCGACGCTCTTCGACGCCGACGCGCGCCCGGTGGTGGTCGGGCACTCCCTCGGCGGCGGCGTCGCGATGCGCCTCCTGGTCGACCATCCGCACCGGGTGGGGGCGTTGCTGCTCGCCGCGCCGGTCTCCCCGTACGGCTTCGGCGGCACCCGTGACCTGACCGGCACGCCGACCACAGCCGACTTCGCCGGCACCGGCGCCGGCACGGCGAACCCGGACTTCGTCGCCCGACTCGCGGCCGGCGACCGGAGCGCGGACGCGCCGGCCAGCCCGCGCGCCGTGCTGCGCGCCACCTATGTGGCCGATCCCGCCTCGCTGGGCGCGGACGAGGATCTGCTGCTGGACACCGTGCTCTCCACAGCTACCGGGGACGACAACTACCCGGGCACGGCGGTGCCGTCGGAGAACTGGCCGGGCACCGCGCCGGGGGAGCGCGGGGTGCTCAACGCGCTCGCGCCGACCTGGTTCCGGCTCGCCGACGAGCTGGTGGCCGTCGCCGAGAAACCGCCGGTCACCTGGGTACGCGGTGACGTCGACGTCATCGTCTCGGACACCTCGCTCTTCGACCTGGCGTACCTGGGTTCGCTGGATCTCGTGCCCGGCTGGCCCGGCGCGGACGCCTGCCCACCGCAACCGATGGTCGGCCAGACCCGGGCGGTGCTCGACCGGTACGCGGCTGCCGGCGGCGCGTACCACGAGGTGGTGCTGCCCGGCTGCGGTCACAGCCCGCACCTGGAGCGCCCGGCGGAGTTCGTCGCGGAGTTGTTGGCCCTGACCAGCTTGCCGGTCGTCGGATAGGCGGTCCAGGTGTCGGCCGCGCTGGGCACGGCTGGGCCGTGGGTGAAATATGCCACGGCGTCTCGACAACTCACCGTCAGGTGGCAGACTCGCGCGCATAACCTTAGCGGCCGTTCAGTGGCCGTGCGGAGTCTCTGGGGAGGTCGGTCGTGGCGCGCGAGTTCAGCACCGTTGGCGTGGTGGGGCTGGGCACCATGGGTGCCGGCATCGTCGAGGTCTTCGCCCGCAACGGCATCGACGTGGTGGCCGTGGAGATCTCCGCGCCGGCGCTGGAACGTGGCCGGGCCACCCTGAAGGGTTCCACCGACCGGGCGGTCGCCAAGGGCAAGCTCGCCGAGGCGGACCGCGACGCCCTGCACGAGCGGGTGCACTTCAAGGTCGGCCTGGACGCGCTGCACTCCGTCGACCTGGTCATCGAGGCGGTGCCCGAGCACCTGGACCTCAAGCAGCGGATCTTCGCGGAGCTGGACCGGGTCTGCCGACCGGAGACGATCCTCGCCACCAACACCTCGTCGCTGAGCGTCACCGAGATCTCGGTGGCCACCAGCCGCCCCAACCAGGTCATCGGCATCCACTTCTTCAACCCGGCACCGGTGATGAAGCTGGTCGAGGTGGTCCGCACGGTCGTCACCGCACCCGAGGTGGTCGCCGACGTCGAAGCGCTCTGCGCCCGGCTCGGCAAGGTCGACGTCACCATCAACGACCGGGCCGGCTTCATCGCCAACGCGCTGCTCTTCGGCTACCTCAACCACGCGGTCGGCATGTTCGAGTCGCACTACGCGACCCGGGAGGACATCGACGCCGCCATGAAGCTCGGCTGCGGCCTGCCGATGGGCCCGCTGGCGTTGATGGACCTGATCGGCCTGGACACCGCGTACGAGATCCTGGACACCATGTACCGGCGCGGCGGGCGGGACCGCCGGCACGCACCGGTGCCGCTGCTCAAGCAGATGGTGACGGCGGGGCTGCTCGGCCGGAAGTCGGGCCGGGGTTTCTACACCTACGAGCGGCCCGGCTCCCCGGTGGTCGTACCCGATGAGGCGACGCCGCTGGCCGCGGAGTCGGCGCTCGCCGACGGCGCGCGCGCCATCACCAAGGTCGGCGTCGTCGGCTCCGGGACGATGGCCACCGGGATCATCGAGGTCTTCGCGAAGGCCGGCTACGAAGTCGTCTCGGTGACCCGCGGGATGGAGAAGTCCGCGAAGGTCTGCGAGGCGGTCAAGACCTCGCTGAACAAGGGCGTGGTGCGCGGCAAGCTAGCCGAGGCCGACCGGGACGCCGCCCTGGGCCGGATCAGCTGGTCGGCCACGCTCGACCACCTCGCCGACGTCGACCTCGTGGTCGAGGCGGTGGTCGAGGAGTTGAGCGTCAAGAAGGCCCTCTTCGCGAGCCTCGACGAGATCTGCAAGCCGGGCGTGGTGCTGGCCACCACCACCTCGTCGCTGCCGGTGATCGACGTGGCGATGGCCACCCACCGACCGGCCGACGTGGTGGGACTGCACTTCTTCAACCCGGCGCCGGTCATGCCGCTGGTCGAGGTGGTCCGGACCATCCGCACCTCGCCGGAGGCCACCGCCACCGCCCGCGCCGTCTGCGCCGCGCTCGGCAAGACCGGTGTGGTCTGCGGCGACCGGTCCGGCTTCATCGTCAACGCGCTGCTCTTCCCGTACCTGAACGACGCGGTGAAGATGCTGGAGGCCAGCTACTCGACGGCCGACGACATCGACCACGCCATGAAGCTCGGCTGCGGCTACCCGATGGGCCCGTTCGAGCTGCTCGACGTGGTCGGGCTGGACGTCGCGCTGGCCATCCAGCGCGAGCTGTACCTGGAACTGCGCGAGCCGGGCTTCGCGCCCGCGCCGCTGCTGGAGCACCTGGTGACCGCCGGCTACCTGGGCCGCAAGACCCGCCGCGGCTTCCGCGACCACTCGCACCGCTGACCGGGTCAACGCCTGCGGGTCCTGACCGCGTCTGCAGTATGTGACCTTCGAGGAGTACGTCGGCAGCCGCGGCCCGGCCCTCGTTCGGCTCGCCCGGCTGCTGACCGGTGACGAGCACCGGGCCGAGGATCTCACCCAGGAGGTGTTGTCCCGGGCGTACGTGCACTGGCGCAAGATCTCTCGGGCGGACCGGCCCGACGTGTACGTGCGCCGGATGCTGGTCAACGCCAACAACTCCTGGTGGCGCCGCCGGTCGAACCGCGAACTGGCCATCGACACGTTCGTGGACCGGCCGCACCGCGGCGACCTCGGCGGCGAAGCGGCCGACCGGGACGAGATGTGGCGGCTGATCCTCGGCCTGCCCGACCGCCAGCGGGCGGTCCTGGTGCTGCGCTACTACGAGGACCTGGACGACGCGACCATCGCGCAGATCCTGGACTGCTCGCCGGTCACCGTCCGCACCCACGCGATGCGGGCGCTCGCCAACCTCCGGGAGCGCTGCGGTGCCCCGGCCACCAACGGGAGCCGACCGTAATGGACCTCGACCAGCGGATCATCTCAACCCTGCGGGAGCACGCCGACGGCCAGGTGGACATCGACCGGCTGACCAGTGGGGCGGTTGCCCGGGGCCGGGCCCGACGGACGCGGCGACGGGCCGCGGTGGGCGGGACGGCGCTCGGCGTCGCGGCGGTGCTCGGCCTCGGGGTGGCGGGTGGCGGTGGGCTGCCCGTGGAGGTGCCCTGGACGGGGGCGAAACCGGCAGCCCGGTCGGCCACGCCGGCGGCGGCGCCCGGGGTGCCAGGCGCACTCGCCCGACCTGATCTGGTCGGAAAGGACCCCGGTCTGCTGCACTTCGGCGTCGACCCGGCCCGCGCTCGCTACCTGAGCTGGCGATCGGCGGCCGGCCTGGAGAGCGCCGAGCTTGATCTGGGCGGCCCCGCGCCGGTCAGTTTCTACCTCGCCCGCAGCGCCGCCGTGGCCGAGGAGGTTCACCTGGAGGGCGACAGGCTCATCCCGGAGCCGGCGGACAAGCCTTACGACGGTCAGCTGGATCGGTCCTCCACGAGCGGCGCTGTTCCGATCTGGGTGCTGCGGTGGCAGCCGGTGCCCGGCCTCTTTGCCCGCCTGCGCACGGAGGCGCCCACCGACGCGGCGCTGCGGGTGGCCAAGAATGCCCTCCGCCTGGATGTGGCGCACCAATGCAGCGCTCCGGTGCGGCTCACGGCGTTGCCGGCAGGGGCGTGGAAGGCTGGCTGCGAGGTCAACGTGGCCAACCTCCCGGCCACGCTGGACGTCTCGCTGATCGTCAACGGGCGGGGGGATCGCTCGATGGAGGTGCGGCTTCAATACGCGCGCAGCATCGCTGGTGAGCGCAGGGAGCCCAACGCGACGGCGGACGGCAGGCAGGCCTACCGCTACCCGCAGGGCGGGATGATGGAGCTACTTGGAATACCGAAGGCTCATCTCACCGCCGGTTGGGGCTGGCCGAACAAGGGCTTCACCGGGGAGGACGCGGCCACGGTGCTGGGCGGGGCGCAGGTCGCCGAGCACCTGGACCGGCCCGCGACCTGGTGACCGCCCCGGACGGCCGCACCCACCGGACGTACGCTTGGTGACTGTGAGCCCCCGTCGCAATCGCCCTCGCCGGGACGATAACGCCAACCTGGACGCCGACCGGGTCCGGCAGGGCGTCGCCTCGGTGCAGCAGTGGACCGACGGCGCCTGGCAGGTACGCGGCATCGGCGCGAACGCGTCGGTCAAGACGTACCGCTGCCCCGGTTGCAACCAGGAGATCCCACCCGGGGTGGCGCACCTGGTGGCCTGGCCGGCGGACGGCCTGGGTGACCTGACCGACCGGCGGCACTGGCACAGCGGCTGCTGGCGCGCCCGGGACCGGCGCGGCCCGGCGGTGCAGCGCGGCCGCGGTGCCCCACGCTACTGAGCGACCTGGGTCACCCTGTTCGTGCCTGGGCGGGCGGTGGCGGCGACTTCGCGACAGACTTGGGCGGTGAGCACAGCGATCCGCGCGTCGTCGATCCTGCCCGGCCGCCGGGAGGACATCGAGCTGCACACCGCCGACGGTCTACGGCTGGTCGGTGAGCTGGCCCTGCCGGCCGACCGGCCGCCGGTGGCCACCCTGGTCTGTCTGCACCCGCTGCCCACCCACGGCGGAATGATGGACAGCCACGTGTTCCGCAAAGCGGCCTGGCGGCTGCCCGCCCTGGCCGACCTCGCGGTGCTGCGATTCAACACCCGGGGCACCAGCAGCGTGCGCGGCACCAGCGAGGGAGCCTTCGACGGCGCCGTGGGCGAGCGGTACGACGTGGCCGCCGCCATCGAGTACGCGGAGTTCGCCGAGCTGCCCAACATCTGGCTCGTCGGCTGGTCGTTCGGCACCGACCTGGCACTGAAGTACGGCTGCGACCCGACGATCGCCGGGGCCGTCCTGCTCTCCCCGCCGCTGCGCTTCTCCGCCCCTGATGACCTGGCCACCTGGGCCAACTCGGGTCGGCCGCTGGTGGCGCTCGTGCCGGAGTTCGACGACTATCTGCGCCCGGCCGAGGCGCGGGAGCGGTTCGCCGCCGTGCCACAGGCCGAGGTGGTCGGGGTGCCGGGCGCCAAGCACCTCTGGGTGGGCGACGCGGAGACGGTGCTCGACGAGATCGTCCGACGGGTCAACCCGGCCGTCGAGGTGCCGCTGCCGACGACCTGGGACGGCCCGATGGAGGCCGGCGACGTCAGCGCGTACGCCGACCGGACGGTGGCCGCCTTCGCCGACACGCCCGTCCCCGGCCCGGCCGCCAGCAAGGCGGACTGACCCGCCCGTCCCCGGCCGGGCCGCTGGTCAGGCCGCCGGGCCGCTGGTCAGGCCCGGCCGACGCTCAGCGGCGCTCCTGGCGGGGCAGCACCACCTCGCGCAGGATCAGTTGCAGCGCGGCCACCGTGGGGATGGCGATGAGCGCGCCCACCACACCCAGCAGCGCCACCCCGAGCAGCGCGGCCAGCAGGGCGGCCACCTCGTTGACCTCCACCGAGCGCCGCATCACCTTCGGGTAGATGAGGTAGTTCTCCACCTGCTGGTAGATGAGGAAGAAGACCGCGCAGGCGATGCCGGTGGGCAGGTCGGCGGCGAAGCCGACCAGGCTCACGATCACCGCGCCCAGGGTGGCGCCGATCTGCGGGATCAGGTCGGTCACCGCGACCACCACGGCCAGCGCGAACGGGTACGGCAGGTCGACGATCAGCGCGAACATGAAGGTGGTCGCACCGGCCAGCACCGCGATGCTCAGCGCGCCGACCATGTACGCGCCCACCTTGGCCAGTATCTCGTCGCCGATCAGCTGCACCCGGTGCCGCCGGGACCGAGGCACCAACGAGTACCCCAGCGAACGCAGCCGGTCGAAGTAGGCCAGGAAGTAGATCGTCAACACCAGCACGGTAAGCGTCCGGAACACCGTGCCGAAGATCAGTTGTGCGCCGCCCAGCACCCCGCCGAGCGCCCGCCCGACCGTCTCCGCGTTGGCCGCACCCTGCACCCGCTCCACCACGTCGTACCGCTCCACCAGGTCATTGACCGTCGGGTTGCGGCGCAACTCGTCGAGCAGGCTCGGGATCTGGTCGATGAACTGCCCCGACTGGGTGACGATCGGCGGGACCAGCGCCACCACGCCGCCGCAGAGCAGCAGCACCACCGTCAATGCGACAGCCGCCACCGCCAGGCCGTGCGGCACACCCCAGCGGCCCAGCCGGACCACCGCCGGGTTGAGGCCGACCGCGAGGAAGAGCGCGATCACCACCAGCACGAGGATGCCGCCGGCATTGCGAATCCCCAGATAGAGGGTGTACGCCAGCAGCACGCCCAGCGCACCGGTGAAGCCGATCAGGAAGCTGCTGCGGCGCAGTGGCCGCCCCGGTGTGCCGAACTTTCCGGACGGGACCGCCGGCGGCTCATCCGGATCGATCCCCGGGGCGGGAACCGGCACCGGTGCTGGCGCTTCCGCCGGTGGCGTCTCTTCCGGTGCTCGCGTCTCCGCCGGCTGTGGGTTTTCCGCCGGTGGTGGGCCGGGGGTCACGTCCGGGTCGTCGCCGGACGGGCCGTGCTGTGGCACCAGGGACCTCCCGGCTCAGGCGCTCGGGCGACGGGCAACGGCCACGAACGCCCGCCACGCGGCAGGCGCGAACACCAGCACCGGACCGGTCGGGTCTCCGTTGCCGCTACGGCTGGATGTGCGCCAGAGCGCGCCGGTCAGGTCCATGAGGCCACAACTTCCTTCATCAGTTCGATCGACTGGCGGCGGGACAACGCAACGTTTTTGATCATCTCCCAGCGCCCCAGCAGAGTAGCCACCTCATGGTCGCCATCGACGACGAGACCGTCAATCTGGTGCTCCATGTGCCCCACCCAACCACCGTCGGCGCCTCGGGCCAGATTGAACGGCCCGGAAAGGTCGACGTGCAGGCCCCCGACCTCTGCCCACCACCAGATCTTGGACAGTTTCCGTTAGGACCTAACGGAAACTGTCCAAGATCTGGTGGTACGGCGGCGTTCAACGGCGAAAGCTGTCCGGATGCTGCCCGCCGATGACGCCGACGCACTCGACTGGCTCGCCTTCGAGCAGGCGGGGGTGCTGACGACCGCGCAGGTCGCCAGCCTGCTCAGCGAGGGGACGGTGCGAGGCCGGATTCGGTCCGGTCGGTGGCGGTCGATCTGTCGCGGGATTCTGCTGGCCGGCAACGGCCGACTCACCCGCGATCAACAGCTCTGGGTGGCGGTGTTGGCAGCCGGGCCGGGGGCGGTGCTGGCCGGGGTGTCCGCCGCCGCCGAAGCCGGGGTACGGGGACTGCGGCGCGAGCCGCTGCACGTGCTGGTGCCGGCAGCTCGCCGTGCCGCGCGGAGCACCCTGCGTCGACTTCCGATCGACATGCCAGCCGTCCTGGTCCACCGCACAACGGTCCTACCCGAGGCCCATCTCCAACGTGCCCGCCCGACGCGCACCACGACGGCGCGGGCCCTGGTGGACGCGGCTGGCTGGGCGGCCGGCGTGGACGAGGCGCAGGCGGTGCTGGCCGCCGGCTGCCAGCAACGCCGGGTGCTGCCCGAGGAGTTGCGGGTGGTGCTCGACGTCCTCCCTCGGGCCGCCCGCCGGCAGCTGATCCTGCAGACCGTCAGCGACATCGCCGGCGGCGCACAGGCGCTCTCCGAGATCGACTTTGTGCGGCTGTGCCGCCGGCACCGGTTGCCCGCCCCCGACCTTCAGGAGCACCGGGTCGACGCGGCCGGCCGGAACCGCTGGCTCGACGCGTACTGGCGGGAGTGGCGGGTGCAGGTGGAGATCGACGGCGCGCACCACATGGACGCCAAGCAGTGGGCGGCGGACATGCGCCGGCAGAACGACGTCTGGACCAGCGGCGACCGGATTCTGCGCTTCCCAGCTTGGCTGGTCCGCGCCGACCCCCACGAGGTCGCCGAAACCGTCCGCCGCGCCCTCAGCGCAGCCGGCTGGACCCCCACCCCGCCCGTACGCCACCCCACGCAAAAGTGAATCTTGGACGGGCGGGTGCCCGTCACTCCTTCTCGATGGTGACCTTGCTGGGCTTGGCGCTGCGCTCGTCGGTGGTCGGCTTGGTGGGTCGCTTGCCGTTCTCACCGGTGCTAGTGATCTTGGTGGGCTTGGCGCCCCGGCCACCCTCGCCCGGAACGGCGGCCACGGTCGGCTCCCCGTCCACCCCGGCGCTCGCCGTCCCACCGTCCACGGTGGTCATCGGCTCGGCCACCGGCCGCGTCGTGGACTGCCCGGACTCCTCCGCGCCCGCATTCACCGGCTGCCTGGTGTCGGCGGGGTCCGTCTTCAGCCCGGTGCCCGTACCCGACCCGGAGGCCGCGCCGGCGGCAACGCTCACGCCGTCGTCCCCACCATCGGGCCCGCCTCCGCTCGCGCCGTTCTCCGCGGCCGGCGCAGTCGGGCCGTCGATCGGGCCGGTGACGCTCTGCAACCGCTGCTCGGACATCTGACGCTGGAACTCGTCGGACTCCTGCCGGGCTTTCCAGGTTTCCTGCCGCAGATCCGCGAGCTGCTGCTGGGCCTGGGCGATCTCCAGCATCACGTGGGCCAACTGCTGCCGGCCCGCCGCCGACTCCTGCTGGGTCGCCGCCAGGTGCTGCTGGGTGGTGGCCAGGTGCTGCTGCGTGGTGGCCGCGTACTCCTCGAACTGCCGCCGCGATGCCGCGACATGCTCGTCGGCCTCGCGGCGCTTGTCGCCGGCCTCCGTCTCGGCCCGGCTCAGCAGCTCAGCGGCCTCCGCCTCGGACCGCTGGCGCAGCGCTGCCGCATCCTGCTCGGCCGCCTGACGGACGCCGGCCGCGCCCTGCTCGATCTCGTTCTTGCGAGCGGTGTACTCGGTCTCCAGCTCGTTCTTCCGCGTGGAGTACTCGGTCTCCAGCTCGTCCCTGCGGCTCGTGAAGCCACTCTCCAGCTCCTGCTGACGGCCGGCGAACCCGGCCTCCAGTTCCTGCTGACGCGACGTGTGCTGCTTGTCCAACTCGTCGCGGCGCTTCGCGAACTCCCGCTCGGCGGTGGACTGTCGCTGCGCCAACTCCCGATCGGCCGCTTCCCGCCGGGAGTTGACCTCCTGCTCCACCCCGGCCCGCCACGCGCCCAGCTCCTGCTGGGTCTGCGCCCGGGTGTGCTGCACGTACGCCTCGGTCTCGGTGCGCATCCGCTGCACGTACGCCTCGGTGTCGGCGCGGCTGCGCTTCGTCGACTCGGTGGCCTGCGTCGTCAGCCGCTCGGCCTCCTGCTGCGCCTTGGCGCGAGTGGCCCGGCCGGCCATCGACGCGTCGTCGATGATCTGCTTGGCCTCCTGCTGCGCCTTGGCGTGGGTGGCCCGCCCGGCCTCGGTCGCGGTGTCGGTGAGCCGCTTGGCCTCCTGGAGGGCCTTGGCGTGCACCTCCTTCGCGGCATCGCGCAGATCGCTGGCCTCCTGCCGGGCGTTGGCCAACGTCTCGCGGGCCGTCTCGCGCAGCTTGGTGGCCTCCTGCTGGGCCCGGGTGTGGATCTCCTTGGCGGAGTCCCGTAGCTGGGTGGCCTCCTGCTGGGCCTTCGCCAGCGCGTCCTGCGCAGCCTTGCGCAGCTGCGCCGACTCGTCCTTGGCCGACCGCAGGGTCGCCTCGGCCTCGGCCCTCCGGGCGGAGCTGTGCCGCTCCTCCTCCGCGCGTCGGGCGGCGAGGGCGATCTCGAAGTCCTTCAGAGCCCGCGCGGCCTGCTCGCGGGCCTCCTCGATGATGTGCTCGGCCGCGGCACGACGGGCCTCGATCTCACCGCTCGCGTCGGTGAGGATCTGCTCGGCCTGCTCCTCGGCGAGAGTGAGGATCGACTCGACCCGCGGGCCGAGATGCCGGAACGACGCCCGGTCGACCACGTTCATCTGCTTGCGCACCTGGGTCAGGTCGCGCTGGAGAACCTCGACCTGGCCGGCGAGCTTGTGGATCTGTGTGTACGCCTGTTCCCGTTCGGAGGCGAGGGTCGCGATCTCGTGCTCAGCACGCGCGACATAACGGTCGACCTGTTTCTTCTCGTACCCCCGCAGAGCGGACTCGAAGCTGGGCTCCGTCGTCACGTCCCCGCCGAGCGCGAACAGTTCCTCGCCGTGCGACATGCCCCCATCCTCACACGCAACGGGCCCTGCTGGGGCGATACGGACGGGCCTTGTGGGAGCTACTTCACTCTGTTGCGGTTGGCGGATACCACCGGTGAGGAAACGGATACGGCGCGAGGTGGCACCGGTTACCCGGTGTCACCTCGCGCCGTCGATGCCCCGACCTGACGCCTCGCGTCAGCCGGCGGTCTCCGCGGGCACCCGCTCCTGACCGCCCTCGGTCTTCTTGGCGTCCGGCTTGGCAGCCGGAGCGGCCTGCGCCGGCATTCCCGGAACGATGCCGGCGAGCCCGGAGAGCATCTGACCCAGCTGCGACGTGACCGCGTCCTTCTGCCGGGTGAGGTCATCGACCTCGCGGCGGGCGGCCTGCGTGGTCAGCTCCGCCTCGGTGCGAGCCTCGGTGAGCAGACGCTGCGACTCGGCCTTCGCCTCGTTGAGGGTCTTCTCCGAGTGGGCCTTTGCCTTGTCGACCGTCTCGGCGGCGTTGCGCTCCGACTCGACCCGCCGCGCCTCGGCGCGCTGCTCGATCTCCTTGGCCCGCTCCTGCGCGGCCCGCGCACGCTGCTCGGCCTCGCTGACCATCTTCTGGGTCTGCGAGACCTGGGCGGCGTGGCGCTCGGACTCCTCGCGCTCGGCCTTCTCCCGCCGCTCGGCCAGCTGGAGCTCCAGGGCCTGCAGGTCCTTGTCGCGCTTGTCCCGCGCGTCGGTGAGCAGCTTGGTCGCCTCGGCGCGCTTCTCCTCAGCCTCCCGGGCGGCCTTCGCCCGCTGCTGGGTGATCTCCCGCTCGGCGGTGGCCCGGAGGGTGGCGACCTCCCGCTCGACAGTCGACTTCAGCTCCGCCACCTCGTGTGCGGTGACCGTACGCAGCTGCTTGGTCTCACGGTCGGCGTCGGCGCGCAGCGTGTCAGCCTCGCGACGGGCCTGCACCCGGACCTCGGCGGCCTCGCGCTCGGCGGCCGTGCGCAGGTTGCCCGCCTCGCGCTCGGCGCTCGCCTTCATGGCCGCGGCCTCGGCACGGGCCTTGTCGGTGATCTCACGGGCCTCGAGGCGGGCGGCGGAGAGGATGCCCTCCGACTCGCGCTTGGCCTCGTTGCGGTGGTCGTTGGCCTGCTCCTCGGCGAGCCGGAGGATCTGCTCAACGCGAGTGCCGAGCCCGGAGAGGGTGGGCCGGCTGTTCTCTTCGAGCTGCTTGTTCGTGTCGGTGAGCTTCTGCTCCAGCGCACTCATGCGCTGCTCGGCCTGGCGGAGCCGACGCTGGGCGTCGTTCATCCGCTGCTCGGCCTCGGCACGGGCCTGCTCGGACTGGGTCAGCGCGGCGGTCATCCGGCCGAGGAAGTCGTCGACCTGATGGGTGTTGTATCCGCGCAGGCCAACGGTGAAATCTGGCTGCGAGTTCGCGTTATCGAAGAACGCGAGAGGGGAGGACTGCTGCTGGGGCATTGGGACATACTGGCAGACGCCCCAGGGTGCTTCGCAAGAGCGGTGGGAAGCTTTCGTGCCCTCTTTACATGGTCAACTCCCGCGATCGGCGAGGTTGGACCAATCGGCGATCTTGGCAGGTCCCGGCGGGTCGGACGACACGCAGCGTGACGCGGAAAAGGGCCCCGGGGTTACCCCGAGGCCCTTTGTTCGATCCGGGTGGGTTATCCGCTAATGGGGGCGGAAGAACAATGAGCGATCGGCGCAATGGTCATCCAGCGTTCCACCGTCCGGCCGGGACCCGCCCCGGCGGTGCCGGTCAGTGCCCCGGAACCGGCGGTGCCGGTCAGTGCCCCCGGAACCGGTTGATCGCGTCCTCGTGTCGGGCCCGCAACTCTCCGTCGCGTACGCCCAGCCCGTCGGTGGGTGCAAGGCAGCGCACGCCGACCTTGCCCTGGTGGGCGTTGCGGTGCACCTCGTACGCGGCGTGGCCGGTCTGCTCCAGGGGGTAGGTGCGGGACACCGTCGGGTGCACCTTGCCGAGCGCGACCAGGCGGTTGGCCTGCCACGCCTCGTGGTAGTTGGCGAAGTGGCTGCCGACGATCCGCTTGAGGTGCATCCACAGGTAGCGGTTGTCGTACTGGTGCTGGAAACCGCTGGTGGAGGCGCAGGTGACGATGGTCCCGCCGCGCCGGGCCACGTAGACGCTGGCGCCGAAGGTTTCCCGACCCGGGTGCTCGAACACGATGTCCGGGTCCTCGCCGCTGGTCAGCTCGCGGATCCGCTCGCCGAAGCGCCGCCACTCGTCCGGGTCCTGTGTCTCCTCGTCCTTCCAGAAGCGGAAGCCCTCGGCGGCCCGGTCGATGACCAGTTCCGCGCCCATCCGGCGGCACAGCTCGGCCTTCTCCGGTGAGGACACCACACAGACCGGGATCGCCCCGCCGTTGAGCGCCATCTGCGTGGCGTACCCGCCGAGGCCCCCGGAGGCGCCCCAGATCAGCACCACGTCGCCCTGCTTCATGTTGGCGCCGTGGTGCGAGACGAGCTGCCGGTACGCGGTGGAGTTGACCAGCCCGGGGCTGGCCGCCTCCTCCCAGCTCAGGTGCCGCGGCTTGGG